>NZ_JBEXYK010000060.1:0-64557 GCF_040630865.1 Nonomuraea sp. NPDC005730
GCCGCCGCTGACGCGGCGGCCCGGCCCCGGTGTGCGGGTCACCTGGCGATGAGATGCTGTCCCGCCGCCCCGGGGGTGAAGCGCAGCTTCTTCTCCAGGCAGACCATCGCCCCGTTCTCGCGCACGTTGGTGAACCGGATGTCGTCGGCGAGCGCGCGCATGATCTGCAGTCCTCGGCCGTGCTCGGCCCCCGGGCCGGGTTCGATCACCTTGTTCGGGTCGAAACCGCCCCCCGTGTCGATGACCTTGATGACGCACAGGTCGTCGCGCACGCAGGCGCTGACGGTGTAGTCGTCGCTGGGCGTGGCGTGCTTGACCACGTTCGCGCACGCCTCGGTCAGCATCAACTCGATGTCGTCGCGAATCTGGTCCTCGACGCCGAGCGACCGCAGCGTGCCGTCCAGCATCTGCCTGATCAGCGGGACGCTCGCCGCATCCCTGGGCAGTCGGAGCGCTATCGTCGCCTCCACTGCGTCTCCTCCCGTCTGGATGCGTGCGAGCCTTCTGCCCCGGATCCGGCGCGCCAATCGTCGGTTCCGCCGTCAGAGTGCCACAGGGGTCGCTACTGCTCCACGAGCCGCAGCGCCACCTCCATGCACGCCTTGTCGATCTCCTCCTCGGTCAGCCCCTCGCCGGCCATCGACAGCCACTTGCCCGCGTGCAGCGCGAACAGCGCCAGCGAGCGGCTGATGCGCTCGGTGGGCGTGGCGCCGGCGTCGCTCATCTCGGCGGTGAGCTCCATCATCGTGTCGCGCATCTTGGCGAGCTGGGGATGGTTGCGCATCGCCGTCTGGTTGCTCTCCAGGAAGCGGGCGACGGCCAGGTAGCGGGGCTGGCGCAGCCGTTCGGCGTAGCGCGCGAGCAGCTCGCGGCGGGTCTCGGGGGTCTTCGGCGCGTTCCTGGCCCACTCCAGCAGCTCCTGCAGCTCGGCCACCCGGAGGTCGACCAGGCTGCCGATGATGTCGTCCTTGGTCTTGAAGTGGTAGTACAGCGCGGCCTTGGTCACGCCCAGCTCTTCCGCGATCTCGCGCAGCGAGGTCGCCTCGTAACCCTGCTCCGTGAAGAGTTTCAGCGCGATCTCCTGGATCCGCGCCCGCGTGTCTTCCCGCACTTTGCACCTGTTTCGACTTGACGGTCGGCAAGTAAGTATCTAGCTTATTCTAAGCTTGCCGGTCGGCAAGTAAGCAAGATCAAACTGGGGGTTGCAGTGGCGGAGGCAGTCGGACGGCGCCGTGAGGTCATGGTCGTCCTGCCGGGCCTGATGCTGGCCATGGTGCTGGCCATGCTGGACAACATGATCGTAGGTACGGCGATGCCACGTATCGTGGGCGAGTTAGGGGGCCTGACCCATCTGTCGTGGGTGGTGACCGCCTACGTCCTGGGCACGACCGTCTCGACCCCGATCTGGGGCAAGATCGGCGACCTGTACGGCCGCAAGACCATCTTCATCACCTCGATCGTCATCTTCATGATCGGCTCCGTGCTGTGCGGCATGGCCGGCTCCTCCATGCTCGGCGGCCCCGCCGACGGCATGACCGAGCTGATCGCCTTCCGCGCGATCCAGGGCCTGGGCGCCGGCGGCCTCATGGTCAACGTCATGGCCATCATCGGCGACCTGGTCCCGCCCCGCGAGCGCGGCCAGTACCAGGGCATCATGGCCGGCGTCATGTCGCTGGCGATGATCGCCGGCCCGCTGGTCGGCGGCTTCATCACCGACCACCTCGACTGGCGCTGGGCCTTCTACGTGAACCTGCCGGTCGGCGCGGTCGCGCTGGTCCTGCTCGCGCTCAACCTCCACCTGCCGCGGACGCACAACAAGGTGCGCATCGACTGGGCGGGCGCGGTCCTGCTGTCGGTCAGCATCACCGCGATGGTGCTCATCACCACCTGGGGCGGCAACGAGTACACCTGGGGCTCCTGGCAGATCCTCACCCTGATCGCGGTCGCCGTGGTCTTCCTGGCCGGCTTCATCGTGGTCGAGCGCCGCGTGGCCGAGCCCATCATGCCGCTGCAGCTGTTCCGCAACCGCAACTTCACCCTGATCTCGGGCATCGGCTTCCTGCTCGGCTTCGCCATGTTCGGCGCGATCAACTTCCTGCCGCTGTTCCAGCAGACCGTCCAGGGCGCCACGGCCACGAACTCCGGCCTGCTGCTGCTGCCCATGATGGCCTCGGCCATGGTCGTGTCGCTGTTCGTCGGCAAGGCCATCACCAGCACCGGCAAGTACAAGATCTACCCGATCATCGGCGGCGTCGGCATGGCCGCCGGCATGTGGCTGCTGTCCACGATGGGGGTCGACACGGCCTCCTGGCAGACCGGCCTCTACATCGCCGTGCTCGGCCTCGGCATGGGCTTCCTCATGCAGACCACCATGCTCATCGCGCAGAACAGCGTCGAGCAGAAGGACCTCGGCGTCTCCAGCAGCGCCACCACGTTCTTCCGGTCGATCGGCGGCTCGTTCGGCGTCTCGCTGTTCGGCGCGATCTTCAACAACCACTACCTGTCGGAGCTGACCGGCCGGTTCGGCGCCCAGGCGGCCGAGCGCATGACCTCGGGCGGCGCCCGGATGGACCCCAAGCAGCTCGAACGGGTCCCGCAGATGCGCACCGGGATCCTGGAGTCGCTGGCGATCTCGATCTCCGACGTGTTCTGGTGGGCCATCGCCTTCGCCGTCGTGGTGCCGCTGCTGGCGGCCTTCATCAAGGAGATCCCGCTGCGCGGCGGCGCGCCCGCGGAGGCGGCCCCGCAGGAGGCGGTCAGCCCGGCGGCAGGCTGAACAGCCGGTCGATCGCCGTCAGCTGGAACAGGCTGCGCAGATAGGGCGTCAGCGCCACCACCCGCACCACGGCGCCGGCGTCCGCGGCCCTCAGCTGGAGGCGCACGAGCCCGGCCAGGCCGGAGGAGTCGACGAAGGTCAGCCGGGACAGGTCGACGTCGATCGCGGTGCAGCCCGCGGGGACGGGGAATTCGCCCAGCCGGCTGACGGACTCCCAGTCGAGGTCGCCGCTGAGGGCGAGCGCGACGGTGGTCGCGTCGGGGGTGGCGACCTCGATGTGCAGCGGCTTCCTGTCGACCACCCGCCCAGCCTAGCCACCCCGGGAAAAATGGGAGGCGCCGGGGTGGGCGCAGTGTGCACAATCCTGTCCATGCACATCTTGAGCCGCCCCCGGGTCGACGACGCCGCGGCCATCCACGAGCTGGTCGCGGCCTACGACACCGAGGTCATCGGGTCGCCCGACATGACGCTCGACGACATCGCCGACGAGCTGGCCGAGCCGGGCTTCGACCTCGACAGGGACGGCTGGCTGGCCCACGACGGGACCGGCCGCCTGGCCGGCTGGGCCTGGGCCTGCCGGGTGGGCGACAGCGACCTGGTCAACATCGAGGTCATCACCCGCTCCGGCCTGGACGACCTGCGGCAGGAGCTGTGGCACACGGTCACCGCCCGCGCCCGCGAGCTCGGCGCCGAACGCGGCCACGACGGCGTCACCCTCGACATCGGCATCTACCGCGCCGACCAGGACAAGCAGTCCTACGCCAAGGAGCAGGGCTTCGAGCCCGGCACCAGCTTCCACCGCATGCGCGTCGACCACGCCGACGACGCGGCTTCTGTCGAGGCGCCCACGCCGCCGCCCGGCCTCACCCTGCACACGGGCGAGGACGAGGAGACCCGCCGCGCCGCGCACGAGGTGCACCAGATCGGCTTCGCCGAGCACTTCGGCTTCGTCCCGGTCGACTACGACCACTGGTACGAGCGCCGCCAGGCCCAGAGCGTCACCGACTGGAGCCAGCTCACCCTGGCCAGGATCGACGGCGAGCCCGCCGGCGTGCTGATCGGCAGCAACCAGTTCGTCCCCGACGAAGACTGCGGCTACGTCGCCACGCTCGCCGTGCACCCGCGTTTCCGCGGCCGGGGCCTGGGCCGCTTCCTGCTCCGGCACGCCTTCGCCGCCGACGCCGCCAGAGGGCGCAAGGGCACGATCCTGCACGTGGACAGCAACAACACCACCCCCGCGCTGGGCCTGTACGAGTCGGCGGGCATGCGCCGCGTGCTGGCCATCGACGTCTGGCGGCGCCGCCTCTGACGCCGCCCGCCATGCCCGGTGGCGGGCCCGCCGCTAGACCCGGTGGCGGGCCAGGTGCTCCAGCACCGACTGGTTGGCCTCCCAGCCGTCGGGGAACTTCACCGGCACCCCGAGCTGCACCGGCTCGGCCGACGGATGGGCGTCCAGCAGCTCGGCGATGCCCGCCCGCGCCACCATCACGCAGGCGTGCCGGTGGCGCGAGGCCAGCACGCACAGCCGCCCCGACTCCAGGTGGAAGGCGGTGGCGTCGCGGCGGCCCGACAGCGGGTGCAGCACGATCGTCACGTCGTACTCGCGGCCCTGGAGCCGGTTGGCGGTGTCCACGGTGATCTCCGGCGGCAGCCCGGCGTTCCTGATCGCGGCCACCTGGTCGCGGTGGGCCGCCCCGACCGCGATCCGGTCGGCGGTCACCGGCCGCTCGCCCTGCTCGGAGGCGGCCACGGCCCCGCGCTGCAGCAGCCGCGCCGCCAGCAGCGCCACCGCCTGCACGGCCTCGCCGTCGGTGCGCACGGTGTGCCGCTCGGGCAGCTCCAGCAGCGCCCACCCCGACCGGGCGGCCTCCTCCAGAGCGCGGTCGTGCACGGTGCCCATGCCGCCGGCGGTCAGCTCCAGCCGCCGGTCGCCCGCCGAGGTGCCCGACCGGAACCCGGTGAACGGGTAGAACGCCTTCGACACCACCGGCGCGGCCGAGGCGGGCAGCCGCCAGGACACCGGCAGCCGGTGGACCGGCAGCTCCGGGTTGTGCCGCAGCAGCACCGCCACCGCGCTCTGCAACGGGTCCCACGACAACCCCGACCAGCGGTCGCCGTCGACGATCGAGAACGGGTCGAGCTGTCCTGGGTCGCCGACGAACAGCGCCCGCTCGAACAGCCCCGCGATGCGCAGCAGCTTGTCCGAGCGCATCTGGTACGCCTCGTCCACGATCGCCCACGGCCACACCCGGCCGGAGATCCACGCCCACTTGTCGGCCGTGGCGATGACGATGTCGGGGTCGCCGAGGTCCTGGATCCTGGTGCCGACGGTGACGCCGGGCAGCTCCAGCATGCGCGGGTGGGGCACGTACCCGCCGGCCGACAGCCGCCCGACCTTCAGGTGCGGGTGCTTGTCGGAGATGCGGGCCACCAGGTCGTCGACCTGCTCGTTCGTCTGGGCGACGATCATCAGCGGCTCGCCGCCGGCGGCGATGTGCGCGGCGGCGCGCACGACCAGCGTGGACTTCCCGGCGCCGGGCGGGGAGTCGACCACGACGCCGCGGTTCCTGGGCAGGTCGGCCAGGACGTTCGCGATCACCTGCTCCGGGCTCTCGCTCACGACCATTCCTCCTGGGCGTCCTCGTCGGCGGGGATGTACTCCTGCGGCGGCCCGCCGTGCGTCCACGGCGTGGCCTCGGCCTCGGGCAGCGCCGGCGAGCCCTGGAAGTCGTCGGTCAGCGAGGTGTAGCAGACCCGCTCGCCGATCTCCGGCACGGCGCCGGGGGCGGGCGTCTTCCCCCGGCCCATGCCCTTGGTGATCTTCAGGGTGACCAGGCCGCCGTGCGCCTCCACCAGCTCGGCGCCCTGGCCGCGGCGCTGCGGGGTGCCGAGCGAGGCGCCGGGCGGCAGGCGTACCGGGTCGTCGGTCTTGAGCACCACCAGCGGACGCAGCTTGCGCGAGCGGCCCTCGCCCTCGACGTTGTCGGGGACGGTCTCGACCACCTCGCCGGCGAACGCCTCGCCGGTCAGCCGGTACTCGGCCATCACCAGCGGGTCGTCGTAGGCGCGCTGCACGTCGTAGGCGGCCTGGGCACGTTCCATGCGGGCCAGCTTGGCCGCGGCGGCCACCGCGCCGTCGCGCCTGGCCTGCGGCGGCGCGCCCTCGGCGATGTGGGCGGCCATGGCGCTGAACGAGCCGCGGTCCTGCTCCCAGCGCTGCGCCACGCTCGCGCCCGGCTCCAGCCCGGCCAGCAGGTCGAGCGCCTGCCACATCAGCCGCCAGGTGGGTTCGAGCTGGGTGCGCAGCGCCTCGGCGACCCGTTCGGGCGACTCGCTCTCGATGGCCGGCGCGAGCACCTCGGCGTCGAAGCCCGGATCGGTCGCGGGCCCGGCGGGCGGCCAGATCAGCGGGTCCTCGGCGTCGTCGGAAGGCCCCTGGGTGATCCAGGACAGCAGCGCGGCCAGGTTGGCGTCCTCCAGCGCGCTCTGCCCGCTGGCCCAGTGGCGGCCCAGCTCCTCGGTCGCGGCCGGCGTCAGCGACGAGCCCGGGTAGGCGGCCCGCTCCGCGAAGTACGTCAGCCACCGCCCCAGCAGCGGCACCTCCGGCGGCACCGGGTAGGGCCCGTCGGGCCTGCGGAAGCGCGTGGAGCGCCCGAGCAGCCTGGTGAAGCCGACGCCCGCCTGGTTCGGCAGGACGAGCTGCGGCGCGTCGAGCGCCCGCTCGTAGGGGTCGGAGTTCTTGCGCTCCACCGTCTCGGTCTCGGCGGTGAACCCCTCGACGTACGGCAGCAGCACCCCGGCCAGCTCGGCGGCCCAGGCGAAGCGCAGGTCGCGGTTGCGCGGCTGGCTGACGACGAGCAGGCGCGGCCGGTCGCGATCGGTGCCGAGCATGGCGGCCAGCGGCGCGGCGGCCTCGCCCGACAGCTTGAGCGGGATGAACACCATCGGCCGCGCGGCCACGTGGCAGTGGCGGACCGTGGCGACGGGCTGGGCGATGCCCTCCCGCAGGGCGCGCAGCCGGGCGAGCGAGGTGAGCAGGCTCAACTGAGGCACTCCCTGCGCAGGCGTTCGGCGTTGCGGAGCAGGCCGGCGATCTCCTCCTGGCCGTCGGCCGGGTCGCGCAGGCCGTCGGCCAGGCCCAGCGCCTCGGCCACCGAGGCGACCCCGCCCAGCTCGTCACGCACCTGGCGGCCGAGCAGGTCGGAGGCGCCCTCCTGGCGGGCCTCGTCGCGGCAGAAGAAGCACAGGTCGCACGCGGACAGGCAGTCGGGCGCGTAGCGGGCGGTGGTCCTGCGCAGCGCGTCGGCCAGCTCGGCGACCGGGCGGGTGGGCCGGCCGTCCTCGCCGGGCCGCAGGTCGAAGCTGAGGTCGTCGGGGAGCGCGGCGAGCAGCCGGTCGAGGCCGGTCATCCGGGTGAGCTGGCGGCGCAGCACGGCGAGCTGCCTGCGCACGTCGACCAGGGTCGCCACGGGCCGGTTGGCGAAGTTCTCGGGGCACACCAGCACCACGTCGTGGGAGACGGTGAGCGGGTCGTGCCCCAGCTCCGCCAGCATCGTGCGCAGCGCCAGCACGTAGACCGCGGCCTGGCGGGCGGCGGCGGCCACCGCGGCCGGCTCGGCCTGCCCGTCGACCACCGCGAACGACTTGATCTCCACCACGTGGAAGCGCCCGCCGAGCTGGAAGGCCACCACGTCGGGTTCGAGGAAGGCGGTGTGGCCGGCGATCTCCAGGCTGAGCAGCGGGTGGTCGAACAGCGTGCCGGCGTCCTGGTCGCCGTGCGCCGCCCGGTCGAACAGGGCGCGGGTGTGGGTGTGGCGCAGATGGGCGCCGACGTTCTCCACGTCGTGGTAGGCCACCTCGGCGACCGGCAGGTCCAGCACCTCGCGCAGCATGCGCAGCAGCTCGGCGCAGCCGTCGGCCTTGACCAGCGCCTCGAACGCGTTCCCGCGGGTGATCGCGAACGGCGACTGGCCGAACGGCGCGGGGAAGCCCAGGTGGCGGGCGGCGGCGTGCTTGTCGACGCCGGCGCCGTCCATGAGGGCCCGGCGGGCGCAGCCGGGGTTGGCGGCCAGGGCCGCGATCGCTCTGGCGTCGTGCGGCTTGGGCGGCGTCGTGCCGCGCAGCGCGTCGAGCCGGTGGGCCGGGCCGTCCTCGCGTCTCAAGCCGCTCACGTCGCTGTCTCCTCCTTGATCGTGCCCAGCGTAGCGGCGCCGAAGAGCCTGGCCACGTGACCGAGCTGGGATGTGGCGCGTCGTGCCAGCTCGGCGCGGTCGCGCGTGTCGCGTTCTGCGTGCACCGCCAGCTCGGCGCCGGCCGCCTCGGCGATCCGCCGGCGGTCGGGCGGGCCGAGGTCGGCGGCCGTGGCGCCGGGCACGTTCCTGGCCATCCGCGCCAGTAAGCGCAGGGCCCCTTCGTCCGCGCAGTCGTGCGAGGCCACCGCGATGGCGCAGGTCAGGAAGTCGACGCGGGGGCTGAGCGGGCCGACCACCCGCCGCTCCAGCGGCCAGGTGCTGAGCGTCAGCAGGCCGCGGGCGGGGGAGAGGCGGTCGGTCAGCGCCGCGCACAGGTAGTACGGCCTGCCGTGCGGCGTGGACCGGAACGAGCGCTCCTCGTCGCGGCGCAGGCTGGTGAGCTGGGCGCTGCGGATGGTGCCGGCGAAGAACGCGCCGCTGACCGCCACCACCAGGCGCGGCTGCGCGGCGGCCCCGAGCAGCGCGAGCGCCTGGTGCACCTGCTCGCGCACGGTGACCAGCCGGGGCCCTTCGGCCTTGGCGCGCGGCTGCTCGCCGCTCACCAGGGCGTCCCAGGCGCGCTCGGCGGCGCGCAGCTCGGCGCGCAGGACGCGGGCCGTCGCGCCGTCCCTGACGCGCATGGCCTTGCGCACGCCGGCCCGGAGCCCGTCGATCCGCCGCTCCAGCTCGTCCAGCGGGTCACTCATGGCGCGAGGGTATCAACAGTTCCAGTATTTCCCAGTATTTACCCCGAAATCTACGTTGTAAAGGGCCGGGCCAGGAACCACATGCGGTCCTCGGTGAGGAACCGCTCCAGCCGCAGCCCCTCGGCGGCCAGGACGTCGGCCAGGTCGTCGTCCGTCATGCGGCGCGAGGTGAACGACTGTGTCCAGAGGCGGTCGCCGTGCTCGTAGCGCATGGTCGCCGCGAACACGCCGGGGGAGATCTCCTCGACCTCCGCCAGGGTGATCGTGACGTCGCCGTCCGTCCGGCCCGAGCCGGGCCGCCAGCTGTCGTGCCGCTCGGCCGTCATCCACTGGACGAGCACCGCCCCGCCCGGCTTGACGTGCCGCGCGCACGCCGTCAGGAAGGCCCGCCTGACCTCCTCGTCGACGACGTTGACGAGCTGGGAGGCCAGCGTGACGGTGTCGAAGCGCCGGTCGAGCCGCAGGTCCTGGAGCCGCGCGTGGACCGTCTCGGCCCCGCGCACGTGGGCCAGCATCTCGGCGGACTCGTCCACGGCCACGACCTGTAACCCGGCCTCGACGAGCGCGTGGGTGACCCTGCCGACGCCGGCGCCGAGCTCCAGGACGGACCCGCCCGGCGGGGTCTCCTGGATGACGACGTCGGCGTCGCGGCCGGGTTGGAGGAGGGTGTAGAACTCCACGGGGGATCCGTCGGGGGTGATGGCGCCTGGTCCTGTACCGGTGTTCTTCATGACCAAAAACCTAACCGCCGCGTGAGCCGTCCGTGAGCGGGGGACGATGGCCTCTGTGACCGGTGAGGTACGAGTTCTGATCGGCGTCGGCGTGGGCCTGGCCGCCGTTCCCCCCGTCTACTACCTGACCGAGGCGGGCGCCAGAGCGTTGCGGGCCGGACAGGCGGCCTTCGCCCCGGCCCCCGCCGGGCTGGGCCTACTGGCGGCGGCGGCCCTGATCGTCGCGGTGCTGGCCGCCTGGCCCGCCGCGGCGCTGGCCTGCGGGCTGCCGCTGGCCGTGGCGGGCGTGCTGTTCGCCCTCGACCTGCGGGCCGCGATCGGCCTGGCGGGCGCGCTGCCCGGCCTGTGGGAGCCGCCGTGGGCCGAGCCGCCCGGCACCCTCGCCGGCGCCACCGGCCTGTACGCCTACACCGGCGCGTTACTGGTCTTCTCGGCGCTGCTGCCGCGTCGTCTGCGATCTATCCTGAGCAGATGAGCAGACGGGACCCCGACCGGCGCAGGGCGCTGCTCGACGCCGCCGACCGGGCCATCCTGGCCGAGGGCCCCGAGGTGTCGATGGCGGCCATCGCCGCCGAGGCCGGCATCACCAAACCCGTCCTGTACCGCCACTTCGGCGACAAGAGCGGCCTGTACCAGGCGCTGGCCGACCGCCACGTGCGCACGGTGATCGCCCAGCTGCGTCCGCAGTTCGCCGGGCCCGGCACCGACCTGCGGGCCCGTGCCCGCGCCGCCATCGGCGTCTATCTCGACCTGATCTCGGCCAACCTCGACCTCTACCGCTTCCTGTTCCACCGGGCCAGCGCCGAGGACACCCGCATCCGCTCCCACATGACCTCGCTCGTGCGCGGCCTGGGCGAGGAGCTGGGCCGGGTGCTGGCCGACGAGCGAGTGGTGGCCGACCCGGTGCGGGCCCAGGTGCTCGGCCACGCGTTCGTCGGCATGGTGCAGACGACGGGCGACTGGTGGCTGGAGCATCCGGAGGTCGACCGCTCGCAGGTGGTGGAGGGGCTGGTCGACGTGATCGCGGCCGCCGTCGCCGGGGGTTGAGGGTCGGCGACGGGCGGCCTGGTCAGGTCAGCAGGCCGAGCAGGTCCCACTCGTTCTGGCAGGCGCGGCGGCCGAGGGCGGCCAGCTCCACCGAGGAGGCGCCGCCGCGCAGGTGCCGCATGGTCTGCATGACGCAGATGATCCCCCACTTCAGCACCCCGAACGTCTCCCACCAGCGCAGCGCGTCCAGGTCGACGGGACGGCCGCCGGCCTCCTCGTAGGCGGCGGTCAGCTCGGCGTAGCCGCCGAACCCGCCCACGGGCAGCGGCGAGCCGAACCGCCATGCCTTGACGCACAGCCAGCCCAGGTCCTCCAGCGGGTCGCCGGCGTGGGCCAGCTCCCAGTCGAGCACGGCCCTGACGCCCTCCGGGCCGACGATCAGGTTGCCGTTGCGGAAGTCGCCGTGCACGACGCTCGCCGGGACGGCGGGCGGCCGGTCGGCCTCCAGCCTGCGCAGGGCCAGCTCGAACACCGGATGCGGCTCGCCGGTGAGATCGAGCACGTCCCGCCAGCGGCGCAGCGGGTCGGCGGCCACGGCTTCGGTCCCAGGCGCCGGCGCAGGCACGGTCTCGGGGGTCACGGTCTCGGGAGTCGCGGTCTGGGGGGTCGCGGTCTCGGGGGTCGCGGTCTCGGGTTCGGGCGCGGTCTCGGTCGCGGGCAGGCACGACAGCGGCATGCGGTGGATCGCCGCCAGCGCCCGCCCGCACTGGGCGGCCAGCCTCGGCCTGGCCTCCCGGTACGCCTCGTCCCGCAGGATCCGGCGCGGGATGGTCTCGCCGGGGATCCGGCTCATCAGCACGTACGGCCCGGCGGGCGGTCGGGCGGCCCGTCCGGTGGACGGCCCGGCGGGCGGTCCCGCAGCGGCCACGACGTGCGGCACGGGCACCCCGGCGTCGGCCGCCGCCCGCATCAGCCGCGCCTCTTCGGCCAGTCCCGTCCCCGCCTCCAGGACGGCCCCCGGCCCGTCGAGCCGGAGCACCAGCTCGTGCCGGTCGCCGCCGGGGACGACCACGTCCAGGGCCCAGCTCTCCCTGGAGGCCCCGCCGGGCAGCCGGACCGCGTACGGGACGGTGGCGTCCGGGCCGTACGCCTCGCGGACGATCGCCTCGACGCGGTTCATCGCGGGCCGAACTCCCAGGCGCCGCCGGCCGCGTACGCGCCCAGGAGGCGGCGGCCGACCGCGTCGATGTGCACCTCGTCGGGGCCGTCGTAGACGCGCGCGGCGCGGGCGTGCCGGTACATGCGGTCCAGCGGCGTGTCGGGGGTCAGGCCGGCCGCGCCGTACACCTGGACGGCCCGGTCGATGACGTTGTGCAGCATGCGCGCCCCCACCACCTTGATCGCGCCGATCTCGACGCGGGCCTGCGAGCCGGCGTCCACGGCCTCGGCGGCCTGCAACGTGAGCAGGCGGGCGGCCTGGATCTCGGTGTAGGAGTCGAACACGTGCCGGCGCATGAGCTGCTTGGCCGCCAGCGGTTCGCCGAAGGCGGTGCGCGTGTGCAGCCGCCGGCACATCAGGTCGAAGGCCCGCTGTGCCTGCCCGAGCCAGCGCATGCAGTGGAAGATCCGGCCGGGCCCGAGGCGCCGCTGGGCGATGACGAAGCCGTGCCCGCGCTCGCCCAGCAGGTTCGTGGCCGGCACCCGCACGTCGTCGTAGCGCACCTCGCAGTGCGCGCCGTCGAGGCCGAGCACCGGGGTCTCGCGCACGATCGTGTAGCCGGGCGTGTCCGTCGGGACGAGGATCATGGAGAAGGCCCGGTGGGGCGGCGCGTCCGGCTCGGTCCGGCACATCACGGTCGTGTACGCCGCCACCGACGCGCCCGTCGTGAACCACTTGTTCCCGTTGATCACCCATTCGTCGCCGTCGAGCACGGCGGAGGTGGTGAGCTGGGTGGGGTCGCTGCTGGAGACCGCCGGTTCGGTCATCGCGAAGCTGGGCGAGATGTCGCCGCGCACCAGCGGCTCCAGGTAGCGCTCGCGCTGCTCGGGGGAGGCGTGCTCGTGCAGCATGAGCGAGTCCTGCAGCGTGAACGTGCCGAGCGCGAGCTGCCCGTACTCGCTGCGGCCCTGGACCTCGTTGACGTAGACGTAGTCGAGGAACGGCAGCCCGCCGCCGCCCAGCTCGCGCGGGTGGCCGAGGGCCCACAGGCCCTCCTTCCTGGCCTCGTCCCGCAGCCCGGCCATGGTGGCGGCGGCCCGCGGCCCGCCCTCGTGCAGCACCTCCTCGGCCGGTTCGACGCGCTCGGTCATGAACGCGCGCACGGCGTCGCGGATCGGCCGGACGTGCTCGGGTACGGCGAAGCTCATGGGGTGATCTCAACCGAAATCCGTTGCGCGGTCAACGGTCGGCGCGCCCGCACAGCAGCAACGCTCGAAGTCGAACCGCTCGGCGCAGGCCCGCTCCCACAGGCGGGCGGTGTCGCCGCCGGCGCGCGGGAAGACCAGCCGCGCGATCACCAGCGCGACCACCGCCCGCGCCCCGGCCAGGTAGAGCGCCGAGGCTGCGCTCTGGACGTGCGCGCCGGAGACGAACAGGTCGTCCACCAGCAGCACCCGCGCGCCGTCGACGCGGCCCAGCACCTGGAAGGCGCGCTCGTCCGAACGCCGCCGCGCGAGGTTCTCGGCCGCCTGCGCCGACCCGGCCATCAGCACGGGACGGTGGAGCCCCCGCAGGTCGCCGACCATGTCGACGATCCGCGGCATCGGGTGGAAGACCTCGATGGGGCGGTCGAGCCGGGTGCTGGGCAGCGTGGTGACCATCGTGAAGGGGCCGCCGGCCACCCGGGTCAGGCAGGCGGAGTGGGCCCGGTGGAAACGGGCCACGGTGGCGGCCAGGAAGGGCACCCGCCGCACGCTGCCCGGCGGGTCCCTGCGGCGGGTCACGATCGCGTGCAGCTGGGCGCCGTCGCCGTCGCGCACGCACAGCGAGACGGGCACGACGTGCTCGGTGTGGCGGTACAGGCCCTGGGTGGTGACCCCGCAGGTGGCGCAGAGCCCGGACGGCCCACCGGCGCCGGTGTGGCAGATCCGGCAGACGCCGGGGCCGGCGGCCGGGACGTTGCGGAAGATCTGCAGGTACGCCTCGGTCACCGCGCGGGCGTCGCCCATGGTCAGAAGACGGTCGTCAGCCGGGTCACATCTACAAGATTGACCGCCTGGCGCGCCAGCTCGTCAATGCCCGCTACGACAGTGACTCCTCCCCGGTAGGCCAGCCGGGGCGTCCAGGGCAGGCCGGGCGCGGCGAAGACGTGCTTGCCCTGGGACAGCGCCATCGCCGCCCGCTCGCCGTCGCGGGCGCCGGTGGCGTAGAGCGCGGCGGCCAGACCGCTGGTCACGAGCCCGGTCACCGCCCGCGTCCGGGCCGTGGCCGCCGTGCCCGGCCAGAACGGCGACACCGCCACGACAGCCCCCGGCCCTACGGCGAGCGGCCGCCCGCCGTCCGGGCCGGCCACAAGGGCCTCGGGCCCTACGGCGAGCGGCCGACCGTCGTGCGGGCCGACCACGATCGCGCGGCCGCCGGCCGCCACCGCCGCACCGGCGGCGCGCGGCCCGTCGCACACGACGGTCAGACCGGCCGCGGCCAGGCCGCGGGCCGCTGCGCAGGCGCCGGGGGCGTCGCCGGTGACCGCCACCGACCGGTGGTCGCCGGCCCCCAGCCGCCCGCGCACCCACAGGAACGGCTGGAGGTTGTAGGCGTAGGCCAGGTTGCCCGGATAGTCGTCGTCGAGCACGGTCACCAGCGCGGCGGGGCAGGAGGCGATGAGCGCCGCGGCCCGGTCGAGGTCGCCCGGCCGCAGCCGCGCGACGACCCGCGCGGCGTGCGCCCTGTCGTGCTCGCCGAGCCCGCCTAGGTCGCCGCGGGCCAGCCGCAGCGCGCTGCCCCGGGCCTCCACGACCCGCGCGGTGTGGTGCCACGGCCCGGCGGTGGCCCTGGTCAGGGCGAGCACCGCGGCCTGCTCCTCGGTCACCGACATATCACCCACCGTCCGGTTGGAACGACCGTACGCGTGCCGACCGACAGAACCGGCTCCCCATCGTGCCGCCCGCGGTCGCCCGTGCCGCGCAGACCCGCCGCGGCACGGGAAAGGGCCCGGCGGCCGCGGGACATCCGCGGCTGCCGGGCCCTTTGGAGGGGACGGGGTCAGGCCGCGTTCTCCTCGGCCTTGCGGGGCAGGACCTCCAGCTCGAACGCCCCCGACCTGACCGCCTCCAGGAAGCGCTGCCAGTCGCGGCGCGGGATCTCCAGGACCACGTCCGGGGAGGAGTCGTGGATGAGCTCCACGTGGTCGTTGATGCGGCAGGCCTTGACGCGTACGTCGTCGTTCATGCTGCGCTCCCTCGGGTTGACTGCGGCTGAGCGGCCCGGTGAGCCGGGGGCCGGGAGCTGCGCCGGGCGACTTTCCCAGCCGTCCGGGCCGTCCGCGTGACCCCGGAGGGCCGGGCCGCTCGGGAAGCGTGCCATCGTCGCGCGGGGGCCCGCCAGCGCCGGTATGGGCGGTCCGGTAGAGACACGCCGATCGCGGGCGGAGGTCTGTCGTCCCGGGGGTGGAGAAAGGTCATCCGCGGGCCGGGGCCTTGACAGGAAGGGCGGTGATCCTTATGCCTGGGCTCACGACTGGCCGTGCGTTGGCGTACGGCTCCGGAGCCGAGGTGACGGGAGTGCCGCCGATGGCGCAGCCCCATGACGTGCCCACCGCCGCGCAGCTCGTCGCGGCCGTCCGCGGGTTCCTGCGGGACGACGTGCTGCCCGCGGTCGAGGGGCGGGTGCGCTTCCACACGCGGGTGGCGATCAACGTGCTCGCCATGGTGGAGCGGGAGATCGAGCTGGGAGGGGACCAGGCCGCCGAGCACGCCGCGCGGCTGGCGGCGCTGGGCGTGGCCGACGACGCCGAGCTGGCCGCCGCCGTCCGCGCGGGCCGCTTCGACGGCGACGACGCGCTCACCGCCGCCCTGGTCCAGGCCGTCCGGGCCAAGCTGGAGGTGGCCGATCCCGGCTACCTCCAGCGGCCGTGAACGTCAGTGGGAGCCGGCCAGGTCCAGGTCCTTGACGTCCGGGTCACCCTCGTCGGCGAAGTAGTCGCCGCGCCGGGTGGCGTCCGCGCCGTCGGCCACCTTGGCCGCCCGGAAGATCAGCGTGGCGACCGCGGCCACGACCAGGTTGACGATCAGCGCGAGGAAGCCCGCGTAGACGGTCATCTTGGTGTCCAGGCCCAGGTTCGACAGGCTGAAGGCCGAGCCGCCGAAGTGCTCCTTGCCCTTGGCCGGGTTGGGGATGAGGTAGAGCATCCACATGCCCGCCGCCAGGCCCGCGGCCCAGCCGGCCATCAGGCCGCCCTTGTGGAACCAGCGCGTGTACAGGCCGAGCGCCACCGACGGCAGCGTCTGCAGGATGATCACGCCGCCGATGAGCTGCAGGTCGATCGAGAACTGCGGGTCGAGCAGCAGGATGCACAGCACCGCGCCCACCTTGACCACCAGCGAGACGACCTTGGAGACGTTGGCCTCCTGGGCGTCGGTGGCCTGCTTGTTGATGTACTCGCGATAGATGTTGCGGGTGAACAGGTTCGCCGCCGCGATCGACATGATCGCCGCCGGCACCAGCGCGCCGATGCCGATGGCCGCGAACGCCACGCCGGCGAACCAGTCGGGGAAGAGCTGGTCGAACAGGTTCGGCACGATCGTGTTCGGGTCGCCGTCGACCGGCTTGGTGCCGGCCGCGATGGCCATGAAGCCCAGCAGCGCGATCAGGCCGAGCACGAAGCTGTAGGCGGGCAGCGCCGACATGTTGCGCTTGATGACGTTGCGGTTCTTGGAGGCCAGCACGCCGGTGAGGCTGTGCGGGTAGAGGAACAGCGCCAGGGCCGAGCCGAAGGCCAGCGTGACGTACTGGAGTTGGTTGGCGCCGTTGAGCAGGATGCCGTCGCCCGGCGCGGGGGTCTTGTCGAACTTGGCCTGCGCCATGTCGAAGATGTTGCCCCAGCCGCCCAGCTTGGCCGGGATGTAGATGACCGCGGCCAGGATCACGATGTAGATCAGCGCGTCCTTGACGAAGGCGATCAGCGCGGGCGCGCGCAGGCCCGACTGGTAGGTGTAGGCCGCCAGGATCGCGAAGGCGATGATGATCGGCAGGTGCCCGGTGATGCCCATCGACTTCAGCACGGCCTCGATGCCGACGAGCTGGAGCGCGATGTACGGCATCGTGGCCACCAGGCCGGTGATGGCGATCAGCAGCGCCAGCGTCGGCGACCCGAACCGGGCCCGGACGAAGTCGGCGGGCGTGACGAACCCGTGCACGTGCGAGACCGACCACATCCGCGCCAGCACCAGGAACACCAGCGGGTAGACCACCACGGTGTAGGGCAGCGCGTAGAAGCCGAGCGCGCCGGAGCTGAACACCAGCGCGGGCACGGCCACGAACGTGTAGGCGGTGTAGAGGTCGCCGCCGACCAGGAACCAGGTGACCCAGGAGCCGAAGCTGCGGCCGCCGAGGCCCCACTCGTTGAGGCTGGCCAGGTCGGTGGGCCGCCGCCAGCGGGCCGCCACGAAGCCCATGCCGCTGACCAGGATGAACAGCAGCCCGAAGACGACCAGCTCGGTCACGTGCCCGCTCATTTGGTCATCCTGTAGACGATCGTGGTGCAGCCGACGCCGACCACGATGAAGGCGAGCTGCAGCCAGTAGAACAGCGGGAAGCCGAGCAGGCGCGGCTCGTCGGAGTTGAACAGGAACGTCAGCAGCGGCAGCACGATCGGCACGACCAGCAGCCAGTTCCACGGGCTGCGGTCGGTACGCGGCGGCTGCCCGGATTCCCCGGTAGTCATCGGCCCTCCGATTGGGGGATCAGGAGCGGCGTGTTGACCGGCTCCTGACAATGTCGTCAATGGAGGGAGATTAGCTTTCCGGGGGTATTAAACCCAATGTCCGGAACATTACGGTTTGGCCTAAATGTCGAGATGAAATCTCAATATGTGAGACCAAAGCCACCCCTCGCCATCGGCACGTTAGGTCGCTCCCGCGCCGCGCGGAACCGGGCGATCGGCGAATGGTCGGCTACTCGCGACGAACGGTCACTTCGTCGGCGATGTCGCGCGTCCCGTACCCCTCGGGCGCGGGCACCTCGGTGATCGGGTCGGGGCGGTCGTCGAACTCCAGCCGCAGCGCCCGCGCCATGGTGGCGTGCATCTCGTACAGGCAGACGATGTAGGTCAGCTCCAGGATCTGCTCGTCGGGCAGGTGGGCGCGCAGCACGGCGAACACCTCGTCGTGCACCCGGCCGCCGTCGAGCACCAGGCCGTCGGTGTAGGCCAGCACCGCCCGCTCCAGCTCCCCGAACCGGTCGCTGACCTGCCAGGACGCCACCGCCAGCACCTTCTCCTCGGGCACGCCGAGCGCCCTGAGCTGCTTGCAGTGCTGGGAGTAGACGAACTGGCTCTGCCGTGCCCAGCCCGCCCTGGTCTGCCCCAGCTCGCGCAGCACCGGGTCCAGCTGTGACTCCCGGTAGATCTGGAAGCCCTTGACGCAGTGGCGGAAGATCTTGGGGTCGAGGGCGAAGACCGTCCACCAGTCGCCCGGCGAGCCGGTCGCGGTCCCCGTGCCGTCGGGGGACAGCAACCGGTCGTGGAAGAACCGGACGACGGGGTCGGTCACCTCCTCGCGCGGCACCCGGCGCAGGCGCGGCATCAGACGGTCCTTTCGGCGGCCGTCTTGGGCTCGTGCCGGACGTCGCCCGGCTGCCCGACCGGCCGCGTCCAGGCGGCGAACTCCACCAGGATCCCGTCGGGGTCCTTGAAGTAGATGGACCGGACGAAGACGCCCTCGTGCATCGCGGCCGCCACGCCGAACTCGCTGTCGTCGTGGTTGAGCAGCACGCCCACGTCGATGCCCTTGGCCACCAGCCGGTCGCGGTACTCCTCGATGCGCTCGGGCGGCACGTCGAAGGCGATGTGGTTCATCGAGCCGACCGCCGACAGCAGCTCGCCCCGGTCCGGCAGGTTCTTCGGCGCCGAGACCCCCGGCACGCCCTCGGGCGCGTCGGGGAACCAGAAGAAGGCCAGCGCGTTGCCGCCGCCGCAGTCGAAGAAGAAGTGCTGGCCCCAGCCCAGGGGCAGCTCGATCGTCTTGATCAGCGGCATGCCCAGCACGCCGGAGTAGAAGTCGACGGTCTGCTTCATGTCCGAGCAGACCAGGGCGATGTGGTTGACCCCGCGGAGCTCGAATTCGCTGTTCATAGTAATCAACTACTTATCACAGCGTTCAGGCGGAAAACATGACAGGAGGTGGCGGGTATCCGGGCCACGATCGTGCCCGTGATTGTTGTGGTGGCGGGCGCGACCCGCGGAACGGGACGAGGAATGGCGGTCGCCCTCGGGGCGGCCGGGGCGACGGTCTACTGCGCCGGACGGAGCACGCGCGAGCGCCGTTCGGAGATGAACCGTCCGGAGACGATCGAGGAGACCGCCGAGCTGGTGAGCGCGGCGGGCGGGACGGGCATCGCGGTCCCCGTCGACTTCCTGGACCCGGCGGCGGTGGCCGAACTGGCCGCCCGCGTCGAGCGGGAGCAGGGCCGGCTGGACGTGCTGGTCAACGACGTGTGGGGCGGCGACCACCTGTGGAAGTGGGAGACCCCCGTCTGGGAGCAGGACCTGGACGACGGGCTGCGCCTGCTCAGGCTGGCCGTCGACACCCACCTCATCAGCGCCCGCCACCTGCTGCCGCTGCTGATCCGGCACGAGGGCGGCCTGGTCGTGGAGGTCACCGACGGCACCTGGGAGTTCCACCGGACCCGCTACCGCGAGAACGTCTACTTCGACCTGGCCAAGCTGTCGGTCAACCGGCTGGCCTTCGCCTGGTCCCACGAGCTGCGCCCGTACGGCGGGACGGCGGTGGCCGTCACGCCCGGATTCCTGCGCTCGGAGGCGATGCTGGACGGTTTCGGCGTCACCGAGGAGAACTGGCGCGGGGCGAAGGCGGACAGCGCGTGGATGGTCTCCGAGACCCCCGCCTACGCCGGTCGCGGCGTGGCCGCCCTCGCCCGGGACCCCGACCGGCGCAGGTGGTCGGGGTCCTCGGTGACCAGCGGCGAGCTGGCCGAGGCGTACGGCGTCACCGACGTGGACGGCAGCCGGCCGCAGGTGTGGCGCTACATCGCCGAGGTCATGGAGAAGGGCGGCGACGGCGGCTGGGAGGACTACCGCTGAGACCCGCCGCGGGGGACGGACGTCCTCAGCGCCGGTAGAGCCCGGCCATGCGGGCGGCGGCCTCGGCGACCTGGGCGCGCAGCTCCTCCGGCGCCAGCACCTCGGCCTCCGGGCCGAACCTCAGCACCTGGGTGAAGGCCACCCGCACCGACTCCACGGCCAGTCGCACGGTCCCGTCCGGCTGGAGCGAGGCCAGCGCGTCGTCCAGGGCGGCCGGGTCGGCGACGTGGCGCAGCATGCGCCGGCCGGCCGGGGTGAGCCGCAATGTGATCACGTCCCTGAGCAGGGAACGGCTGAACTCGGCCGCCTGCCCGGCCCAGAACGCGGCCAGGTCGAAGTCCGCGTCCCGCTCGAAACGCGGCTCGCGCGCGCGGACGTCCCCCATGCGGTCCACCCGGAAGATCAGGAAGCGCTCGCGCAGGCGGGCCACCAGGTACCAGGCGCCCGCCTTCAGCACCAGCCCGTACGGCTCCAGCTCCCGCGTGCGCTCCTTGTAGACCGCCGTGACCGGCAGGTCGTTCCACACGGCCCTGGCCAGCGGGGGCAGGGCCGGGGGCGGCGGCGCGTCGGCGGCGTACCAGCCGGGCGCGTCCAGGTGGAAACGCTGCGCGGCCGTGGCGGGCGCGTCGCGCAGCGAGGGGGACAACGCCGCGGCGGCCTTGAGCCTGGCCGTCGCGGCCACCTCCTGCAACCCCCTCTCACGCAGCGCCGCGGGCACCCCCGACAGGAACAGAGCCTCGGCCTCGGCCCGGTCCAGCCCGGTCAGCCGGGTGCGGTAGCCGTCCAGCAGCCGGTAACCGCCGCCGCGCCCGCGGTCGGCGTAGACCGGCACGCCCGCCTCCGACAGCGCCAGCACGTCGCGGTGCACCGTGCGCTCGGAGACCTCCAGCTCCCTGGCCAGCTCGGCCGCCGTCATCCCGCCCCTGGCCTGCAACAGCAGGACCAGCGACATCAGCCGCGCGGCGCGCACAGCGGCAGCACCACGGCCGAGGGGCGGGCGGGGGAGTGGAACACCTCGACGTCGGCGGGCACCATCGTGTCGCCGGGCGCGCCCACCGGCTCGCCGGTGCCCGGGTTGCGGGCGATCGTCGGGTACGCGCCGGCCGCCACGTGCACCCGGATCCGGTGGTCGCGGCGGAACCGGTGGCCGATCGGCCACAACTCCACCCGTACCCGGCGCACACCGTCGCCGTTCCCTTCGCCAGTGGTGTGCGGGCCCAGCCGGCGCACCCCCTCGCACAGGTTGAGCGAGCGCCCGTCGGGGTGCACGTCGCAGACCCGGACCACGACGTCCACGTGCGGCGTGCTGGACCGGACGTAGACGTCGGCGTGCACCGGGCCGATCATCTCCACGTCGGCCTCCAGCGCCGCGGAGCTGTAGACCAGCACGTCGCGCCGGGCCTCCAGGCGCCGCTGGTCACGCGGCCTGGAGTCGGCCAGCAGCACGGGCCCGCCGATCGCCGGCGTCGGGTGGGCGGGGTGGTAGCGGAACCGGTCGGACCCGGCCTCCGCCGGCTCCTGCGGGTCCAGCCCGCCGCCCGGCCGCAGGTGCCAGCGCTGCTCCCGCCCGCCCGGCACCGGCCAGTCGGGGTAGTCGCGCCACTCGCCGGCCCCGGTGACGTAGAGCCGCACCGGGTCCGCCCGCAGGCCGGACGGGTCGTCCATGAGGTGGGCGCGGAACCAGGCCAGCGCCTCGGCCTTCGAGGGCCGCCCGTGCCGGGAGTCGACGTGGTACCAGGGCCCGATCGTCAGGTACGGCCGCCGCCCGGCCGCCCGCAGCGCCGCGTAGTCCTTGAGCTGCCAGGGCAGGAAGACGTCGTACCAGCCGCCGAGCATGGTGACCGCGGCCTCCACCTCGCCGACCTTGAGGGAGAAGTCGCGCTTGTGCCAGTACGGCACGGCCGGGTCGGCGTGGTGGGCCAGCAGGTCCCGGAAGAACCGCAGCGGCCGGCCCGCCGAGGCCACGTCCAGCTCGGCCACCGGCCGCCCCGACAACACGGCCCGGCGGGTCAGCCTGGGAGCGGTCAGCATCGCGGCCCCGCCGACGAAGCGGCGCGTCATGGTGTCGGTCAGCGTGGTCCAGCTCAGCGTCGACTCCAGCGCGAACGCGCCGCCCACGTACGCGGCGTCCCTGAACTGGGAGGCGGTGATCTGCGTGGCCATGGCCTTGAGCTCGGGCCCGGCCTCGGCGGCCACGGCCCACTGGGCGTAGCCGAGGTAGGAGGGGCCGAACATGGCGAACGAGCCGCCGTACCAGGGCTGTTCGCGCAGCCAGGCGATGGTGGCCAGGCCGTCGTCGTGCTCGTCGCCGAGCGGGTCGAGGCTGCCGCCGGAGCCGAAGCCGCCCCGGCAGCTCTGGATCAGCACGTGGAAGCCGTTCCTGGCGAAGCCGCGGCCGTACATCCAGCCGAACAGGCCGCGCCGGCCGTACGGCGAACGGATCAGCACCGCCGGGGCCGGCCGCCCATGAGCCGGGGCGTAGTGGTCGGCCAGCAGCGTCACACCGTCGGGCATCGGGACGGGAATGTCCCGCCGCAGCCGCACGCGTCTCATGTCCTAACCAGTAACAGATGTGGCGGGACGGGTGGTAGCCGGGGGTTACGGTCGCGTAGGGAGAAAAGTCCTTGGCAAACTATCCGGTCATGGGACGAATCACTTCATATGTCGCCCTAGGGGACAGTTTCACCGAAGGACTTGAGGACCCGGCCGACCACGGGTTCCGCGGCTGGGCCGACCGGCTGGCCGAGCACATCGAGGCCGACCGCCTGCTGGCCGGGGAGCCCGGACTGCGGTACGCCAACCTGGCCGTCCGCGGCCGGCTGATCGACCAGATCGTGTCGGAGCAGGTGCCGCAGGCGGTCGCGCTCGGCGCCGACCTGGTCTCGCTGTGCGCCGGGGGCAACGACATCCTGCGGCCGGGCAGCGGACCGGCGTCCGTGGCCGGGCGGCTGGAGGAGGGCGTCAGGACGCTCACCGAGGCGGGCAGCCGGGTGCTCATGTTCACCGGCTTCGACCTGCGGCACGTGCCGGTGATGCGGCTGGCCCACTCCAAGATCGAGGTCTACAACCTGCACATCCACGACATCGCCCGCCGCTACGACGCGCTGCTGGTGGACCTGTGGCCGATGCCGGTCCTGCGCGACCCGCGCGCCTGGAACGCCGACCGCCTGCACCTCAGCCCCGACGGCCACCGCCGGGTGGCGCTGCGGGCCGCCGAGGTGCTCGGCGTGCCGGTGGACGCGGACTGGCGGGAGGCGTACCCGGTCAGGCGGCCGCCGGTCTGGACGGCCGCCCGCCGCGAGGACCTGCGCTGGGCCAGGAC
Organism: Nonomuraea sp. NPDC005730; assembly: GCF_040630865.1. Lineage (NCBI taxonomy): Bacteria > Bacillati > Actinomycetota > Actinomycetes > Streptosporangiales > Streptosporangiaceae > Nonomuraea > Nonomuraea sp. NPDC005730. Next base: position 23,012 of record NZ_JBEXYK010000060.1, read on the forward strand.
CTACCTCGGCCCGTGGATCGGCAGGCGCATCAACCGGCGCTCCTCGGGCGACGGGGTCGCGCCCAAGCGCCCCGACCTCGCCCCGCTGCCGACCGCCGGCCGCTGACCCCCGCCCGCCCTGGCTCCGACCCCGCCGCCGAACCCGCCGCCGAACCCGCCGCCGACCCGGCCACCGATCCGGCCGCTTGGCCCGGGGTCCCGCCGCACCAGGGACGGCGGGACCCCGGGCGGTCAGGGCAGCGCCTTGTCCGGGCGCTCGGAGACGCGCACGCCGTTGACCAGCGTGGCCCCCTGCCGGGCGGCGAAGCGCACGTTGAGCTGACCGTCGGTCACCTTCACCGTGTACTGCCTGGCCACCGCCGTGTACGTGCCCGCCTCCAGCGCCAGGTCCAGCGCCGGGATCGCGAGCTGGCCCTCGACGAGCACGTCGAAGACCCGCTTGCCCATCTGCGTGCTCTTCACCTCGGCGAAGTCCAGCTCCACCGTGTACGTCCCGGCGGGCACGCCGTCGAACCGGTACTCCAGCATGCCCTCCCTGGCCGTCCGGAACAGCGCCTGGTCGGCGGTGCCCGCGATGGTCCTGGACGTGCTCGCCGTCTTCGTCGAGGTCGCCACGTAGCCGTACCCGCCCTGGGTCCAGCGGCGGTCGGGCGCCCAGGCGTCGCCGTCGGCGTCGGTCAGCGCCTTCGTCCCGCCGGCGTCGACGGCCACCTGGAACTTGGGCACCACCACGGTCACCTTGATCTCGATGGCCGGCTGCCGCCCGCTGGCCGACTTGACGACCAGCTTGCCGGTACGCATCCCGCCGGGCGTCACCCCGGCACCGGAGAGCGTCACCCGCAGCGTCACCTTCTGGCCCTTGGCCAGCTCGCCCGCCTGCGGCGTGACCGACGCCCAGTCGACGTCACCGGTCACCGTGTAGGCGGTGGGGGAGCCCAGGTTCGTCAGCTCCAGCGTGCGCGTCCTGGTCGCCCCGGCGGGCAGCACCGCGGTCAGCTCGGCGGCCGAGGCGCTCACCCGGCCGGTGACCAGGGCGGTGTCGATCCTGGTCAGCGTGCCGGGCGTGACCGTGACCGGCTTGGTGAAGGTGCCGTAGTTCTCCTTGGCCACCACCACGTCGTGGTCGCCCGCCGGGACCTGCCCGAAGAACGACCCGTCCGCGCCGGTCGTGAACGACGCCGCGTCGCCCAGCTTCACCGACGCCCCGGCCAGCGGCTCGCCGTCGTTGGCGTCGGTGACCACGCCGGTCACCAGGCCGTGCCGGCTCGCGGTGAACGTCACGCCGCGGCCGGTGGCCAGCGCGGCCTCCTCGTAGGAGTACAGCAGCGCGTCCGTGCCCGCCGCGTTCTCGATGCCGACCGTGGCGCTGGAGCCCTGGTCGCGCTCGCTCTCGACGTCCTTGTACCGGAAGGAGACCGAGCCGTCCTCGCCCAGCAGCGCCGCGAACGACACCCGCTCGCCGGTCTCGCTGTAGAAGGTGACGTTGCGCCACTCCACGACGTACTGGCGGTGCGGGGCCGTGCCCACCACGCCGGTGTAGACGCCGGACTCGGCGTCCACCTTCAGGTCGTCCCAGTACGGGTAGACCGCGTTGTTCGGCGTGCCCGTGCCCGGCAGGCGGCTGTTGCTGCCCGTGGTGACCCGGTCGGCGGCGAAGGTGACGAACCCGTTCGTGCTGATCCACGCCCTGGCCTGCCCCGTGCCGTAGAACGGGACCGCGAACGGCAGCGTCACCTGCACGGCCTCGTCGTCGCCGGTCAGCGCCAGCTTCTCGGTCCCGGCGACGTACGGCTGCGCCGCCGCCCGGCAGGTGTAGCCGAAGCCGTCGCCGCGCAGCGGCAGCTCGACGTCCCTGACGGTGCTCCCGTCGTCCCCGTCTATGGAGACCTGCGCGCTCGCGCCGCTGGAGCAGCGCGAGACCGGGGTGACCGTCAGCGTGTACGTCCCGCGCGGCAGCGTCATCGTGTACCGGCCGGAGGCGTCGGTGACCGCGCTCACCGGCGTGCCGCCGGCGGCCACGGTCGCGCCCGGCTCGGGCACGCCGGCCGTGCTGACCGTGCCCGACAGCGTGCCGGCCGGTTGCCGGGTGAGCGTCACGTCGCCGGTCGTGACCTGCTCGGCGGTCACGGTGGCGGTGGCGCTCCCGCGGTCGTAGCCGAACTTCTCCGCCGTCAGCGCGTACTCGCCGGGCAGCAGGCGCGGGATCGTGTACGTGCCGTCCTGGCCGGTGACGACCGCGCGGGCCAGCGGCCCGGTCAGCTTGACCGTCACGCCCGGCACCGGCTCGCCCGCCGCCGTGACCGTGCCGCGCAGCTCGCCCAGCCCCTCGTCCGGCGCGGCCTGGACGGCGGCGTAGGCGTCCAGGCGGCCCTCGCCCCAGACGTTGTTGTCGGCCGCGGTGCCGCCGCAGCTCGTGTCGGCCACGTCGATCGCCGTGCGGTCCAGCAGCGGCCGGGTCGCGGCCACGTCGCCCTGCAGCCGGGGCGCGGCCGACCAGATCAGCGCCACCGTGGCGGCCACGTGCGGCGAGGCCATCGAGGTGCCGGTGTAGGAGTCGTAGTCGTCGTCCGGGACCGAGGAGCGCACGTTCACCGCGGGGGCCGCGATGTTCGGCTTGATCTCGCCGTCCTGGCCCTCGCCCTTGCTCGACCTGCTGTACAGCACGTTGTTGACGTCGAAGCCGCCCGCGCTGTAGCTGATCGCGTACTGACCGGGCGAGCCGCTGGTGCGGCAGGCCGGGCCCTCGTTGCCGTTGGCGAAGGCGGGGAAGATGCCGGCGGCCACCCACGCCTGGACGGTCTCGACGTACCAGGGGTCGAACCCGTTGCCGCCCCAGGAGTTGTTGACGATGTCCGGCGCGAGGTCGGGACGCGGGTTGCGGCCGTTCAGGTCGGTCGGGGCCAGCACCCACTGGCCGGCGGCCAGCAGCGAGGCGTCCGTGCAGGTGTTGACCTCGCAGCCCTTGGCGGCGATCCAGCGCACGCCGGGCGCCACGCCGATGCCGTTCGCGCCCGCCATCGTGCCCATGACGTGCGTGCCGTGGCCGTTGTTGTCGCACGGCGCCGCCGACGGGCAGATGCGCGCCGGGTCGAACCAGTTGTAGTCGTGGGTGTAGGAGCCGTCGGGGTTCCTGCCCCGGTAGCTCGCGGCCAGGTCCGGGTGGTCGTACTGGACGCCGGAGTCGATCGAGGCGACCACGATGCCCTCGCCCCGGTCGCCCAGCTCGCTCCACACCCGCGGGGCGCCGATCCGGTCGACGTTCCACTCGACCGCGCCGGCCCTGGGCTCGGCCCGGCCGGTCACGGGCTTGGGCAGCGCCACGACGGTGACCGGGTCGATCCGGTCCACCTCGGGCAGCTCGCTGATCGCCGACGCCAGCTTGGCGTCCGCGGTCACCCGTACGGCGTCGACGATCCAGTACGAGGTGTAGTCGGCATGCTGGGCGTCCAGCAGCTTGACCAGCCCGGCCTGCGAGGTCCTGGCCCGCTCGGTCTTGGCCTGGTAGACCAGCTGCGTCCTGGCCCGTTTGGTGGCGGCCCGGCGGGCGGCGCCGAGGTCGGCGGTGCCCTTCATCCGGACCCAGAAGGTGGCCTTGCCGTCCTTGTCCAGCTCGGCCCGGACGGTCTGGGAGATCTTGCCGGGATCGGGCGCCGCGTGCGCCGGGGCCTGGGGAACGGCCAGGGCGGCGGCGGTGACGATCCCGGTCAGGATCGCACGCCAGGTGAGGGTGTTGCGCACGTGCTCTCCTTCACGACGTTCACGACGGTGAGGAAGAGGTGATCTTTCCGCCTCTGTCGAGAAGGGTGAAGAGATCCTGTCGGGAAAGCAAGAGCGCTGATCCTAACAAGCTCGGATAAATCCCGAAATGTAATGTGGTCAGCTGAAATGTCGCCACATCGGCCAGGTGGCGGACCACGGCCGCACGGGATCCCGGCAGAGCCACACCGGCATGCCCTGCTCCTCGTTCCCGACGTCCACGCCGTTGTCCACGCGGGCCTTCTCCTCGCAGGAGCCGAACAGCGCGCGGGCCCGGCCGCCCGCGTTCACCAGGATCGCCACGGTCGCGTCGTCCGGCGGCGGGCCGTACTCCCAGAGCTGGTTGTGGCCGGAGTACACGCGGGTCAGGCCCGCCCGGTCGAGGGCGCCGTACTCGCCGTAGTTGCCCGTCACGACCACCGCGCGGGCCCGCTCGTCCGGCGGCAGCGCCCGCAGCACGCCGCCGACGGCGGCGGCGAAGCGCGGCCAGCCGACCGACTCGCGGGCCACCTCGTTGATCGCCGGCACCGGCGTGCCGGCCAGCGCGCCGACCGGTACGAGCGGCAGCGCGAGCACCGCGCAGGCCACCGCGTTGACCGCGAGGAACGCCCACGCCGCGCGCACCCGCCCGGCCCGCGCCCGCGACACGCTCACGCACCCGGCCGCGAACAGCGCCACGATCAACCCGGCGGTGTAGTCGAAGCGGCCGCCGCTGACCAGCGTCAGCACCGCCGTCACCGGATAGGCCACCGCCAGCGCCCGCACCCGCCGATCACGCCACAACCGGACGAACCCCAGCACCGCGACCACCGACACCACCGGCCCGAACAGCGTGAGCTGCATCGGCACGAACATCGCCCGCATCTCGGCGCCCTTGTCCGCGCTGAGCGCGGCGGCCATCGTCAGCTGCGGCCAGCCGTGCGTGGCCTGGTAGATCAGGTTCGGCACGGCCAGCACGGCGGCCACCAGCGCGCCGCCCCACAACCACGGGCTGCCCAGCGCCCGCCGCGGCCCGGCGATCAGCAGGCCCGCCGCCAGGCCCAGCACCAGCAGCGCGATGAGGTGCTTGTTGTAGGTGGCCAGCCCGATCACCGCGCCCGCCGCGAGCCACCAGCGCGGCTGCCCGCGCAGCAGCGCCCTGAGCGCGAACAGGATCGCCGCCGTCCACAGCGGCAGGTCGAAGCTGACCGTCAGCAGCGTGTGCGCCGCGATCAGCGTGTACGCCCCGGTCGCCGCGCCCACGGCGGCCATCGTCTGGGCGAGCCGGTCGCCGCCCAGCTCCCGCGCCACCAGTGCCACCAGCACGACCACGGCCGCCGCGGCCAGCGCGGGGAAGACCCGCAGCGCCGTCACCGTGTCGCCGAACAGCCCGAGCGCCGCCTTGCCCAGCATCGGCGTCAGCGGCGGCTGGTCGACGTATCCCCAGGCCGGGTGGCCGGCCAGGACCCGGAAGTACAGCTCGTCGCGGTGGTAGCCGTACCAGGGGCTCAGTGCGAGGGCCACGCCGGCGGTCAGGACCGCGGTCACCGTCACCGGACGCCACGCCCAGGGCCGTTCCATGGACGTCGAGGCTAGATCCTTTCCCCGCCGTTTGTCACTGCCGGAGCGGGTGTCGCGTTGCGCGATCTTGGTCCGGCGGTTAACCTGGGAGGCATGCGAAATCGCCCTCAGATCCAGTGGTGGCGCCGCTCCTAGGCGGCGCGTTTTCGCATTCCTCTCAAAGGACGGCCGCCCCGGATGGCGGCCTTTCTCGTGTCCGCCCCCGGGGCCTCATGATGTGACGTGGTAAGGGGCAGCAAGTGGAGAGCAGCGGATATACCACCGCCGGGGGCGTCGGCGTCGAGCGCGAGGCACGCGACGTGTCGGAAGAGGCGCTCGAAGAGATCGTGACCGCGCTCGGCGAGCGGCGCGGCGGCGCCTTCTCGTCGGGCATGGACTACCCGGGCCGCTACAGCCGATGGGCCTTCGGCTACGTCGACCCCTGCCTGGAGCTGGTCGCCAAGGGGCGGGTCATCTCGGCGACCGCGCTCAACGAGCGCGGCAGGGTCGTGCTGCCCGCCGTGGCCTCCTGCCTGCTCGCCGCGGGCAAGCCGGTCAGCGAGCCGACGCCCGACCGCGTCGAGGTGCACGTCCCGGAGTCGGAGGACCTGCTGCCGGAGGAGATGCGCAGCCGCCGGCCCACCGTGTTCACCGCGATCCGCGAGGTCATCGCCGCCTTCGCGGGCGACGACCCCCACCTCGGCCTCTACGGCTCCTTCGGCTACGACCTGGCCTTCCAGTTCGAGCCCATCCGGCAGGAGCTGGCCCGTCCCGACGACCAGCGTGACCTGGTGCTCCACCTGCCCGACCGGATCGTCGTCATCGACCGCCAGCGCGAGACCAGCGTCGAGTACCGCTACGAGTTCACCGTCGACGGCGCCACCACCCGCGGCCTGGAGCGCACCGGCTCCTCCGTCCCGCAGGTCGTCCCCGGCGAGCTGCCGAAGGACCCCGTGCGCGGCGAGTACGCCAAGGTCGTGGCCGCCGCCAAGGAGCGGTTCAAGCGCGGCGACCTGTTCGAGGTCGTGCCCGGCCAGGTCTTCCACGCCGTCTGCACCGACCCGTCGGCCTTCTACCGCGGCCTGCGCAACAGCAACCCGGCGCCGTACGAGTTCATCATCAGCCTCGGCGACGGCGAGCACCTCGTGGGCGCCTCGCCCGAGATGTACGTCCGGGTCAACGGCGACCGCGTCGAGACCTGCCCCATCTCCGGCACCATCGCCCGCGGCAGCAACCCGGTCGAGGACGCCGAGGCCATCCGCACCCTCCTGAGCAGCGTCAAGGAGGAGTCGGAGCTGACCATGTGCACCGACGTCGACCGCAACGACAAGTCGCGCATCTGCGTCCCCGGCACGGTCAAGGTCATCGGCCGCCGCCAGATCGAGCTCTACTCGCGCCTGATCCACACCGTCGACCACATCGAGGGCCGCCTGCGTCCCGAGTTCGACGCCCTCGACGCCTTCCTCACCCACATGTGGGCCGTCACCGTCACCGGCGCCCCCAAGACGTGGGCCATGCAGTTCATCGAGGACCACGAGGCCACCACCCGCCGCTGGTACGGCGGCGCGATCGGCTTCATCGGCTTCGACGGCTCCATGAACACCGGCCTGACCCTGCGCACCGCCCAGATCAAGAACGGCGTGGCCACCGTCCGGGCCGGGGCGACCCTGCTGTTCGACTCCGACCCCGAGGCCGAGGAGCGCGAGACCGAGCTCAAGGCCAGCGCCCTGCTCGGCGCCCTGGCCGCGGTCAACCAGCCCGACGCCGTCCCGCCCGCCGTGGTCAGGGAGCAGCCGGGGGCCGGCATGAAGGTGCTGCTCGTCGACCACGAGGACTCCTTCGTCAACACGCTGGCCGACTACTTCCGCCAGGAGGGGGCCGACGTGGTGACGCTGCGCCACGGCTTCCCGGCCCACACCATCGACGACGTCGCGCCCGACCTGGTCGTGCTCTCGCCCGGCCCCGGCTGGCCGTCCGACTTCGGCATGGCGGCGCTCATCGACGAGATCTACGCCCGCGACCTGCCCGTCTTCGGCGTGTGCCTGGGCCTGCAGGCCATGGTCGAGCACGCCGGCGGCTCGCTGGAGCTGCTCGGCTACCCCGAGCACGGCAAGCGCGGCCAGGTCGGCCGCCTCGGCGACAGCGCGCTGCTGGAGGGGCTGCCCGAGGAGTTCACCGCGGCCCGCTACCACTCGCTGCACGCCAAGCGGTCCGGCGTGGTCGGCTTCACCCCGACCGCGCTCACGCCCGACGGCAACGTCATGGCCATCGAGGACGTCGAGCGGCGGCGCTTCGCCGTGCAGTTCCACCCCGAGTCGATCCTCACCCAGGAGGGCGGCGCGGGCGCGAAGATCATCGCGAACGTGCTGCGCCTCACCCGGCGCTGACCCAGGCCGGTTCGTCTGGGAAGGGGCAGGGTGTTCCTGTCGTAGGGCAAAACGTCCGCGGGGGCGTGCGGAGCTCCCCTAGAGTCTCCGCATGCTCCCCGTAGCCCTGCCCGACACGGTGCGTGACGCGCTGCTCGCCCCGCTCGTCGACCACCACTGTCACGGGGTTCGCCGGGACGACCTGACCCGGGCCCAGTTCGAGCCGCTGATCAACGCCGGCGGCGCGCCGGCCCCGCCCGGCACCACGCATTTCGACTCGCCGTTCGGCATGAGCCTGCGCCGCTGGTGCGCCCCGCTGCTCGGCCTGGAGCCGCACGCGCCGCCGGCCGTCTACCTCGCCCGGCGGGCCGAGCTGGGCGCCGTCGAGGTCAACCGGCTCCTGCTGGCCGGGGCGGGGGTGGTGGCGTTCCTGGTGGACACCGGGGACGAGGACATCGACCTGCTGTCGGCGGCCGAGATGGGCCGCCACGGCAGAGCCGCCGCCGACGAGATCGTCCGGATCGAGCAGATCGAGCAGGACGTCGCCGAGTCGGCGCAGATCGCCGTCGACTACCTCGACGGCCTGGCCGACGAGCTGTCGGCCAGGGCCGCCAGGGCGGTCGGGCTCAAGACGGTCATCGCGGGCCGCTGCGGGCTCGATTTCGACCCGGCCAGGCCGAGCACCGGCTCGGTCATCGCCGCCGCTAACCGCCGCCTGGCCGACCCCAAGCGGCCGCTGACCGACCCGGTGCTGCTGCGCCACCTGCTGTGGAGCGCGATCGACGTGGCCCGCGAGCGGGGGCTGGCGGTGCAGCTCCAGGCCGGGTTCGGCGGGCGCGGCCCCGACCTGCACCGTACGGACCCGGCCAGGCTCAGCGCCCTCATGGACGCGCTGCAGCCCCTCGGCGTGCCGGTCATCCTGCTCCACTGCTACCCCTACCACCGCACCGCCGCCTACCTGGCGGGCGTCTACCCGCACGTCTACGTCGACGTCGGCCCGGCCCTGCCGCACACCGCCGCCGCCTCGGCCCGCGTCATGGACGAGTTGCTGGAGCTGGCGCCGTTCCACAAGCAGTTGTTCAGCTCCGGCTGCCGGGGCGTGGCCGAGACCGGCTACCTCGGCGCCCTGTACCACCGCCAGGCGTTGGGCGCGGCCCTGCTGGCCAGGCTGGAGGCGGGGGAGTGGAGCCCGGCCGACGCCGCCAGGATCGCCCACATGATCGGCTCGGGCAACGCCCGCCGGGTGTACCGCCTCTGACGCCCGCACACCGCCGGCGCCGCGTGACGCCCGCACGCCATTAATTCACGACATTTCCTTCACTAATCGGAAATTTACATTTCCGGTAATCAAATTGTGATTTGTCTATTTGTCAATATTGCTGTGATGATCGTGGACGCCAGAACCCCTACGCCACACCTGGAGGTGTCGTGTCCTGGCGTCCCTTCGTCCTCACGGCCGCAGCCCTGTCACTCGCGCTGGCCGTTCCCGGTGTCGCGGCGGCCGACGACCCGCCGCAGCCGCAGGTGGAGTCCCGGGCCGGCACCCGGGCCCCCGCCGAGGTGAGCGGGCTGGCCGAGCCCGCCGCCGCGGCGGACCCCGTCGCCGCGGCCAAGGCCCACCTGGCCGACCCGCGCTACCACCTCGACCCCGCCGACCTGGTGCCGTTGCGCACGGTCGTGAACGGCCAGGACGAGACCGTCAGGTTCGCCCAGCGCTACCGGAACCTGCCCGTCTTCGGCGCCCAGTACCTGGTGCGCTTCCGCAAGGACGGCGCAGGCCGCGAGGTGACCGGCGCCGGTGGCCGCTTCCTCACCGAGCTCGACGTGAACACCACGCCCACGGTCACCCCCGCGCTGGCGGCCCGGCTGGCCCGCGCCCGGCTCGTCCGGGACGACCAGATCCGCGCCACGGTCAAGGCCACGCCCGGTGAGCTCGTCGTGCTGCCGCGCGGCAACGGCGTGCTGGCCTGGCACGTCACCCTGGCCGGCGCCGACGCGGTCAGGAAGCGGCCCGTCCTGCTGGACGCCTACGTGGACGCCCACTCCGGCCGGCCGCTGTTCGCCCTGGACCGGCTGCGCATGGAGGGCCCGGCGACCGGCAGCGGGCAGACCGCGCACGGCAAGACCGTCCCGCTCAACGTCTACCAGCGGGCCGACGGCGCGTACGAGCTGCGCGACCGCGCCCGCCCGATGTGGAACGGCACCACCGGCGAGATCCTCACCTACGACGCCGCCGGCGCCGACGTGCAGCAGTTCCTCGACCCCGGCGTGCCGGCGGGCACCGAGCTCGCCAAGTCGCCCACGCCCGCCTTCGGCCCCGAGCACACCGAGAGCGGCGCCGTGGACGCCCAGTGGGGCGCGGGCAAGGTCTACGAGTACTACAAGGGGCTCGGCCGCGACGGGCTCGACGGCAAGGGCGGCACGATGTACTCGGTCGTCAACGTCACCTACTACGGCAGCCCGTTCGAGAACGCCTTCTGGGACGGCACCAAGATGGTCTACGGCGGCGGCGGCGCCGACCTGCACTCCTTCGCCGCCAGCCTCGACGTCGTCGGCCACGAGATGACCCACGGCGTCATCACCCACAGCGCCGACCTGGTCTACCAGGGTCAGTCGGGCGCGATGAACGAGGGCCTGGCCGACTACTTCGGCAACGCCGTCCAGACCGGCGCGCTCGGCATCCCGATGAGCGACCCCGACGCCAGCCTGCTCGGCGAGGACCTGTGCAAGAGCCTGCCGCCCGCCCAGTGCGCCACCCGCGACCTCGACGACGACCGCAACGCCGCCAAGGACTACCTCGGCGTCACCGCCGCCCTCGACTCCGGCGGCGTGCACCTCAACTCCACGATCTTCTCCGGCGCCCTGTGGGACGTCAGGGAGAAGATCGGCGCCGGCTTCGACAAGGTCGTCTACAAGGCGCTGACGGAGTACATGACCCCGCTCGACGACTTCGCCGACGGCCGCCGCGCCGTCGAGTCGGCCGCCCGCGCCGCCCGGCTGTCCCTACGCGACCGGCTGGCGATCACGCTGGCCTTCGAGCGGCACGGCATCAGGCCCGGCTGGGAGCGGCTGATCCGCACCGACAGCCGTGTCGTCCTGGACGGCCTCACCGACGCCATCGACCCGCCCGCCCTGGCCGGTGACCGGTACGCGGTCACCGACAGCACCCCCGACGCGAACGGTCCCACCGTCATCCGGACCGGACGCGTGAGCGGCGGCCCCGCGACCACCGTGTCCGACGACGGCCGCTGGGACTGGACGCCCGCCACCGACGGCAGGCGCGCGGTGTGGGTCTCCCTCGACCCCGAGGCGGGCCGCTTCCAGGTCCGCTCCCGGCCGCTCGACGCCTCGGCGCCGTCCGCCGTGCTGCACGAGACCACCGGCTACGTCTACGCCGTCGCCGTCTCGGGCGACGCCGTGGCCTGGTCCGGCGAGGACCCCGCGACCGGCGAGGTCGAGCTGTGGCTCAAGCGCGGGAACGCCGCCCCGGTCAACCTGACCGCCGACAAGGGCGTGGCCGGGTACATGCCCTCGGTCACCGGCGGCCGGCTCGTCTACGTCCGGGTGAGCTTCGTCTCCGGCGCCGGTCACAGCACGCCCGTCGTGCACGACCTGGCGACCGGCAAGGAGGTCGTGCTGCCCGAGGTGCCGCCGGCCGGCGCGATCCCGTCGATGTCGATCCAACCGGCGCTGACCGCCGGGCACGTCGTCTGGCTCTACGACGCCGACCGCGACGGCCGGATGGGCGTCATGCGGGCCGCGCTGGACGGCACCGGCCAGACGCCGGTCGTGCCGGACGGGCCGCAGGCGCCGTACGCCACCTGGCTCGACGCGAGCGAGTCGCGGGTGACGGTCGGCGTGCAGCCGGACGGGACCACGCTGGAGAACGCGAACCTGACCAAGATCTACCAGGTTCCGGTCACCGGCGGGGCCCTTGAGCGCTACTCCTGCAACCGCGGGGAGCAGGCGTTGTTCGCCGCCGGCGCGGCGGGCCGCGTCCTGTGGGTGGACGGGACCGCCGGCGACACCGACCTGGTGACCCGCGACAGGCCCGCGCACCGCTGCTGACCTGCCAAGGGCGTCCGCTCGGCGCCCGCCGTACCCTCCGGAGGGGGACGGCGGGCGCCGAGTCGCGCGCAGCCCCGCGAGCTGGTTTGCTTGAGCCCGTCACAAACCACAGAACCCGAGCGGGGGGCTCCCTTATGCGCAGTGTCGAACCCGAGGTCTTCATCGTCGCCCGTCCTGAGCTTGACTACGACGAGCTCGCCCGTTACCTGGGCGAGGTCGGCGGCGAGAGCTGGCTGGAGCGGCTCGACCGCGGCGACCTCGACGCCCAGAACCTCGCCGAGTTCGCCGGCCGCCTCTGCTACCGCTCCTTCGAGCCGGGCCTCAACCCCAACGTGGTGCGCATCAGGGAGAACCAGGACGACTACCTGCGCAACATCCTGGCCAGCGCGCACGGCTCGGTCCTCGAACACATCAGCTTCAGCTTCGTGCTGCACAACGTCAGCCGCGTCCTGACGCACGAGCTGGTGCGCCACCGGCCCGGCGTGGCCATCTCCCAGGAGTCGCTGCGCTTCGTCCGGCTCGACGAGCTGCCGTTCTGGTTCCCCGAGTGGGCCCAGCAGGACCCCGAGCTGATGAAGCGGGCCACGTCCGTGCTGGAGCAGCTGGAGCAGTTCCAGCTCTGGATGGCCGGGCACTTCGGCCTCGACGAGGAGGGCGTGCCGTTCTCGGAGAAGAAGCACCGCACGTCGTTTATGCGCCGCTTCGCCCCCGAGGGCCTGGCCACCGGCCTGGTCTGGACGGCCAACGTGCGCACGCTGCGGCACACGATCGAGGCCCGCACCGCCGTCGGCGCGGAGGAGGAGATCCGCCTGCTGTTCCAGCGCATCGGCGAGCTGATGCGCAAGGAGGCGCCCGCCCTGTTCGGCGACTACGTCGTCGAGGACGGGGCCTGGGTGCCGGGCTGGCGCAAGGTCTGAGGCGTCAGGCGAGCGCGGGCAGCACGTAGACCTCGGCGCCCGGCGGCAGGGCGCAGTCCAGGTCGCCGAGCCCGCGGGCGTTCTCCCCGCACACGATCATGCTGATGTGCCGGCGGATGCGGCCGTAGTCGTCGCGCAGCCGCTCCTCCAGCAGCGGATGGGTGCGCCGCAGCATGTCGAGCGCCGAGCCGAGCGTGGGCGGGGAGTCGCGGTCGGCGCCGACCGCGAACACCTTGACCTCGGTGCGCCCGCTCACCCACCGCCGCAGCGAGCTGGGCAGCACGAACACGACCATCGTCACGGGCTTGGTGAATGACCTGGCCATCGGTCAGAGCACCGCCGCGCGCACGCTCAGCACGTCGGGCAGGTGACGGGCGACCTGCGACCAGCTCTCGCCGTCGTCGCGCGAGCAGTAGACCTCGCCGTCGCGGGTGCCGAAGAACAGCCCCGCGGGGGAGGCGGTCATCGCGTCGCGCAGCACGGTGGCGTGCACGGGCCCCTCGGGCAGGCCCTCGCCCAGCTCCTGCCACGTGGCGCCGGCGTCCTGGCTGCGGCAGACCCGGTAGCGGTGGCCGACCGGGGTGCGGTCGACGTCGGCCGTCAGCGGCAGCACGAAGATCGTGTCGGGGCGGGTGGGGTGGACCACGATGGGGAAGCCGAAGTCGGAGGGCAGCGCGGAGCCGATGTCGTGCCAGCTGCCGCCGAAGTCGTCGCTGCGGTAGACGCCGAAGTGGTGCTGCAGGTAGAGCCGGTCGGGGTGGGCGGGGTCGAGGCAGACCTTGTGCACGCACTGCCCGAACTCGGGATACTGCTGCCCTTCGGGCAGGAACGGCGCCCGGATGCCCTGGTTGGCGGCCTCCCACGACATGCCGCCGTCGCGGGTGCGGTAGAAGCCGGCCGCCGAGACCGCGATGCCCATGACCTCGGGGTCGGTGGGATGGGGGACGATCGTGTGCAGGCACAGCCCGCCGCCGCCCGGCTGCCACCGCGGCCGGTGGGGATGGTCCCACAGGCCCTCGACCAGCCGGTAGGTGACGCCGTTGTCCTCCGAGCGGAACAGCGCGGCCGGCTCCACGCCGGCCCACACCACGCCCGGCTCCGACGGCGAGGGCGTGAGCTGCCACACCCGGGCCAGCGTCGCGTCGGTCTTGTCGGGGAAGGCGATGGGCGGTTGGGGAGCCTCGCCCCAGGACTCGCCGAGATCATCGGAGTACATCACGGACGGACCGAAATGGCCGTACTCGATGCCGGACAGCAAGCGGGGTGTGCCTCCCCGGGTGTCGATGGCCACCGAGGGCACCGCGACCGTGGAGAACCGGATCGGCTCGATCTCGAACGGGCCGCCGCCCGCCGAACGGGCGAGGAACAGGCCCTTGCGGGTGCCGATCGCGAGGACTGCGTCACTCATAGCATCGCTCCCATGTTCGCTTCCCGCCATCGTGCCACGCGGGCGGCGGCGGTGCCGAGGACTGGGAGATTTGCCGCACGCCGTCCGCACGCCGTCCGTACGCCGTCCGTACGCCGTCCGTACGCCGTCCGTACGCCGTCCGCACGCCGTCCGCACGGCCGCCCGTGGACGGCCCCGACGGGACCGCCATTACCCGGCAGGTAATCGTGATGCTTCCCTCTCCCCGCTAAATTTCCTGACATGGGAGCACTAGCGATACAAGAAGAGACTTTTGGTGATTTGTTGCGTTCGTGGCGGCAGCGGCGGCGGGTGAGCCAGCTCGACCTGGCCATCGAGGCCGACGTCTCCTCCCGGCACGTCAGCTTCCTGGAGACCGGCCGCGCCCGGCCCAGCCGCGAGATGGTGATGCGGCTGGCCGAGGAGCTCGACGTGCCGCTGCGCCACCGCAACCGGCTGCTGGTCGCCGCCGGGTTCGCGCCGGTCTTCCCGGAGCGCGAGGTGCGCGCCCCGGAGATGGCCGTGGTCCGCCAGGCGCTGGACAAGATCCTGGCCGGGCACGAGCCGTACCCCGCGCTGGTCGTGGACGCGGCGTGGAACCTGGTGGCGGCCAACTCGGCGGCCGCCATGTTCATGGCCGGCGTGCCCGCCGAGCTGCTGGCCGAGCCGGTCAACGTGATGCGGTTGTCACTGCACCCCGACGCGATGGGCGGCAGGCTGCTGAACCTGGCCGAGGTCCGCGCGTACCTGCTGCACCAGCTCCGCAGGCAGGCCGAGGCGTCGGCCGACGGCCGCCTGGCCGAGCTGCACGACGAGCTGGCCGCCTACACCTACCCCGGCGTCAACCTGAACGTGGCCCACGTGCCGGGACCGGGCGACATCCTGCTGCCGCTGCGCATCGCCGACGGCGACCGCGTGCTGTCGATGTTCACCACCATCGCCACCTTCGGCACGCCGATGGACGTGACCGTCTCGGAGCTGGCCATCGAGACGTTCTGGCCGGCCGACGAGGAGACCGCCGCGGCCTTCCGCCGCGACCCGGCGGCCTCCTGACGTTTACCGGGGACCTTCACCGGGGACGGCGTCCTAGCGTTCCCCGGGGACGACGTCGCGGTGGATGCGCGACAGCGGCACGCCGTCGGCCTGCAGGCGGCGCACCGTGCCGTCCACCATGCCGCTCGGGCCGCAGACGTACACGTCGTGCTCGCACCAGGAGTGGAAGCGTCCGGTCACCTCGGGCAGGTGACCGCGCATCCCGGCGTAGGACGGGTCGCCGGAGACCACCGGCAGCACCTGCAGCCACGGGAAGGACGCCTGCATCGCCAGCAGGTCGGGCAGGTCGTACAGCTCGTCCGCGGTGCGCGCGCCGTGCAGCAGGTGGATCCGCGGCCGGCGGCCCGAGGCGATGACGTGCTCGACGATCGCCTTCAGCGGGGCCAGCCCCGTGCCGCCGGCCACGCACAGCAGGTCGCGGGCGCTGTGCTCGCGCGGCGTCATCGTGCCCATCGGCGGGCCGAGCATGACCGTGTCGCCGATCCTGGTGTGCCTGGTCAGGGCCGTGGACACCCAGCCGCCCGGCACCGAGCGCACGTGCAGACTGACCGTGTCGTCCGGGCGCGGCGCGTTGGCGATGGAGAACGCGCGCCACACCCGCGGCCAGCGCGCGGTCTGGACGGTGACGTACTGGCCCGCCGTGTACGGCAGCCGCCGCGCGGGCCGCAGCGTGACCACCGCGATGTCGGGACGGCGCAGCTCGTGGTCGACGACCTCGGCCGGCCACCAGGCCGGCGAGACCCCCGCCTGCGACTCGGCCGACTCGATCATCAGGTTGGCCGCCGCCGTGTACGCCGACACCCACGCCGCCTCGATCTCGTCGTTCCACACCTCGGCGGCGAAGCGCCGGATCGTGGCCAGCAGGGCGGTGCCGACGGCCGTGTAGTGCTCGGCGAGCACCCCGTACTTGCGATGGTCCCTGCCGAGCTGGCCGAGGTAGGCGGCCAGGCCGTCCGGGCTGTCCAGGCTCCACACGATCCGGGTCAGCGCGCCGAACAGCCGGTCGCGCTGGACGTCCATCGCGGGCGGGAACATGCCCCGCAGGTGCGGGCTCGCGGCGAACAGCCGCCCGTAGAAGTACGCGGTCGCCTTGTCGGCCACGGGCTCGACGAGTGAGAAGCTCTCCTTCACCAGTCGTGGATTCAACGACATGAACTCAACCCCACCCCATTGGACCGGAAAATCGATTCCGGCCGCGTCGGCCACCTCCTGACGGCTCCGGGTCGTGAACGCGCTGCGTGCCCCGGCACATCCGGCGCGCTCGGAAATGAGTCTTACACCACCTCTGATGCGTCACAACCGATTCACCCCAATTGCGATATGGGGTTTTCCGGCGGAGAAAACGAATAAAAGTGATTTTCGTCTTTCGCTTTCCGGTGTTTCCCGCCGGGCGGCTGAGGCGTAGCATCCCGCCATGGCAGTCCTCCACCCCTGGCGGGTGGCCTGGGAAGGCGCGCGCACCTTCGTGTCGGCCGCGACCACGGACGCCTACCGGTGGCTCGCCCGCCGCCTCGGGCTCATTCACCAGTGCCGGCCCGGCGAGACCCGGCTGACCACCGGGACAGCCTCCCGCCTGCCCTGACCCGCCCCCTGGAGATCCGCATGTCCCGACCGCTCATCGGCATCACCGCCTACCTGGAGGCCGCCCGCTGGGGCGACTGGGTGCGCGAGGCCGTGCTGTCACCGCCGTCCTACGCCAAGGCGATCGAGCGGGCCGGCGGCGCGCCGGTGCTGCTGCCACCGCTCGATCCGCACGTCGCCGGCGACCACGTCGGCGGCCTGTCCGGCGTCCTGCTGGCCGGCGGCGTCGGCCTCGGCGCCGCGGCCTACGGCGGCGAGCACGACGAGCGCGCGCCCGAGCCGCAGGCCCACCGCGACCGGTACGAGCTGGCCCTGGCCAGGGCCGCCGTCCGGGCCGGCCTGCCGATCCTGGCGATCGCCCGCGGCCTGCACGTCCTCAACGTCGCCCAGGGCGGCACGCTGATCCCGTGGCTGCCCGAGGTGCTCGGCCACGAGCGGCACGGCGAGCCCGGCGTGGTGCACGACATCCAGGTGAGCGTGTCGAGCAGGCTCGGCAAGGCCGTCGGCGACCACGTCGAGGCGGTCGCGCCGCACCACCAGTCCGTGCGCCGCCTGGGCAGCGGCCTGATCGCGGTGGCCTGGGCCGACGACCAGATCGTCGAGGGCGTCGAGCTCCAGGGCCACCGGTTCTGCGTCGGCGTCCAGTGGCATCCAGAACGCGGCGGGGACAATCGGCTCTTCGATGCGTTCGTCGAGGCGGCCCGCTAGGCTGCGCTCATGCCGCTGCACCCCCAGGCGCGGGACTACGTCGCCCTCTACCCGTCGGACCTCAACGCCGACCTGGCCACGCTCGACCTGGCCACGATCCAGGAGATGCGCGCGCACGACGGCTTCGCGGCCCAGCGGGGGCCGCTGACCAAACTCCCGTTCGTCCGCGACGAGCTCGCCGGCGACGTGCCGATCCGCATCTACCGCGCCGACCCCGGCGACGGCCTGCTGCCCGTCGTGGTCTACTTCCACGGCGGCGGCTGGGTCTTCGGCAGCGTCAGGCGCAACGACGCGCTCGGCCGCGACCTGGCCCTGCGCACCGGCGCCGTGGTCGTCTCGGCCGACTACCGGCTGGCCCCGGAACACCCCTTCCCGGCCGCCGCCGACGACGCCTGGACCGTCGTGCGCGACGTCTTCGCCAGGCCCGCCTTCTACCAGAGCAACGGCAGCGTGGCCGTCGTCGGCGACAGCGCGGGCGGCAACCTGGCCGCCGTCGCCGCCTGGCGGGCCGCCGGGTCCGGCATCCGGCTGGCCCACCAGGCGCTGGTCTACCCGGTGCTCGACACCGCCATGGACACCCCCAGCTACCGCGCCTACGCCAAGGGCTTCGGGCTCGACGCCGCCGAGATGGCCTGGTTCGCCGAGCGTTACGCGCCCGGCGCCGACCCCGCCGACCCGCTGCTGAGCCCGCTGCGCATCGCCGACCTGACCGGCCTGCCGCCGGCCACCGTCCTCACCGCCGAGTGCGACGTGCTCAGGGACGAGGGCGAACACTACGCCCGCCGCCTGGCCGACGCCGGCGTGCCGGTGGAGGCGCGCAGGTTCGACGGCGCGATCCACGGCTTCTTCGGCCTGCCCGGCCTGTTCGACCAGGCGGCCGAGGCCAGGCAGTACATCGCCGACCGCCTGCGGGAGCACCTGTGACCTACACCAGGCTCAAGCTCGACACCCCGGCCGAGGGCGTGCTGCGGGTCACCATCAGCGAGCCCGGCAGGCTCAACGCCGTCGACATGACCGGCCACCGCGAGCTGAGCGAGATCTGGCGCGAGGCCGACCGCGACGACTCCGTCCGGGCGATCGTGGTCAGGGGCGAGGGCACGGCGTTCTCGGCCGGCGGCGACCTGTCGATGATCGAGGAGATGACCCGCGACCACGCCACCCGGATGCGCGTGTTCGCCGAGGCCCGCGACATCGTCTACAACGTGCTCAACTGCTCCAAGCCGATCGTCTCGGCCGTCCAGGGCCCGGCCGTGGGCGCCGGGCTCGCGGTGGCGCTGCTGGCCGACATCTCGGTCGCCGGCCGCACCGCGCGCATCATCGACGGCCACACCCGGCTCGGCGTCGCCGCCGGCGACCACGCCGCGATCATCTGGCCGCTGCTGTGCGGCATGGCCAAGGCCAAGTACCACCTGCTGCTGTGCGAGCCCGTCACCGGCGAGCAGGCCGAGCGCATGGGCCTGGTCAGCCTGTGCGTCGATGACGACCAGGTGCACGACAAGGCGATGGAGATCGCGGTCCGGCTCGCCCAGGGCTCCCAGGAGGCGATCCGGCTGACCAAATACTCGCTCAACAACTGGCTGCGCCTGGCCGGCCCGTCCTTCGACGCCTCGCTGGCGATGGAGTTCCTCGGCTTCACCGGCCCCGACGTGGTCGAGGGCGTGCGCGCGGTGCGCGAGAAGCGGCCGCCCGCCTTCGGCTGAGCCGGGCACGTGTGCTTGTCCGGGCCCGGGGTAGGCGCACCCTCATGACGGACAACGATGTGGTCGACCTGCTGGTGCGCCAGCATGAGCAGATCAAGAGCCAGTTCACGGAGGTCGAGAACGCTGCCCCCGAGGACAAAGCAGCGGCTTTCCAGAGGCTGGTGCGCCTGCTGGCCGTCCACGAGACAGCAGAGGAGGAGATCGTCCACCCGTACGCGCGCCGCCACGTCGACAACGGTGACGACCTGGTGGACGAGCGACTGGCCGAGGAGAACGCGGCCAAGGACATGCTCACCCTGATGGAGCGGGCGGGCGTCGACGACCCGCAGTTCGCGGCCAACCTGGCCACGCTGCGCAAGGCCGTCGTCGAGCACGCCGAGGCCGAGGAACGCGACGAGTTCCCCAGGCTGAGGCAGGCCGCCGGCGACAAGGAGCTGCACGCGATGGCGATCGGGGTCAAGGCCGCCGAGGCGATCGCGCCCACGCATCCGCACGCCGGCGTCGAGACCGCGCCGAAGAACCTGCTGGCGGGCCCGCCCGCCGCGATCATGGACAGGGCCCGCGACGTGATCCGCAAGGCGACGGGCAGGGCCTGAGGGCCGTCAGAAACTCCGGGGCAACCCGAGCACCTGTGTCGCGAGGTAGTTGAGCAGAAGCTCCTCGGTCACGGGTGCCACCCTTCCGATACGGGCGTCGGCCAGCAACCTGGCCACCGGGTACTCCAGCGAGTACGCCATACCGCCGTGCGTCTGGAACGCGGCGTCGGCCGCCTCCCACGCGGCCTGGGAGGCGGTCAGCTTGGCGATGTTGGCCTCGGTGCCGCACGGCAGCTGCCGGTCGAAGGACCAGGCCGCCTTGTAGAGCATCAGCCGCGCCAGCTCGATCTTGGCCTTGACCTGCGCCAGCGGGAAGGCGATGGCCTGGTTGGCGCCGATCGGGCGGCCGAACACCTCCCGCTCCTTGGCGTAGCCGACCGCCACCCGCAGCGCCACCTCGGCGCCGCCCAGCGCGGAGGCGGCCAGCAGCACCCGCTCGGGGTTGAGGATGTCCCACAGCACGGCCGCGCCGCCGTCCACCTCGCCGACCACGCCGGCGGCGGGCACCCGCAGGTCGTCGACGAACACCATGTTGGACGGCGTGGTGTTCGCGCCCATCTTGGGGATCGGCCGGAAGGACAGCTGCCCGGCGGCGACCGCCTCGGGGACGTTCACCAGGAACACGGTCAGCCCGTGGGTGCGCGGCCTGGCCTCGGCCGCCGGGACCGTCCTGGTCACCAGCAGCATCCAGGTGGCGCGCTGCACGCCGGTGATCCAGATCTTCTGGCCGTTGAGCACGTAGTCGCCGCCGTCGCGGCGGGCCGAGGTGGTGATCGCCAGCGAGTTGGAGCCGGCGTCCGGCTCGGTCAGGGCGAAGCACGTCTCGACCTCGCCGGTGGCCAGCCGGGGCAGCAGCTCGGCCCGCTGCTCGGCGGTGCCGTGCCGGGCCAGCGTCAGCGCGCCGAAGCCGGGGGTGAGCACGTACGTGAAGGCCGAGCCGCCCGCCGCGCCCGAGCTCGCCAGCGTCTCGGTGGCCACGGCCAGCTCCAGCAGCCCCTGCCCGCCCCCGCCGTACTCCTCCGGCACGGCCAGGCCCAGCCAGCCGCCCTTGGCCAGGTCGGCCCAGACCTCCTCCGGCCAGCGCTTGTCGCTCTCGCACCGCTGCCAGTAGTCGAGGTCGTAGCGGGCGCAGATCTCGGCGACGCCGCGCTGGACGGCCTGGGCGCTCTCGGGAAGGGTGAAATCCATCACGCCATCGTAGAATCTCGTTCTGTTCAGGGTCGAGGTCTGCGGGCGTGGAAGACGAAGGCCGGGGGCGTGTTGCGCCACACCGTACGTCCGGGCACGACCTCCTCGAACCGCTCGGCCAGCAGCGCCCGGAACCGCCGGGCCGAGCTCAGCGGGATGGCGTGGATGTAGGAGAAGGTGGTGAAGGCCGCGCCGGGGCTCATCACCGACGTCACCGCGTCCAGCAGCTCGTGCTGCAGCCCCGTGGGGAAGGCCGCCCACGGCAGGCCGCTCACCACGACGTCGGCGTGGCTCAGCCCGCGCCCGGCCAGCAGCTCGCCCAGGCGCGCCGCGTCCGCGTGCGCCACGTCCACGGCGGGGAACCGCGCGGCGAGCAGCGCCGCGAGCCGCGCGTTCACCTCGACGGCCAGGTGGTGGCCGCGCCCGTCCAGCCGCTGCTGGATCTCCGCCGTGAACGGGCCCGTGCCCGGCCCGAGCTCCACCACGGTCGGCTCGCCGCGCTCCGGGATCGGCGCGCAGACGGCCGCGGCCAGCCGGCGCGAACTCGGGGCGACGGCGCCGATCACGGCGGGGGCACGCAGGAACTGGCCGAGGAACATCGCGGTGTCGTTGGACATGGCCCCGAACGTATCGGGAAGATCACCCTCTGCGCTCCCTCCTCTGGACGAACCTGCGGCCAGTAGGAGGAGACGGGGTCCTCCGCGCGGAGGATCAGGTATCGGTCGAGGGTGGATAGCGTGAGCCCATGCGTTGGCGTGGTGTGCCGCTCGATGTCCTGCTCGCGGCATCTGGCGTGGGGCTGGACCTGTTGACGACGGCCCACGCGGGCGACACCGCGTACCTGCCGGCGGCGATGAACATCCCCATGGCCCTCCTGGTGGGCCTGCCCATGGGGTTCGTCCGGCGACGGCCGCTGGCCGTCACCCTCTACCTGGCCGCCTTCCTCGTGCTCAGCGACCAGCTCGGCTCCTACACCTCCAACACCGCGCAGATCCTCATCTGCGTCGCGCTCGGCGTGGTCGGCTTCCGCGTCCCGGGGCGGGCCGCCCTGGTCGGCGTGGGCGCCACCGTCCTGGCCACGGCGGTCAACATCGCCGACCCCGGCATCGCGATGACCGGCAACACCTGGATGTACTCGGTGCTGTTGCCCGTCTTCCCCACCGTGCTCGGGGCCTACCTGCGCGGCTCGGCCGAGCGGCTGGAGGAGCGCGACGTCACGCCCGACGCGCTGCTGGCCGCCGGCGGCGTGGCCATCACCGTGCTCAGCACCTGGACCTCCTGGCACAGCGGCGCGCTGCCGGTGTGGGTGATCGGCCTGCTGGCCGTGGTCGGCGGGCTGTCGCTCGGCGTCGCCCGGCGCCTGCCCGGCCTGGTCCTGCTGCTGCAGGGCGTGCTGCTGATCGCCGCCGACACCTACCTCAACGACGCCGTCAACACCTGCCTGATCCTCACGCTCATCGCGATCGGCGTGTTCTCCATGCGCGTCGCCTCCTGGGCCTGGACGGGCGCCGCGTACCTCACCGGCTGCCTGCTGGCCGCCATCGCCGTCGTCGGCGACGGCACCGAGATCACCCCGCTCCGCGTCGGCGTGCTGATGACGCTGGTGGCCACGCCCATCGCGATCGGCCGCTACCTCGGCATGCGCCGGGCCGCCGCCGCCGCCGAACGCCTGCGCGCCGAGGAGTCGGCCCGGCTCGCGGTCGCCCAGGTGCGCGCCGACCAGCTCGCCGAGCGCGAGCGCATCGCCCGCGACGTGCACGACATCGTGGCCCACCACGTCGGCGCCATGGTGCTGCGCGCCAGCGCCGCCCGCTACACCGCGCCCGACGGGCCGGTCGCCGACGCGCTGTCCGACATCCGCGAGACCGGCCACCAGGTGCTGCAGGACCTGCGCGACCTGCTCGACCTGCTGCGCGACCCCGACCGCGGCCCCGACCTGCTGGCGAACCCGGCCGACGTGGTCCGCGAGTCCGCCGAACGCATGGCCGCCGCCGGCCTCGTCGTCGACCTCGACCTCGACCCGGCCAGCGACCGCGCCCCGCTCATCGCCCGCGCCTCCGCCGCGCGCATCGTCCAGGAAGGCCTCACCAACGTGCTCAAACACGCCGGACCCGGCACCCGGGTCCGCGTCACCGTGGCCCCCGCAGAGGAAGGGTTGTCCATCGAGATCCGCAACGGCCGCCCGCCCACCGTCATCGAGCGCCTGCCCTCCTCCGGCCGCGGCCTGGCCGGCATGCGCGAGCGGGTGCGCGCCCTCGGGGGCACCCTCAGCGCCGGCCCCGACGGCGACGGCGGCTGGCTGCTGCTGGCCAGCCTGCCCGCCAGGAGCGCCGCGTGATCCGCGTGCTGGTGGCCGACGACCAGGCGCTGGTCCGCGCGGGCGTGCGCATGTTGCTGCAGGCCGCGGGGGACATGGAGGTCGTGGGCGAGGCCGAGGACGGCGCCGAGGCCGTCCGCCTGGCCGAACGCCACGTGCCCGACGTCATCCTCATGGACCTGCGCATGCCCCGCGTCGACGGCCTGGAGGCGACCAGGCGGGTGCTGGCGGCCCGCCCGGGGGCCCGCGTGGTCGTGCTCACCACGTTCGCCGAGGACGCCGACGTGCACGCCGCCCTGCGCGCCGGCGCCGTCGGCTTCCTGGTCAAGGACGACGAGCCGGAACGCATGGTCGACGCCGTGCGCAGGGCCGCCGCGGGGGAGCAGCTGCTGGCCCCCTCGGTGCTGCGCCGGGTCGTGGAACGGTTCCTGGCCGCCGAGGAGCAGGCCGCCACGCCGCCGCCGTCCGGGCTGACCGAGCGCGAGCTGGAGGTGCTGGCCCTGGTCGGCACCGGCCTGTCCAACGCCGAGATCGCCGAGGAGCTGCACGTCGGCGTCACCACCGTCAAGACGCACATCGCCGCCGCCATGGACAAGCTCGGCCTGCGCAACCGCATCCAGGCCGCCGTGGTCGCCCACCGCTCCGGTCTCGTGGACGCCGCCTTCCGCCCGGTCCGTCCGCCACGTGGGGGACCGGGGGGTCATCCCGCAGGCTGACGACCGTATGCGGCCGCCCTCGACACGATATGGGTCCTTCGTTCGCAGAAAGGATCCACATCATGGGGGAGACACAGGTCATGCCGCGTCCCGGCACGACCCGGCAGGTGTCGGCGGGGCTGCTCTACAGCCTGCGCGTCGCCATCATCGCCCAGGCCGCAGCGCTGCTCGTGGCCGCCTCGTTCGCCGGGCAGGCCGTCTCGGCGGGCGGCGGGCCGGTGGCCGAGACGCACGTCATGGCGGGCATGGTCGTCCACCTGGTGGCGCTCGTGCAGATCGTGCTGGCGATCCTGGTCTGGCGGCCCGGCCGCGGCGCCGGCTGGCCGGTGTGGGCCAGCGTCGCGCTGTTCGTCGTCGGCGGCCTCCAGCACGTCACCTGGCTCTGGCTGGGCGCCCACCTGCCCAACGGGGTGCTGCTGTTCGGCCTCATCGGCGCGCTGCTGATCTGGTCGTGGTCGCCGTCGGCGTCGCGGCGCCGCTAAGGTCAGAGGTGTGTATGTGAAGATCTGCGGGTTGAGCGAGCCCGAGCACGTCGAGGCCGCCGTCGAGGCGGGCGCCGACGCCATCGGGTTCGTGCTCACCCGGAGCCCGCGCAGGGTCACGCCCGAGCGGGCGGCCGAGCTGGCCGCGCCGATCCCGGCCCACGTGCTCACCGTGGGCGTCTTCCGGGGCGAGACCCCCGAGGAGGTCCGGGCCGCCGCGCTGGCCTCGGGCGTGCGCGCCGTGCAGCTGCACGGCCACCACCCCCACGCCGACTTCACCGCGCTGAAAGACCTCGGCCGGCCGCTCGTGCGGGCCGTCGACGCCGCCGCCGACCTGCGGTGCGGCGCCTACGACGAAGACCTGCTCATCGTCGACGCCCCGCGTCCCGGCTCGGGGGAGCCCTGGGACTGGGCGGCGGTGCGCGGCCGCCCGTCCGGCCGGTGGATGCTGGCCGGCGGGCTCGACCCGGCCAACGTGGCCGAGGCCGTCGAGGCCGCCGGTCCGTGGGGGGTCGACGTGTCCAGCGGCGTCGAGACCGCGCCGGGCGTCAAGGACTCCGCCCTGATCAGGGCCTTCCTGCGGGCCGCGCGCGGTGGCTGACGAGCTGGCCCGGGCCCTTTCCTTCGTGCACGCCTTCGCCCGCCGCAAGGCGCCCGTCGTGGCGCCGGTCCCCGGCGGGTTCGCGGTGCTCGACGAGCGCTACCCGATGTCGCACGACGACAACAAGCTCGTCGTCCGGGGCGGCGGCCCGGGGCCGGTGCTCGCGGCCGCCGAGGAGCGGCTCGCCGGGCTCGGCCACCGGCTGGTGTGCGTCGACGACGACCGGCTGGGCCAGGAGTTCCGGCCCGCCTTCGCCGCCGCCGGCTACGGCCACGAGACGAACGTCGTCATGGCCTTCCGCGGCGCCCGCCCCTCGGCGGCCGCCGCCACCGAGCGGCTCACGCTGGAGGAGCTGCTGCCCGTGCTGCGCGAGGAGTGGCGCGCCTCGCTGCCGCAGGCGTCGCAGGGCGTGGTCGACGGGCTCGCCGCCCGCGCCGCGGCCCGCGCGTCCGGCGCGGACCGGGTCGAGTTCCACGCCGTACGCGCCCCCGGCGGGCAGATCGCCGCCCACGCCGACCTCTACGTGCACGAAGGCGTCGCCCAGATCGAGAACGTCTACACCCTGGAGCGCCACCGCGGCCAGGGCTTCGCCCGCGCCCTGATGACCGCGCTGCTGGCCGCCACGGCCGGCACCGAGCTGACGTTCCTGGTCGCCGACGCCGCCGACTGGCCGCGCGAGTTCTACGCCCGCCTCGGCTTCGAGCCGGTGGGCCACACCCACTCCTTCCTGCGCACCTGACCGCCCCGAGGAAGCCGGTGGCGCGCTCAGGCGCCCAGCCACCGGGCCAGGGCCACCGCAGTGGGGCCCAGCAGGGCCAGCACGGCTCCCGACAACGCGTGCACCACCGTGTACGCCAGCAGCGGCGTCCCGTTCCCCGACATCCCGCGCACCCCGCCCAGGACGGTCGCCAGGCCGTGCTGCCCGGTCACCGCGCCCAGCACCAGCGGCGGCGGCAACATCATCAGCTTGGCCCCCATGGCCAGCGAGATCACCACCGGCACGGCGGCCGTGGCGACCGCGCCCAGGGCCACCTGCCAGGCGTGCCGCCCCACCAGCTCCACCGCCGCCGGCCCGGCCGACAGCCCGAGCGCCGCCACGAACACGCCGAGCGCCACCTCGCCCACCACCCGCGCGGCGCCCGCGTCGTACTGCCCGAAGCCGGCCCGTCCGGCCCGCGCCCGGCCGAACACCAGCCCGGCCGCCAGGCACCCGAGCGACGCCGTCAGGCCGCCCGCCAGGCCCGCCACCAGTCCCGCCACGAGCCCGGCGGCCAGGTAGACGACGTCGGCCCGCCGCCCGGCGTCCGCCCGCGCCCCGAGCCAGGACGCCGCCCGGTCCACGTCCCGCTTCATCCCGGTCACCCGCACCACGTCACCGGCGCACAGCTCCGTCCCGGGCCTGACCGGCAACCGGCACCCCACCCGCGTCACCTCGCACACGTGCAGGTCCTGCACCCCCTGGCCGGACAGCCCGGCGCGCAGGTCGCGCACGGTCGCCGGCGGCCGGCCCCCGAGCATGACGTCGGCCACCTCCAGGTCCAGGTCGAGCTCCCGCCCGCCGGGCACCTCGGGCCCGACCACCGCGGCGGCGTTGACGACGTCCTGCCGCACGCCGACCACCACGACCTCGTCGTCCCGCTGCAGCAGCGTGCCGGGGCCGAACGGGATCGGCCGGCCGTTCCTGCGCAGCCGCTCCACCGAGACCCGGGTGCCCATCGCGATCTCCGCCTGCCCGACCGTCCTGCCCTCGCCGGTGGTGACCTGGTGGGCCCTGCCCAGCACGGCCGGCGGCGGCGTCTGCTCCGCGCCGTCCAGCCGCCGCCACAGCGCCGCGGCCTCCTCCCCGGGGTCGAACCGGAGCGCCGCGGGCGCGGCCCTGGCGGTCAGCAGCGCGATGGTGACCAGGGCGAGGAGATAGGACAGGACGTACGCGGGCCCGAGCGCCTGCTGCGCGATCCCGGCGGCCCGCAGGGTGTCGGCCGCCGTGCCCAGGGCCACCGGCCCGGCCGCCGCTCCGGCGACCAGCCCGGCCGTGGTGCCCGGGTCCAGCCCGAGCGCGTCCGCCGCCAGCGCCGCGACCGCCAGCGCCCCGACGACCTCGACGACCGTGAACCACAGGAACCGCAGGTTGCGACCGGAGAACGCGGCGAAGAAGGCGGGCCCGAGGGTGTAGCCGAGGGTGAAGGCGAAGATCGAGAAGGCGATCACGCGCACCTGCTGGTGGACCTCGACGCCGCCGGTCAGCAGCCCGACGGCGAGGGCGGCGGCCAGCGTCCCGGCCGCGCCGCCGAGGGCCACCCCGCGGAACCTGAGCCTGCCCAGGGCGAACCCGAGGGCCAGGCAGAGGAACAAGGCGATCTCCGGCGCGTCCCGCAGCACGCCGGACTCCCAGGGCCACATCCGATCCCCCCAAGGCAGGCCGGCAGCGCGGGGGGATCGATCATCCTGCCTTTTCCCGCCCCCACATGCCGCGAAACGCCACCAACCCGCATCGGCCCCGCGTCCATGCGGGGGAGTGCGGGCGGGGAATGGTCGCTGGTGGGGCGTCTGTGCCGGAGTTCTACGCAGTAGGGTCTCTGCGTGAGCGAAACTTCCGCCGAGGACCGGATCTGGACGGTTCCCAACCTGCTGAGCTTCCTGCGCCTGCTCGGCGTGCCCGTGTTCCTCTGGTTGGTTCTGGGGCCCAGGGCGGACGGGTGGGCCATCGCCATCCTCATCGTGGCCGGGTTCACCGACTGGCTCGACGGCAAGATCGCTCGTGCGTTCAACCAGACCAGCAAGCTCGGCCGGGTGATCGACCCGGCCGCCGACAAGCTGTACGTCTTCGCCACGATCCTGGCGCTGCTGCTGCGCGAGGTCATCCCGTGGTGGCTGGTGGCCGTCATCGTGGCGCGGGAGCTCTTCGTCGCCTGTTCGTTCCCCGTACTTCGCAAACACGGATATAAGGCACTTCAGGTGCATTTCCTGGGCAAGGCCGCCATGTTCAACCTCATGTACGCCTTCCCGCTGCTCTTCCTCGCCTCCCACACCGGGTGGTATGCCGATGTAGCGCGAATTGCCGGGTGGGCCTTCGCGATCTGGGGCACGGGCCTGTATTGGTGGGCAGGGATCCTGTATGTGGTGCAGGTGCGCCAACTCGTAACCGCGACCACGAAGGAGTGATCGGGTGAAGGCGGTCGTCATGGCGGGCGGGGAGGGGACTCGGCTGCGTCCGATGACCGCCAACCAGCCCAAACCTCTGCTCCCGGTGGCCAACCGCCCGATCATGGAACACGTCCTGCGCCTGCTCAAACGGCACGGCATCACCGAGACGGTCGTCACCCTGCAGTTCCTGGCCGCCCTCGTGCGCAACTACTTCGGCGACGGCGACGAGCTGGGCATGAACCTCCAGTACGCCACGGAGGACCTGCCGCTCGGCACCGCGGGCAGCGTCAAGAACGCCGCCGCCCGCCTGCGCGACGACCGCTTCCTGGTCATCTCCGGTGACGCCCTCACAGATATCGACTTATCCGACATGATCCGCTTTCATCGCGAAAATTCGGCTCTTGTCACCATCGGTCTGAAACGCGTTCCCAACCCGCTCGAATTCGGGATCATCATCCTCGACGAGAGCGGACGCGTTCAGCGGTTCCTGGAGAAGCCCACCTGGGGCCAGGTCTTCTCCGACACCGTCAACACCGGCATCTACGTCATGGAGCCCGAGATCCTCGACGCCGTGGCCGACGGCGAACCGGTCGACTGGTCATCAGACGTCTTCCCCGCCCTCCTGGAACGCGGCGCCCCCATCTACGGTTACGTCGCCGCCGGCTACTGGGAGGACGTCGGCACCCACGCCAGCTACCTCAAGGCCCAGGCCGACGCGCTGTCCGGCCGGGTCCGCGTCGACATCGGCGGCTTCGAGCTCTCCCCGGGCGTCTGGGTGGCCGACTCGGCCACGGTCGACCCCGACGCCGTCCTGAAGGGCCCGCTGCTGATCGGCGACTACGCCAAGGTGGAGGCGGGCGCCGAACTGCGCGAGTACACCGTGCTCGGCAACAACGCGGTCGTGCGCGAGGGCGCCTTCCTGCACCGCGCGGTCGTCCACGACAACGTCTACCTCGGTCCCGGCGCCCACCTGCGCGGCTGCGTGATCGGCAAGAGCACCGACGTCATGGGCGGCGCCCGCGTCGAGGAGAACGCCGTCATCGGCGACGAATGCGTCATCGAGGCCGAGGCGTACGTCTCCAGCGGCGTCAAGGTCTACCCGTTCAAGACCATCGAGGCCGGCGCGGTGGTCAACACCAGCGTCATCTGGGAGTCGCGCGGACAGCGCAACCTGTTCGGCCCGCGCGGGGTCAGCGGCCTGGTCAACGTCGAGATCACCGCCGAGCTGTGCGTCCGGCTGGCCGGCGCGTACGCCACCACCCTGCGCAAGGGCGCCTACGTCGTCACCTCCCGCGACTGCTCCCTGGCCGCCAGGGCGCTCAAGCGGGCCGTCATCGGCGCCCTGACCGCCGCCGCGATCAACGTCCTGGACCTGGAGGCCGCGCCGCTGCCCGTGGCCCGCTTCCACACCGCCCGCGAGTCGGCCGCCGGCGGCATCGCCCTGCGCACCACGCCCGGCGACCCGCAGAGCGTCGACATCGTCATCATGGACGACCGCGGCGCCGACCTGCCCCCGGCCGCCCAGCGCAAGCTGGAGCGCGTCTTCTCCCGCCAGGAGTACCGGCGGGCCTTCCCCGGAGAGATCGCCGAGCTGCACTACCCGGCCAGGGCCGTCGAGGGCTACACGCACGAGCTGATGCGGGCCATCGGCGTCACCGGCGTCAAGGACATGAAGGTCGTGGTCGACTGCGCCGGCGGCACCTCCTCCCTGGTGATGCCGACGCTGCTCAGCCGCGCCGGCGTCGAGGTGCTCACCGTCAACGCCCGGCTGGACGACGTCTCGCCCACCGAGACGCTGGCCGAGCGCCGCCGCGACCTGCAACGCCTGTCGGAGCTGGTCAGCTCCTCGCGGGCGGCGTTCGGCGTGCGCTTCGACCCGGTCGGCGAACGCATCGCGCTGGTGGACGAGACCGGCCAGCTCATCAGCGAGGAACGCGCCCTGCTGGTCGTGCTGGACCTGGTGGCGGCCGAGCGCCGGGGCGGCCGGGTGGCCCTGCCGGTCACCACCACGCGGGTCGCCGAGCAGGTCTGCCGCTTCCACGGCGTGCAGGTGCAGTGGACCTCGACCGCGCTCGACGCCCTGACCTCCGCCGCCCAGGGGCCCGACATGATCTTCGCGGCCGACGGGCGCGGCGGGTTCGTCGTGCCGGAGTTCAGCCCGGCCATCGACGGCCTGGCCGCGTTCATGCGCCTGCTGGGGCTGGTGGCCCGCACCCGGCTGTCGCTCAGCCAGATCGACGCCAGGATCCCCGAGGTCAAGCTGCTGCGGCGGAGCGTCCCGACCCAGTGGGCGGCCAAGGGCGCGGTCATGCGCTCGGTCATCGAGGCCGCCGAGGCCGAGCCCGACGGCTGGCGCGTGGACACCACCGACGGCGTGCGGGTCGCCCGCGACGACGGGTCGTGGGTGCTGATCCTGCCGGCCGCCGCCGAGCCGGTCACCGACCTGTGGGCCGAGGCCCCCGACATGGACGGCGCGCAGGCGCTGCTCGAACGCTGGGCCCGCGTGGTCGAGCGGGCAGCCGTCTGATCACGTAGAGTAGCGGAAAAGCCGTCGCCCGAGATGTGCGCGCGGAGTGCCGCAAGATCGTAATGTAGAAACGCGCGGCGGCATGGACCACGGGGTGGGGGCGGCGGTAACTTTGTCAGCGTCCGAACCGCAGTCCAGCGCCCCGCCTTGACCTTTGCCGCTGATCAGCGTAAGTTGCGGCATTCGCAAACTTGAAGAGCGAAGGCAGGCGCGTCCCCAGCACCGTCGCCGCGTCTTCGCGGTAGGAGGCCGAGCCGATCGATGCCGAGCGTCTACTGCACGCAGTGCGGGCACGCCAACCCCGAGGATGCCCGTTTCTGTTCCCGCTGTGGGTCACCGCTGACCAGACCCGAGGTCTCCGGGGACACCACGTCGACGATCTCGGTCGCGGGAATCGAGGCGTACGAGGCTGAGACAGGCGACATGCTCCTGGCCGAACGGGCGCTGGTCGAACAGCTCCCGCCCGGCACGGCGTTGCTCACGGTGACCAGAGGGCCCAACCAGGGCAGCCGGTTCCGGCTGGACAAAGACCTCACCACGACCGGGCGCCACCCGGAGAGCGACATCTTCCTCGACGACATCACCGTCTCCCGCCGCCACGTCGAGTTCTACCGCCACCGCGGCGGCCAGTTCTCCGTACGCGACGTGGGCAGCCTCAACGGCACCTACGTCAACCGGGAGCGCATCGAGGAGGTTCCCCTGCACTCCGGAGACGAGGTGCAGATCGGCAAGTTCCGCCTCGTCTTCCTGATGAGGGTCAACGCCGGCGCATGAGCTCACAGGCGGCACGCTCGCACATGAGCATCGGGGAGGTGCTCGCCCTGCTGCAGGGCGAGTTCCCCGACGTCACCGTGTCCAAGATCCGCTTCTTGGAGGGCGAGGGGCTGATCGAGCCCGAGCGCAGCCCCTCGGGCTACCGCAAGTTCACCCATCTCCACGTCGAGCAGTTGCGTTTCATCCTGACCGAGCAGCGCGACCACTACCTGCCGCTGCGGGTGATCAAGGACAAGATGGCCGAGAGCTTCGGCCGTCCGCGCGCGGTGCAGCAGACCCAGGAGATCCGGTACGACCGGGCCCAGCTGCTGGAGGCGGCCGGCATCGACGAGGAGACCCTCGCCGAGCTGGAGGACTACGGCCTGCTCGCCCCCGTGGCCAGGCGCTACGACGAGGAGGCGCTGAAGATCGCGCGCAGCGTCGGCGCCCTGGCCCGCTTCGGCCTGCACGCCCGCCACCTGCGCGCGGTCAAGGTCGCCGCCGAGCGGGAGTGCGGGCTGGTCGAGCAGACCGTCGCGCCCATACTCAAGCGCCGCGCGCCCGGCGCCATCGGCGAGGCCGACGAGGCGGCCAGGGAGTTGTCCACGCTCCTGCTCGATCTGCACGCCTCCCTGGTCCGCGTCGGCGTCAGGTCTGTCCTGGGCCGCTGAGGGCACAGAGCTGGAAGGCCGGGGCACATTCCAGGCCTGCCGGGTGTTACGTTGAAATGCATAAGCGTGTAGCAGAAACGACCCAGTCAACAGCTGTGCCGGGCGACCGGCCGGTCGAATACGGAGCAGCCCGTGTTGCAGATGGAGGTCGTGGGCGTTCGAGTTGAGATGCCCACAAATCAGCCGATCGTCTTGCTCAAGGAGGCACACGGGGAACGGTTCCTTCCGATCTGGATCGGCATGACCGAGGCGACCGCGATCGCCCTGGCGCAGGCCGAGGAGCCGCCGCCCCGGCCGCTCACCCACGACCTGTTCAGGGACGTGCTGAGCGCGCTCGGCGTCGGGCTGCGCGCAGTCAACATCGTGGCCCTGCGTGACGGCATCTTCTTCGCCGACCTGGTGTTCTCCAACGGAGTGGAGGTCAGCGCCCGGCCCTCCGACTCGATCGCCCTGGCGCTGCGCACCGGCGCGCGCATCTTCGCCAGCGAAGAGGTCGTCCAGGAGGCCGGTGTGATCATCCCTGACGACCAGGAGGACGAGGTGGAGAAGTTCAGGGAGTTCCTTGACACGATCACTCCCGAGGACTTCGGCAGGGCGGGGTAGGTATTTCAGTGCATTTACGCTTCACGACGCGCCGAGCCGGATCGTTGACTGAGCATGGTCACGGTCCTACGGTGCAAGTGAAACCCGTGGTCGCCCTTTACGAACCCCCAGATCAGGCCATGGGATGAGAGAAAGCCGGAGGTCCGCGTGGCGGTCAGCAGCGGCGAGGGAAAGACGGCCGGCCAGGAAGATCCGGTGCGGCGCGAGAGCGCGCGGCAGCGTGCCGGAGAGCAGGGCCTGCTCTTCGACGAGCAGCCCGCGACACTGCCCGACGACATCGGTTATCGCGGGCCAACAGCCTGCTCGGCGGCCGGCATCACCTACAGGCAGCTCGACTACTGGGCACGCACGGGCCTGGTCGAGCCCACGATAAGAGCCGCGCACGGCTCGGGCTCGCAGCGGCTCTACAGCTTCCGCGACATCCTGGTGCTCAAGGTCGTCAAGCGGCTGCTCGACACCGGGGTGTCGTTGCAGCAGATCCGCACCGCGGTGCAGCACCTGCGTGACCGCGGGGTCGCCGACCTCGCGCAGATCACGCTCATGAGCGACGGCGTCAGCGTCTACGAGTGCACCTCGGCCGACGAGGTGATCGATCTCCTCCAGGGCGGCCAGGGCGTGTTCGGCATCGCGCTCGGCCGGGTCTGGCGAGAGGTCGAGGGCTCCCTCGCGGAGCTGCCGGGGGAACGGGCGGCGGTCGAGGACACCGTCCCGGCCGACCATCCCGCTGACGAGCTCGCCAAGCGGCGCCGTGCACGCCGCACGGGGTGAGCTGAACCGCTGAACACACCGTAGTAATCTAGGACAGAGTAAGGCTGATGACCCCGTGCGGGAGAGTCCCTGGGCTTCGGTCCTGGGGCGCCGAAGGAGCAACCCTCCCCGGAATCTCTCAGGCATCCCGTACCGCTCGGGTGAGGCAACTCTGGAAAGCAGGTGCGCCCGCCAGGCGCACCTCACCGACGGTGCAAGCCCCACGGTGGGGTGAAGCTCTCAGGTCGCGATGACGTCGCGATGACAGAGGGGGAGATCCGGCACTCGCCCGCGCCCTGGCGCCGGTCTCCAAGCCTCGGGAGGCAACCTCCATGACCGACCTGTCCGCTCCGCCGTTCTCGTCCAGGCACATCGGCCCATCCGAGTCCGAGCAGCAGCGCATGCTCGAGGCCGTGGGCTTCGAGTCCGTCGGCGATCTGGTGGCCGTGGCCGTGCCCGAGGCCATCAGGGTCAAGGACCGGCTCAAGCTGCCGGCCGCCGCGAGCGAGACCGAGGCCATCGCCGAGCTGCGCGAACTGGCCTCCCGCAACCGGGTGCTGACCTCCATGATCGGCCTGGGCTACTACGACACCGTCACGCCCGCCGTCATCCGGCGCAACCTGCTGGAGAACCCGGGCTGGTACACCGCGTACACGCCGTACCAGCCGGAGATCTCGCAGGGCCGTCTGGAGGCGCTGCTGAACTTCCAGACGGTCGTCTCCGACCTGACCGGCCTCGACGTCGCCGGCGCGTCCCTGCTGGACGAGGCCACCGCCGCGGCCGAGGCCATGACGCTGGCCCGCCGGGCCGGCAGGTCCAAGAGCGACGTGTTCGTGATCGACGCCGACACGCTGCCCCAGACCAAGGCCGTGCTGGCCACCCGCGCCGAGCCGCTCGGCATCACGCTGACCGAGCACGACCTCGACGGCGAGCTGCCCGAGTGCTTCGGCGTGCTCGTCCAGTACCCGGGCGCCTCGGGCCGTCTGCGCGACTTCCGCGACGTGGCCGCCAGGGCGCACGAGGCGGGCGCGATCGTCGTGGCCGCCGCCGACCTGCTGGCCCTCACGCTCGTGGCCGCCCCCGGCGAGCTGGGCGCCGACATCGCCATCGGCTCCTCCCAGCGCTTCGGCGTCTCCTTCGGGTTCGGCGGGCCGCACGCGGCCTACATGTCCGTACGCGAGGGCCTGCAGCGGCAGATGCCCGGCCGCCTGGTCGGCGTGTCGGTCGACGTCGACGGCGACCCCGCCTACCGGCTGGCCCTGCAGACCCGCGAGCAGCACATCCGCCGCGAGAAGGCCACCAGCAACATCTGCACCGCCCAAGTCCTGCTGGCCGTGATCGCCGGCATGTACGCCGTCTACCACGGCCCCGAGGGCCTGCGCCGGATCGCGCACCGCGTGCACCGGCACGCCGTCGCGCTGGCCGGCGGCCTGCGCGAGGCCGGCCTGGAGGTCGTGCACGGCGAGTTCTTCGACACCGTGCTCGTCCGCGTGCCCGGCAGGGCCGCCGAGGTGGTGGCCGCCGCCGCCGAGCGGGGCGTCAACCTGTGGCAGGCCGGGGACGACCACGTCTCGATCGCCTGCGACGAGAAGACCGGCGCGGCCGAGCTGGTCAAGGTGTGGGCGGCCTTCGGCGTCGAGCGCGAGGAGGTGGCGCTGGAGGACGACGCGCTGCCGGCCGAGCTGCTGCGCGAGTCGGACTACCTGACCCACCCGGTCTTCCACAGCCACCGCTCCGAGACCGCGATGCTGCGCTACCTGCGCAGGCTCCAGGACAAGGACATCGCGCTCGACCGTTCGATGATCCCGCTCGGCTCGTGCACGATGAAGCTGAACGCGACCACCGAGATGGAGCCGATCACCTGGCCGGAGTTCGCCGGCGTGCACCCGTACGCGCCGGAGGCCCAGACCGAGGGCTACCGGGAGCTCATCGGCACCCTGGAGGGCTGGCTGGCCGAGGTGACCGGCTACGACGCGGTCTCCATCCAGCCGAACGCCGGCTCCCAGGGCGAGTTCGCCGGCCTGCTGGCCATCCGGGCCTACCACCAGGCCAACGGCGACACCGGGCGCGACGTGTGCCTGATCCCGTCCTCGGCCCACGGCACGAACGCGGCCAGCGCCGTCATGGCGGGCATGCGGGTCGTGGTCGTGGCCTGCGACAACGACGGGAACATCGACCTGGCCGACCTCGACGCCAAGATCGCCAAGCACCGCGAGAAGCTCGCCGCGATCATGGTGACGTACCCGTCCACGCACGGCGTGTACGAGGAGTCGATCACCGAGGTCTGCGCCAAGGTGCACGAGGCCGGCGGCCAGGTCTACGTCGACGGCGCCAACCTCAACGCCCTGGTGGGCCTGGCCAAGCCGGGCGAGTTCGGCGCCGACGTGTCCCACCTCAACCTGCACAAGACGTTCTGCATCCCGCACGGCGGCGGCGGCCCCGGCGTCGGCCCGGTCGCGGTCCGCGGCCACCTGGCGGCCTACCTGCCCGGCCACCCGCTGCGCGACGGCAGCCCGGTCGGCCCGGTCTCGGCCGCCCCGTACGGCTCGGCGGGCATCCTGCCGATCTCGTGGGCGTACGTGCGGATGATGGGCTCCGAGGGCCTCACGGCGGCCACCGAGCAGGCCATCCTGTCGGCCAACTACCTGGCCCGGCGGCTGGCCCCGCACTACCCGGTGCTCTACACCGGCC
Organism: Nonomuraea sp. NPDC005730; assembly: GCF_040630865.1. Classification (NCBI taxonomy): domain Bacteria; kingdom Bacillati; phylum Actinomycetota; class Actinomycetes; order Streptosporangiales; family Streptosporangiaceae; genus Nonomuraea; species Nonomuraea sp. NPDC005730. The sequence goes on from NZ_JBEXYK010000060.1 coordinate 59,141, forward strand.
GCGGCGGCCTGGTGGCCCACGAGTGCATCGTGGACCTGCGCCAGATCACCAAGGAGACCGGCGTCACCGTCGACGACGTGGCCAAGCGCCTGATCGACTACGGCTTCCACGCGCCGACCATGTCGTTCCCGGTGGCCGGGACGCTGATGATCGAGCCGACCGAGAGCGAGGACCTGGACGAGCTCGACCGGTTCGTGGACGCCATGATCGCCATCCGCGGCGAGATCGCCAAGGTGGCCTCCGGCGACTACGACAAGACCGACAACCCGCTGCGCAACGCGCCGCACACGGCCGAGTCGGTCACAGCCGACGAGTGGGCCCACCCGTACTCGCGGACCGAGGCGGCCTACCCGGTGGCCTCGCTGCGCGAGGGCAAGTACTGGGTGCCGGTGCGCCGCATCGACCAGGCGTACGGCGACCGCAACCTGGTGTGCTCCTGCCCGCCGCTGGAGGCGTACGAGGACTGATCCGCCGCCGCGGGTCCCCGTCCGGGGGCCCGCGCCGGGCCCGGCCCAGTCCTACACCGTCAAGTGAGCAGACATGATCGCGACGAGCCGTTAGGCTCGGTGCGATCCGTCGCCGGAAGGAGCTCTCTTGACGTTCTCAGAGCTGGAGACCCCACCTCTCGACACCGCCCGCCGCCTGGCCGAGGGCGGCGACCTCGAGGGTGCGGCGGCGATACTGACCGAGCTGGTCGCCGACCACGACAGCCCCGACCGGGCCCAGGCGGCCGTGGGGCTGGCCGTGGTGCTCGACGAGCGCGGCGACACCGAGGCCGCCCGAGCCGCGGCCCGCACCGCGCTGGCCACCGGCCATCCCGAGTACGCCGCCCAGGCCGCCTGCCACCTGGCCCAGGGCTTCGAGCGCGAGGGCCGCGACGACCAGGCCAGGGCCGCCTGGCAGGCCGTGCTCGGCGTCGGCACGCCGGCCTACGTCCCGCTGGCGCACCTCGCGCTGGCCCGGCTGGCCGGCAGCCCGCAGGAGGCCGACAAGGAGCTGCGCTCCGCCCTCGACGCGAGCCTCGACGCCGGCGACGCCGAGGCCGCCGCGCACGCGGCCCGCCAGCTCGCCGAGACGCTGCTGGAGTACGGCGACCCGGGGGAGGCGGCCGGGCTGCTGCTGGACGCGCTGGAGTTCGCCCCGGCGCGGGAGCTGCCGGGGCTGCGGGTGCTGCTCGGCATCGCGCACCTGGAACTGGCCTGCGCGGAGTTCGCCGAGGCCGTCGAGAGCGGGGCCGACCCCCAGACGGGGGCGCTGGCCATCGAGCTGCTGGCGCGCACGCTGCCGCTGCGCGGGCGCACCGAGGACGCCGGCCAGGTGTGGACCTACGGCCTCGAACACGAGGACCAGACCATGGCCGCCGAGGTCCGGCTGCGTTTTCACCGCGACACCTGACCGCCGCGGAGGGGTTCTCCACCGCGCCCCCGGACCGCGGCCGGAGGGGACTCAGCCGCGGCGCATGACGGCCACGGCGGCGGCCACGTTGATGGCGACGATCGCCAGCCACGTGATCGTCAGGCCGACCAGCCCCGAGTTGCCGGCCGCGATGGCGGTCAGCGGGATGCCGAGGCCCATCGAGCCCAGCGCGATGGGGATCATCGCCGCGCCGCTGTTCTGCCGCTGCCTGGGCTTGGCCGGGGCGAGGCCGTGGCCGTCCAGCTCGGCCTGGACGCGGGCGGCGATGGTGGCGTCGAGCCGTTCGACGAAGGACTCGACGAGCGCGGCCTCGTAGTCGGGGCCGAGGTCGCGGCGGGCGTCGAGGGTGGCCTGCAGGTCATCCCGGATGGGGCGCATCTCTGGCATAAGGGTCATCATCCCGGTTGTCCGGCGCGCCGTCATCAGACCTGGGAGCCAACGGCGGATCCTCCCCAGGTACGGTGCTGCCATGGAGATCATGACTCCGAGGGGGCCGGCGCTGGTGCAGGTCGACGAGGCGGCCGAGCCCCGGCTGCTGCTGGTGCTGACCCACGGCTCGGCCGGGGGAGTGGACGCGCCCGATCTGGTGGCCGTCCGCGACGCCGCACTCGGGGTGGGCGCGACCGTGGCCAGGGTGTCGCAGGCGTTCCGGGTCGCGGGGGCGCGGGCGCCGGGCTCGGCCGCCAGGCAGGACGAGGCATGGGAAGTGGTGCTGGGCGAGCTGCGCGCCGGATGGCCGGGGTTGCCGCTGGTGCAGGGCGGCCGGAGCAACGGCGCCCGGGTGGCCTGCCGTACGGCCTCGGCGGTGGGCGCGGCGGCGGTGGTGGCGCTGGCCTTCCCGCTGCACCCGCCCGGCAAGCCGGAGCGGTCCAGGGCCGAGGAGCTGCGCGGGGCCGGGGTGGACGTGCTGGTGGTCAATGGGGACCGGGATCCGTTCGGAGTGCCGGATCCCGCGGACTGCGCCCGGCTGGTGGTGCTGCCGGGCGAGGGCCACGACCTGAAGCGGGACCCCGCCCGGGTGGGCGAGGTCGTGGCCCGGTGGATCGGCGGTTACGCCGCCGTCAGGCGGCGCCCACCAGGGGGTCGGGCCGGTGCGGCGCGATGACGGTGCCGCTGGGCAGGAGCTCCCCGGTGTCCTCGAACAGGACGACGCCGTTGCAGAGAAGGCTCCACCCCTGCTCGGGGTGGCATGCGAGGGTGCGTGCTGCCTCGCGGTCCGGCGCCTCGGCAGACGGACAGGCCGGGTCGTGCGGGCACATCGGCGTGCCTCCGATATCTCGTGGGTGCTCCCGGGAGAGGGACGGGAGCGGCTCGGGTTTGTTGTTCTGGCAAGTGTGCGACGTATGTCACACGGTCCGACATAGCCCGTTCGGACTGTTACAGGAGGATCCCCCGGTCGTGTGACCTTCGACACAGCGTGCCTTATGCAGGATAACGGGCCAAGCGCGACACGCGCACTACGTTTGCAACCCCTTGAGCAAAGCGTCGAGCCCTCTTTCGAAGTCCACATCTGCCCTTTCGTCCCGCCTGACCCATTCATCGACTTCTGGGTCAGCCCATCCTGATTGCTGGACTTCGACCGCCACGCTGCCGAACACGAACGCCCGCAGCGCGCGCACGGCCTCCGGGGCGTCGCTCAGGCCGCCTTCGGCGAGTTGCTCGGTCTGCTCCCTGATGGCGACGGCGGTGGCGCCCTTGGGCGGCTTGGTCAGGGCCAGCGCGAGCACGCCCGGATGCTCGCGCAGCAGCTCCCGACCCGCCCGGCACCACGCCCTGGCCGTCTCCTGCCAGGTGGCCGCCTGCTCCACGTGCACGGACGTGACGTGCTCGGCCAGCGCGTCCATCAGCGCCTCCTTGCCGCGCGGCAGGTGGTGGTAGATGGCCATGGCCTCCACCTCCAGGGCGTCGCCCAGCCGGCGCATGGTGAGCCGGCGCAGCCCCTGGCTGTCGGCGATGTGGAGTGCGGCCTCGATGATGCGCTCGCGGGAGAGTGGGACGGGAGGTCTCTTTGCGGGCATGGTGATCATCTTACTGGGCGGCCCCGTCCGTCGCCCGGTGTTCTGAGGCGGTGTCGGACGGCGTACCCTTGTGGGTTGAACAGCAAAGACTGCGTGAAGGGCAGGGTCGATGGCGTTTTTCCGTCCGCGGGTGAGCCGGGAGGCCGAGGTTCGCTACCACGCGGACCAGGAGATCTCCAAGGGCTTCCCGCAGCTGCTTGACAAGGCCAGGCAGGCCGAGCAGATCGTGCGCGACCTGCGTGCCGCCGCGGCCGACGAGATCGAGCTGCTGGCGGCGGGCCGGGCGTTCGACGTCGCGCTGACCGAGGCGCTGCGGGCCGCCGAGGCCGGGCAGCGGGCCACGTTCGGCGTGCGTTCGTACGACAACCGCATCGCGCGCCGCAAGGCCAGGGCCACCCCCCGCGGGGCCATGTGGACGGCCGAGGTCGACCGGCTGCGCACGCTGCGCGAGGAGAACCGGATGTGGGGCATCCCGCGGGTGCCCCGGCCGGTGCCCGCCACCCTCTGAACCGTCTGACCGAAGGCACACGAGAGCCCCGGCGCCGTGGGTGAATTTTAGGGGTCGTCGCAACACGCATGATCAATTAGCGGCTGCGAGCAGCATAGCGAGACGCTCGGCTGGGGTTTCCCAGTCGAGCGTCTTTCGTGGTCTGGAGTTCAATTCAGCGGCGACGGCGTCGAGCTGGTCGCGGGTGTGGACCGACAGGTCCGTGCTCTTGGGGAAGTACTGGCGCAGCAGGCCGTTGGTGTTTTCGTTGGAGCCGCGCTGCCAGGGGCTGGCCGGGTCGCAGAAGTAGACGGGCATGTTGGCGGCGATGGAGAACTCGTGGTGGCGGCCCATTTCGCTGCCCTGGTCCCAGGTCAGGGAGCGCTTGAGATGGGCGGGCAGCGTGGCCATGGTCTCCACTAGGGCGTCGCGCATACGCTCTGCGGTGCGGTCGACCGGCAGGTGGACGAGCATGACGTAGCGCGTGGTGCGCTCGACCAGCGTGCCGATCGCCGACAACTGGTTCTTGCCAATGATCAAGTCGCCTTCCCAGTGGCCCGGCACAGCGCGGTCGTCGGCCTCGGCAGGCCGCTCGCTGAGCATCACCATGGGCGTGCTGTAGCGGGGCTGGCGCTGCTGGGCCAGCCGGCGCGGCTTGCGCATGGTGCGGCCGGTGCGAAGGGCTCGGGTCAGCTCGCGGCGCAGCTCGCCGCGGCCTTGGACGTAGAGAGCCCGGTAGATGGTCTCGTGGCACACGTGCATCTCCGCCCGCTCGGGATAGGTCCGGCGCAGGCTCCGGACGATCTGCTCCGGGCTCCAGCGCTTGTGCAGGCGGTCTTGAATGTAGGCCTGTAAGTGCGGGTTCTGCCCGATCTTGCCGGGCTTGGGACGTGGCCGGCGCTCGTTGGCTCGGGCCTGGGCCGCATGTGGCCGGTACTGGCCGTTGGTGGGGTGCCGGTTGCGGCGGATCTCCCGGCTGATGGTCGAGGGCGCACGGCCCAGCTCACGCGCGATCTCTCGGATCGACGCCTTCTCCCGCAGCCTGTCAGCGATGTGGATCCGCTCGTCTTCCCGCAGGTAGCGGGACGGGCCAGAAGGGGGCTCCGCCGATCGATTGACCGGCGGAGCCCCCTTCTTGTTCGACTTGTTCGGTCTCCAGCCGTTGCGCCACCGCTTGCCGGTCCGGTAGTTGATCCCGACGAGCCGACACGCTTCCTGACTGCTAAGACCTTGATCCATAAGGCGGAAGTATTCCTCCCGCTCACGGGTCAACTTCGTCCGGCCCTGCGGCGCTCGGCTCTTGCGGATCTCGAACGCTTCCATCGCACTCCCCAGGCTGGGGTGTTGCGATGATCCCTAGAACGGAAGGAAGGGGCACGGGGCTCGGGGAGTGCGTCGGACCTAGATGGTTGAGTCCAAGGGGTCGGGGTGATCAGTGGTCGTAGCGGGTGAGTGATCTCTTGATCGGCTGTCCGGTGTGATCGTTGTGCCAGATG
>NZ_JBEXYK010000061.1:0-64502 GCF_040630865.1 Nonomuraea sp. NPDC005730
GCCGGGCCCCGCACTTTCGTGGGGTGCGGTCAGCGTGAGCCGACCGGACCCGCCACGCGGCGGGCGGTCAGCGCGCGGACCGCGGTCACCGTCAGGGCCAGGGTGAGCACGGCGGTGGCCGCCAGCAGGGCCAGGCCGAGGCCGTACGAGCCGAGCCGGCCGTACAGGAAGCCCATCACCAGCGGCGGGACGAACCCGCCGAGCCCGCCGGCGGCGCCGACCAGTCCGGTGACCGTGCCGACCTTGTCGGCCGGGGCGACCTGCGCGACGAGGGCGAAGGTGGCGCCGCTGCCGGCGCCGAGCGCGGCGGCCATGGTCAGGAACGCGATCGTGCCGACCGGCATGAGGCCGGGGGTGAGCGCCTGCACGCCCGCCGTGACGGCGGTGACGACGAACACGCCGGTCAGCACGGGCACCGGGCCGACGCGGTCCGACAGCCAGCCGCCGATCGGCCGCGCCAGCACGGCCAGGACGACGAACCCGGCCATCCGGTTGGCGGCGTCGGCCTGCTCCAGCCCGTAGCCGGTCTGCAGGTAGGCGGGCAGGTAGACCGAGAAGGCGACGTAACCGCCGAAGGCGACCGCGTACAGCACGCACGCCTGCCAGGTGATCGGCAGCCTGAGTGCGGCGGCCATGCGCGCCCCGAGCGGCTGGGTGGCGACGGTGCGGCCGGGCGCGTCGCGCAGCACCAGCCACGCCACGACCGCGTACGCGGCCAGCACGACGGCGGTGATGAGGAACGGCACGGCGGCACCGCCGGCGCGGACCAGGGGGACGGTGGTCAGCGCGCTGATCGCGGTGCCGCCCATCCCGGCGCCGAAGATGCCGACGGCCAGGCCGCGCCGGTTCGGCGGGAACCAGGCGTTGACGAACGGCACCCCGACGGCGAACACGGTGCCGCCGACGCCGAGGAAGAAGCCGCCGATCAGCAGCGAGACCATCGACGTCTGCCCGAACAGGCCGACGAACAGGACGGGGACGATGGTGGCCGCCGAGACCAGCGGGAACATCACCCGCCCGCCGAACCTGTCGGTGAGCGCGCCGACCGGGATGCGGCCCAGCGACCCCACGATCACCGGTACGGCCACCAGCAGCGCCTGCTGCCCGGCCGACAGCCCGAGCAGTTCCTTGAAACGCGGCCCGAGCGGACTGAGCAGGGCCCAGGCCCAGAAGTTCACCGCGAAGCCCAGGGTCGCCAGGGTGAGCATCAACGCCGGGCTGCGGCCGGGGGTGGTGGCCGGTGCGTTCGTCATGTCTTCCTCACGTGGTTCATGCGGAGGTGGGGCGGCCTGGATGGCCGCGATCACCTGGCTGTGCCGTTCCATCACAGCTCAGCGGGCATGACGCGGGGTATGGACGAAGGTCCCGACCTCCCGGGACTTAGGACGCGCGAGGGGCTGCGCGCGCTGTGACGGCCGTCACAGCGGGACGTGCCAGCGCAGCCGGGTGCCGCCCTCCTCCGGCGTCTCCAGCTCGGCGGCCCCGCCGAGGGAGGCGGCCCGTTCCTCGATGTTGCGCAGGCCGCTGCGCCGCCCGCCGTCGCCCACGCCGACGCCGTTGTCGCCGACGACGAGGGTGAGCCGGCCGCCGGCGACCTCGATGGAGACCTCGGCCCGGGTGGCGTGGGAGTGGCGCACCACGTTGGACAGCGCCTCGCGCAGGACGGCGAGCAGGTGCCCGGCCACCGGGTCGGGCACCAGGGTGTCGATCTGGCCTTCCATCCGCAGGCCGGGCATGAACCCCAGGTGCGCGCCCGCCCCCTCCACCAGGTCGACGATCTTCGTGCGCAGGCTCGGCGCGGCGTCCTCGCGCGGGGCCTGGAGGGCGAAGATGGACGAGCGGATCTGCCGGATGGTCTCGTCCAGTTCGTCGATGGCGTGCTGGAGCCGTTTGCCCGCCTCCGGGCGCTCGACCAGCCGGACGGTGCTCATCAGCGTCATGGCCGTGGCGAACAGCCGCTGGATGACGACGTCGTGCAGGTCCTTGGCGATGCGGTCGCGGTCCTCCAGCAGGCCGAGCCGTTCGGCGTCGCGGCGGGCCTCGGCCAGTTCCAGCGCGATCGCCGCCTGCCCCGCGAACGACTCCACCATCTGCTGGTCGGCCCCGCTGAACGGCAGCCGCCCGCCGCGCTTGGCCAGCATGAGCACGCCCCGCACGCGGGGCGCGGCGCCCAGCGGGACCATCAGGCCCGGCCCGTAGCCCAGCCGCCGCAGCGGCGAGTCGGGGTAGGGCGCGCCCGGCAGGTCCCGCTCCGACCTGGGCTCGGCGTGCGTGAACGCCTCCCCCGCCAGGGTGGCCGAGACGTCGAACGCCATCCCCAGCAGCTCGTCGGCGCCGTCGCCCTCGGCCACGTCGACGGTCAGCGTGCCGCCCGACGGGTCGGGCAGCAGCACCTGGACCAGGTCGGCGTCGCACATCTGGCGGGCCCGCGCCGCCATGGTGGTGAGCACCTCGCGGGAGCCGGCGCCGGACAGCAGGCTGGTGGTGATCTCCGAGGACGCCTGCAGCCAGGTCTCGCGGCGGCGCGACTCCTCGTACAGGCGGGCGTTCTCGACGGCGACGCCGGCGGCGGTGGCCAGCGCGATGACGATGGCCTCGTCCTCCTCGTCGAAGTCGCCGCCGCCGCGTTTCTCGGTCAGGTAGAGGTTGCCGAACACTTCGTCGCGCACGCGTACCGGGACGCCGAGGAAGGTGCCCATCGGCGGGTGGCCGGGCGGGAAGCCGTAGGACTCGGGATGGTCGGAGATGCGGCCCAGCCGGAGCGGACGGGCGTCCTTGATCAGCAGGCCGAGCAGGCCCAGCCCGTGCGGCCAGTGCTCGATCCTGGCGATCTCCTCCTCGCTCAGCCCGACCGGGATGAACTGGACGAGCGTCTGCTCCTCGCCGACCACGCCCAGCGCGCCATAACTCGCGTCCACCAGCTTGGTCGCGGTCTCGACGATCCGGCGCAGCACGGTCTCCAGGTCGAGGTCGCTGCCCACCGAGACGACGGCCTCCAGCAGCGCGTGCACCCGGTCACGGGTGGCGAGGACGGCGTTGAGCCTCGTCTGCAGCTCGGCCAGCAGCTCGTCGAGCCGCATCTGGGGCATCAGGCTACGCTGCTCACTTTCCGACATACCGTTCAGTGTCCCAGCAGATCGCCTCGCCGCCGGAATCAGCCCGCCGGATCGCGGCCGCCCGCTACAGCAGCGGCGGGACGGTGAACAGGTCGTCCCGGTCGCGGTCGAGCTCGGTCACGACGTCGACGACGCCCTCCACCGCCCGCACCGCCTCCGCCAGCGCGGCGGCCCGCGCCCCGCCCGCCACCCTGCCGGTGATCGTGACCACGCCGGCGTCGACCGTGACCGCGAACGTGCCGTCCGGCGGGAGCACGGCCCTGACGTCCGCCTCCAGCTCGGCGGCCGGGCGGGTGAAGACGCGCAGCACGTCGCGCTGGTGCAGGGTGCCGACGACGCGGCCGGTGACCGGGTCGATCACCGGGAGCTGCCTGATCCGCCGGGCGTGCATGATCCTGGCCGCCTCGCGCACCGGCATGCCCGGGGTGACCGTGACCGCCGGCGACGTCATCAGCTCCGCGGCGGTGACGGCGGCGGCCTTGCGCCGCTCCTGCCGCCGCGCCCGCGAGTCGAGGACGGAGACGGCGTGCCGGGCCTGGCCGGTCTCCTTGAGCAGCAGGTCGTCCTCCGACACCACGCCCACCGGCCGCCGGTCGGCGTCGATCACGGTGACCGCGCCCACCGCGTACCGCTTCATCGCCGCCACGATGTCGGCGAACGACGCGTGCTCCAGCACCGCGATCGCCACGCGTCCCATGACGTCCTTGACCTCGATCGACATGATCGCCACCTCGCTTTCCGCCTCCACGGTCCCTCGCGCGGGGGCGGTGGCGGCAGCGGCGAACGTCCCGCGGGCGAAGGGCTAAGGTCCTGGGCGGCGGGAGCGGGGTGTCAGTGCAGCGGGCCGGCGAAGACCACGATCTCGTCGATGTCGCCGGCGGCGGTGAGGTGGACCATGTCGGTGCCCGACAGGACGGTGGCGCCGTCGGGCCCCTCGAAGCGCCAGCCGAACCGGGCCCACTCGTGCGGCGCGTCGACGGACGTCGTACGGACCATACGGCAGCCGCCGGCCCGGTAGCCCTGCACCACCTCGGTGACGAAGTCGGCCACCGCGCCCCGGCCGGACCCGCGGCCGAGGGGCCCCCAGAACACCACGTCGGCGGCGAGGGCACGGCTGAGCAGCGCGGAACGGTGGTCGGGGTCGTCGGCGTTGGCGGCGGCGATGAAGGCGTCGATCGCGTCGGCGTGGGCCCGGTGGTGCCGCTGCGGGGATGCCGCCGGGTCGCGCACGGTCATGTCGTCCTCCAGCCGTCACCGGGGGCGTGCGGGAACCGGGTCCGGCGCACGCCGATCGCCATGGGCCAGTACATCACGAGCGGCGCCCCTGACCTACTCCGCTTGCGGCTGGTTGCCCACGAGCAGGTTGAACGCGCCGGTCAGCAGGTTGACCGAGACCAGCCCGACGACCTCGGCGATCACCCGGTCGCTCCAGCCGAGGGAGCGCAGCTCCGCCACCTCCTCGTCGGTGATGGACGACGGCTCGACCAGCACCCGCACCGCCACCGCGATCAGGGCGGCCTCCCGCGCGTCGGCCGAGGTGCCCTGGCGGGCCAGCGCGACGTCGGCCTCGCTCAGCCCGGCGGCCAGCGCCCCCTCGGTGTGCGCGGCCAGGCACGTGCCGCAGCCGATCCACTCCTGCACGGCCAGGGAGATCTTCTCGCTGAGCGCGCGCGGGATCCTCACCCGCTTCATCGCCCGGGAGAAGTCCAGGTATCCCTGGAGCAAGGCGGGCGAGTGGGCCATCGTGGACACCATGTCACCCACCCCGCCGTGCCTGGCGACGATGTCGTCCAGGATCTGACGGGACTTCTCAGGGGCCTTCTCAGGAACGAGCGGTGCAAGACGTCTCATACGTCGCACTCTATACCCATAGGGGGTATCGAGGAAACGGTCCCGGTTTCGTTGAACCGGATCCGGCGGGCCCGCGTACCTTCGAGCATGCACAGGCTCCTGCGCGGTGAGATGTTCATGCTCGGCGGCTTCGTCGCGGCGGCGGCGGCGACGATCCTGCTGATCCTGCCCCCGTCGATCGACCCCGCGGACGCGCAGCGGACCCTCACGCCCTCGGGCCCCCTCTCGGCCGCCGACGTCGACCTGCTGATCAAGGTGCGGCAGGCCGGCCTGTGGGAGATGCCCGCGGGCGAGTACGCCGCCACCCGCGCCCAGTCGCAGCGCGTCAGGCAGGTCGGCAAGCAGATCATGGGCGAGCACCAGAAGCTGGACCAGATCACCCGCGACACGGCGGCCAAGCTCGGCGTCGCCCTGCCCGACGAGCCCAACCCCGACCAGCAGCGCTGGCTGGCCCAGCTCGCGGCCGAGAGCGGCCCGGCCTTCGACCAGGACTACGCGAACCTGCTGCGCGCCGCGCACGGCAAGGTCTTCGGCACCCTGGCGCTCGTCCGGGCCGGGACCAGGAACGCCGAGATCCGCAAGTTCGCTCAGGAAGGCATCAACTTCGTCATGCGCCACATGACGTACCTCGAATCGACCGGCCTGGTGAACCACACCCAACTCCCCGAACCCCCGCTCCCGTCCCCCGCCCCGCCCACCTCCTGACCTGCCGGCCCCTGGAAGCACGTCTTTCCACGGGGGACCGGCCCCATCGACACTCCGGCGGAACCCTGACTCATGCCCGAACCCCTCGAAGCACCCGCCCGCGCGTCGCGGCAGGCCATCGCCGCCCTGGGCATCGCCCTGCTGGCGGGGTGCGCGACCGCCCCCGCCCCCCAGGGGCAGCCGGCGCACCACCACGGCGCCGCTCCCCCCGCCCCCGCCGTCGCCGTCGCGCCGAAGGTGCCGGCCGGCGACATGAAACAGCTCACCACCCTGCTCGGCTGCCCCGCCGGCAAGCTGCAGACCGACGCCGCCGAGCTGCGGCAGGCGGCCTGCGACACCCCCCAGGGCCGCCTGACGATCGTGACGTTCAGCACGGACAACGGCAAACGAGACTGGCTCGACATCGCCCAGGCCTACGGCGGCGCGTACCTGGTCGGCGACCGCTGGGTCGTCGTCGCCACGGCCGACCGGCTGGAACGGTTACGCGGCCGCCTGGGCGGCGAGCTCGAGACCCCGCGACACCATTGACCCCTCCCAGCCGGGCCGCCTCCCCCGCCGCGCCGCCCGTCGCGCCCGCCCGGTGCGCCCGCCCGGTGCGCCCGCCCGGTGCGCAAGGACGCGGATGACGACCCGGCCGGGCTCTGGCACGATGGCCGGATGCAGGTCGCCCGTCCCGTGGTCCGCGCGCTTCGCGCCGCGGTGTTCACGGCCGTGTGCGTCCTGGCCTCGGCGGCCCTGCACACGCTGGTCGGCGGCACGGCGATCGCGCCCGGCCCGCTGGCCCTGGCCGTCGCGGCGACCTTCGCGGCCGCCTACGCCGCCGGTTCCCGTCCCCGCGGATGGGCGCCCCTGCTGGCCATGTGCGTGGCCGCCCAGTACGGCCTGCACGAGCTCTTCGACGCCTCCGAGTCCACCCGGTACGGCCTGAGCCACCTGCTCGACACCTCCTCGCCGTCCTTCGCCGGGCCGCCCGCCGGGCCGGTCGCCCATGGGCACGGCTCCTCCGGGATGGTGGTGATCCACCTGGCGGTGGCCGTCTCGTCGAGCTGGTGGCTGGCCCGCGGGGACGCGGCGCTGGCGGCGTTGCTGCGGTTGAGCACGGTCCGGCTGGCCCGGCTGTGGGCCGTCCTGTGCGCCTGGTCGTCCGTCCTGGCGCCGCCGCCCGCCGGGCCCGCCCGCGCGTGCCCGCTGTGGCCTCCCGTGGCGGGTCACCGGGCGCTGCTGCTGGCTCCGGTGCTCTCCCGGCGCGGGCCGCCCCGCCCGGCTGCGCACGCCCGGCCGTCCGGCCGCTGACGTTCCCCGTCATGCGGCGGGTCCGGCGTGCCTCCCGGCAGGCAGACGACCCAGCCGGCGCCGCCGCGGTACGCCCCTCGCGTCCCGCCGCGCGCCGGACCGCATGTCCATCCGGCGATCGAGCCGGATCCAGGAACCTCGGAGTTCGCAGTGACCCATTCCCTTCGTTCCGCGCGCCGCCCGTTCCGGGCGGCCGTTCGTGCCGGTGTCGCCGTCGGCGGCGCCGTCCTGCTGCTGCTGGCCGCCGCGCCCGCCGCGCTGGCCCATGACCGGCTGAAGAGCAGCTCACCCGCCGACGGCGCCAAGCTGGCGCAGGTGGAGAGCATCGAGCTGGAGTTCACCTCCCGCATGACCCTGCCGACCCTCGTGCTCGACGGCCCGGCGGGCGAGAACCTGCCGCTGGGCAAGCCGCGCGCCCAGGGCGTCACGGTGAAGGCCGAGCCGGCCGAGCCGCTGGAGCCCGGCCGGTACCGGCTGGCCTGGCGGGTGGTCTCCTCCGACGGCCACCCCATCGCCGGCGAGCTGCGCTTCACCGTCACCGCCCCGGCCACCCCGACGGCGAGCGAGTCCGAAGCCGCCCCGACCGAGACCCCGACCGATTCCCCGACCGAGACCGCGTCAGCGTCCACGTCCTCGACCCCGGTCGAAGCCGCCCCGGCGGCCTCCTCGTCACCGGTCGCCCAGGCCGAGGCGGACACGGGCTCGGGCGGGGTGCCCGGCTGGTTGTGGGTGGCCGCGGCGGCGCTGGTGGCGGGCGGAGCCGCGACCGTCGTGGCCGGCCGTCGCAGGCGCGCCGCCGGGGACGCCGGCCCCAGGTCGTGACCCGGTCGCCGGCGCTCTAGGTCGCCATCGCCGCCGGCAGGCGCGGCCGGAGGGCCCGGCGGCGCTCCAGGCGGGCCACCGCCAGGGCCGAGGCCAGCCCCGCGAAGGTCAGTGACAACCAGGGCAGGCCCGCCCAGCCCGCGTCGGCGGCGACGTCCAGCAGCGCGCCCGACAGCAGGTTCCCGGCGAGGATCCCCGCGCCGGAGGCCAGGTTGTACAGGCCGTAGTAGGTGCCGACCAGCTCCTCGCCCGCCATGTCGGCGATGGTGGCCATCTCGAACGGGAAGGCCACCAGCGTCCCGGCGCCGAGCAGCAGCGCGCACACCAGCGCGGCCGTCAGCGTCGCCGCCCGCGGCAGGTGGAGCTGCGCGACGGCGACCATGGGCAGGAACGCCGCCCCCATGAGGGCCAGCCCGCGGGTGATCGCCTGGCCGCGGCTCCACCGTTCGCCGCACCAGGCGGTCAGGCGTACCTGCCCGGCGATGCCGAGCAGCGCCGACACCGCGTACAGGGCGGTCACCGCCCACTGGCCGCCGCCGGCCCGCTGCACCTCCAGCGGCAGGGCGAGGTACATCTGGTACGACAGCGCGTACGAGGCGATCATCGACGCCGCGAACGAGACGAACGCCCGGTCGCCGAACGCCCGCCGCCACGCCCGCAGCACCGGCTGCCGCGCCGCCCCCGGCTCCCGTGGCCGCGAGGGCAGGTAGAACCCCTGCAGCACGGTCAGGACGGCGAAGATCCCCGCCGCCCCCAGACACACCACGGTGAACCCGCCCGCCAGCAGCAGCACCCCGAGCAGCGGCCCGAGCAGGATGCCGCCCTGGTAGAACACGTTGAACACGGCGAAGGCCGCCACCTTGCGCGGCCCGGCCGCGGCGGCCAGGTACGCGCGGGCGGCCGGGTTGAACAGCGCCCCCGCCAGCCCTGTGATCACCGCGGCCGCCACCAGCAGCGGCAGCGACGTGGTGAGCCCGAACAGCGCGAACCCCACGGTCCGCAGGGCGCACCCCGCCATGATCATGGGTTTGTGCCCGAACCGGTCGGCCAGCGTGCCGCCGATCAGGAACATGCCCTGCTGGCTGGCGTTGCGCAGGCCGAGGATGAGTCCGATCGTCCAGGCCGCGAGCCCCGCGCCGGCCGACAGGTGCTGGGCGAGGTAGGGCATCAGCATGTAGAAGCCGATGTTGATGCCCGCCTGGTTGATCTGCAGCAGCCGGATCGGCCGGTCGAAGGAGCGGAACTGCGCCAGCGTGGCCTTCATCGCCTGCCCGCCAGCGGGTCGCGGACGGCGGCGCAACGGGTCCAGCGGCGCACCTCGCGCTCGGCGGGGTCGTCCAGCTCGTCGGGCTCGTCGGCCGGGGTGATGCCGAGCAGGCCGTGGGCGCGGCAGTAGCCGTCGTCGAAGACGGTGTTCCAGTAGCGCCAGGGCCCGTCGGGGAAGACGGCGACGACGCAGCCGCCCGGCCCGGCCCGCCCGGCCAGCCAGCGGGCCACCAGGCTGACGGCTCCGGTGCTCCAGCCGCCGGAGACGTAGTGCTGGGCCGCCAGGGTGCGGCAGGCCCACACCGCCTCGGCGGCGCTCACCCAGTGGACCTCGTCGAAGGCGTCGTAGGCGACGTTGGCGGGATGAATGCTGGAGCCCAGGCCGCGCATCAGGCGGTGGCGGTCGGGCTGCCCGAAGATGGTCGAGCCGACGGTGTCGACGCCGACCAGCCGCAGCCGGGGCAGGTGGCGGCGCAGCTCGCGGGTGATGCCCGCGCTGTGCCCGCCGGTGCCGACCGAGCAGACCAGGGTGTCGATGTGCGGGAGCTGGGACAGCAGCTCGCGGGCCAGCCCGGCGTAGGCGGCCACGTTGTCGGGGTTGCCGTACTGGTCGGGGCAGTAGGAGCCGGGCAGCTCGGCCAGCAGCTCCTCGACCCGGTCGCGGCGGGCCCGCTGCCAGCCGCCGGTGGGATGCGGCGCCGGCACGATCTCCAGCCGTACGCCGTAGGAGACCAGCAGCCGCTGCATGAGCGGTTCCATGCCGGGGTCGGCGACCAGGACGACCGGATGGCCGAAGGTGATCCCGGCCAGGGCCAGCCCGAGGCCGAGGGTGCCGCTGGTGGACTCGACGATCGTCGCGCCGGGGGCCAGCTCGCCCCGGGCGCGGGCCTGCCGGACCATGTGCAGGGCGGGCCGGTCCTTGATGCCGCCCGGGTTGAAGCCCTCCAGCTTGGCCCAGAAGCCGCCACCGTCCGCGACGAACGGCGCGGCGACGAACGCCAGCGGGGTGTTTCCGACGGTGACGCAAATACCCGAATTTCCGATGGCGGGCAGAATGTCAGGGCGCGGCAAAGTATCGTACGACATTGGTGGTAATCCCCGAGATGAACGGCGCACGCGGAAGACGTCGCGGGCGCGGCGGAAAAGGACGGCGACGAAAGACGCGCGTCCTATATGCGCATCACGCGGGAATTCTCCTGACCTGACGCGGCCGGCCGCGAGGCGGCCCGCGGCGCCGGCCGGACGGGCCCGGCCACGACGGCCGCGGGCCCGGCGGCGAGCACGGGGACGGCGGCCACGGCCGGCGCGGCGGCGGCGGTGGCCGCGGTGGCCGCGCACTCCTGCTCGGTGCCGTGCAGGTGGCCCGGCGGCAGCTCGCCGTGCAGGCACCCGGCGTCGCGCACCGGCATCCGCCCGGACAACCATCTGACGTGCCGGTGCACGTCGGGGTGGGCGCCCTGGACAGACGGGGCGGGACCGCCCTGGGCCCGTTCGGACAGCTCGACGGCCGCGCACGCGCCGCCGTGCGCGAACACGACCGTGATCAGCAGGGCGAGGGTCAGCATCGCGTGCGGCCACCAGCGGCCGGCCCCCGGGGCGGGCGGGCGGAGTGCGCGGGCTGACCTGGTCGTGAGCATCACCGCAGATCATGCCCGCCACGCGGCGCGGCGCGCCGGGAGAAGGCCAAGGTCGAGGTAAAGAAATTCCCGGCGCGCGGGAATCGCCGCCGAGAATCACTTCGAACACCCTCGATTTCGTTCGTCGTCGATTTCCCGCCGGATGACGGGAACGACGGCGAGCCGTTCCCGCCGCGCGGCGACATCTCCGCGACACTGGCATTCGCCGGCGCGGCCCCGATGCCGCGCCGCCCGACCTTGGGGGTGTCTCATGGCCCTGTCCAGACGTGCGGTCATCGCCGGGGTCGGCGCGCTGGCCGCACTCCCGCAGGCGCTCCCGCAGGCCGCCGCCGACGCCTCGGGCACGGCCCGGGACGAGCGCTTCTGGGCGGGTGTGGCCGGGCAGTTCCGGGTCAGCGACGACTTCGTCAACCTGGAGAACGGCTACTACGGGATCATGCCCGAGCCCGTCCGGCGCGCCTACCACCGCAACGTCGACGTCCTCAACGCCCGCAACTCCCACCTGCTGCGCACGGCGTACAAGGCCAGGGCGGACGAGGTTCGCGACCGGATCGCCGCGCTGCTCGGCGTCACCCGTGAGGAGATCGCGCTCACCCGGGGCGGCACCGAGGCGCTGCAGAACCTCATCTCCGGCTACCGGCGGCTGCGGCCGGGCGACGCCGTGCTCTACGCCGACCTGGACTACCCCTCCGCCCAGCACACCATGAACTGGCTGGCCGGGCGGCGCGAGGCCACGGTCGCCCGGTTCGTCCTGCCCGAGCCCGCCACCCGGCAGGCGGCGCTGGACGCCTACGAGCGGGCGCTGCGGACCACCCCCAGGGCCCGGCTGCTCCTGCTGTCGCACATGAACAACCGCACCGGCCTGGTCCTGCCGGTCCCGGAGATCGTCGCGATGGCCCGCGAGCGCGGCGTGGACGTCGTCGTGGACGCCGCCCACTCCTGGGGGCAGCTCGACTTCACCCTGCCCGCCCTCGGCGCCGACTTCGCCGCGTTCTCGCTGCACAAGTGGATCGGCGCGCCCCTTGGCACCGGGTTCCTCTACATCCGCCGGGACCGGCTGGCCGACATCGAGCCCGTCTTCGGCGACGAGAGCTTCCCGGCCGGCGACATCCGCTCGCGGGTCCACTCGGGCACCATGGACGTCGCGGCGCCCCTCACGGTCCCCGACGCGCTCGACTTCCACCTGCGGCTCGGCGCGGCCGTCAAGCAGGCCCGGCTGCGGCACCTGCGCGACCGCTGGGTGAGCCAGGTGCGCGACCTGCCGGGCCTGCAGATCCTCACCCCGGACGAACCCGACATGTACGGCGCGATCACCGCCTTCCGCATCGCCGGCCGCACCTCCACGGCCGACAACGAGGCCGTAGCCGCCACCCTGCTGGACACCTACGGCCTCTACACGGTCGCCCGCACGGGCATGGCCGGGGGCGACGCCGTCCGGGTCACCCCGGCGCTGTTCACCTCGGCCGCGCAGGTGGACCGGCTGGCGGCGGCGCTGCAGCGGCTGACCCCGCGGCTGCGGGCCTGAGGCGGGTTGACAGATCACCGACATGTCCCGCTAAGTTAGACATGTGAACAGTTCTTCAGATGAGCACGTGTTGGCCGTGGACGGCTGCGCGGTCAAGGTGGTCGACGCCGACCGCGTCGCGGCCGTGCACGAGCGCATGCCCGCCGCCGAGGACCTGGCCGACACCGCCGACGTCTTCGGCCTGCTGTCCGACCCCAACCGGCTGAAGCTGCTGGTCGCCCTGCTGGACGGCGAGCTGTGCGTGTGCGACCTGGCGGCGGTGACCGGGCAGAGCGAGTCCGCGGTCTCCCACGCGCTGCGCCTGCTGCGCGCCCACCGCATCGTGGCCGCCCGCCGCCCGGGCCGGATGGCCTACTACCGGCTGGAGGATCCGCACGTACGGATGCTGCTGGACCTGGCGCTGGCCCACACCGAGCACACCGAGGCCATCCACCCCGAACGCGAAGGGATGTCGTGATGGGCGCCGGACACGGACACGGGCACGGGCAGGCCCAGGGGCACGCCGGGGCCCGGCACCGCTGGCGACTGGCGGTCTCGTTCGTCCTGATCGGCGCGTTCTTCCTGGTCGAGCTGGGCTACGGCCTCTTCTCCGGGTCGCTGGCGCTGCTGTCGGACGCCGGTCACATGGCCGCCGACGTCGTCACCCTCGGCGCGGCGCTGGTCGCGACCAGGATCGCCGGCCGTCCCGACACCACCGGCCGGCGCAGCTACGGCTCCTACCGGGCCGAGGTGTTCGCCTCCCTGCTGGCCGTCGTGCTGATGCTCGGCGTCGCCCTGTACGTCGTGATCGAGGCCGTCGGCCGCATCGGCGGCAGCGCCGTGGTCTCCTCCGGCCCGATGCTCGTCGTCGGCGCCATCGGCCTCGTGGTGAACCTCGTGGCCCTGCTCCTGCTGCGCTCGGGCGCGAGCGAGAGCCTCAACGTCAAGGGCGCCTACCTGGAGGTGGTGGCCGACACCGCCGGCTCGGTCGGCGTCATCGTGGCCGGCTGGCTGGTGGCCACCACCGGGCAGGCGTTCTGGGACACCGTCGTCGCGCTGGCCATCGGCGTGTTCGTGGCCGTCCGCGCCGTGTCGCTGGGGCGGCAGGTCTTCGCCGTCCTGGGGCAGCACGTGCCCGAGGGCATCGACGCCGCCGCCGTGGCGGCCGACCTGGCGGCCATCGACGGCGTGCACAACGTGCACGACCTGCACCTGTGGACGCTCACCTCCGGCATGAACGTGGCCACCGCGCACCTGGTCACCGCCGAGCCGGGCGACAACCACGCCGTCCTGGACCGGGCCCGCGACGTGCTGCGGCAGCGCCACCACATCGCGCACGCCACGTTGCAGGTGGAGCCGGTCGACCACCGGGGCTGCGACGAACTGGGCTGGTAGCGGGCGGCGCGCCGAGCCGCCCGTGTCGTCCCCACAATGCACTTGTCCAACATTGGACGACTCAAATTCTTCCCACGGGTGGATTTGTCGGCTTATGTATTCTCCTGGGCCGCTGAATCGGGAAAGACACCTGCTTCATCTCAGTTCGAGGAGCTCGTATGCGCATCACCCTGCGCAGAGGCACCTTCCGCGTCCTTGCGACGGCCGCGGCACTGTCCCTGCCTCTGGCTCTCCTTCCGACCGCGGCGCAGGCGGACCCCACGCCTGCCCCGGCCGAGAAGAAGCTGATCGACTCGGTCACCGCCCCCGCGGTGAAGAAGCACCTGCAGGCACTGCAGAACATCGCCGACGCCAACAACGGCAACCGCGCCGCCGGCACCAGCGGCCACCTGGCCTCGCGTGACTACGTCGCCGCCAAGCTCAAGAAGGCCGGTTACCACGTCACCCTCCAGCCGTTCGACATCGCCTACTTCGAGGAGAAGTCCACGGCGCTGATGGAGCGCGTCTCCCCCAGCCCGCGCGTCTTCACCCCGACCCCGCCGGACGACTCCTCCGTCGGCGAGTTCGCCACCATGACCTACTCCGGGTCCGGCGAGGTCACCGCGTCGCTGCAGAACGTCGATCTCGTCCTGCCGCCCGGCCCGACGCCGAGCACGTCCAACTCCGGGTGCGAGGCCGCCGACTTCGCCGGGTTCACGCCGGGCAAGATCGCGCTGCTGCAGCGCGGCACCTGCGACTTCGTGGTCAAGGCGAACAACGCCAAGGCCGCCGGGGCCGTGGCGGTGATCGTCTTCAACGAGGGCCAGCCGGGCCGCACCGCTACCCTGCGCGGGAACCTCGGCACGCCCGTCACCATCCCCGTGCTGGGCACCAGCTTCGACGTCGGCCAGGAACTGGCCACGACCGGCGGCGTGATCCACATCAAGACCGACACCGTCAGCGAGATGCGCACCACCTACAACGTCATCGCCGACTCCAAGTGGGGCGACCCGAACAAGGTGGTCATGTCCGGCGCCCACCTCGACTCCGTCCCGGCCGGGCCGGGCATCAACGACGACGGCTCCGGCACCGCCGCCACGCTCGCCGTCGCCGAGGCCCTGGGCAAGATCCCGACCCGCAACCGGCTGCGCTTCGCCTGGTGGAGCGCCGAGGAGCTGGGCCTGCTCGGCTCGATCCACTACGTGGAGACGCTGCCCGCGGCCGAGCTGTCCAAGGTCAAGCTCTTCCTCGACTACGACATGCTCGGCTCCACCAACTACGCCTTCAAGATCTACGACGGCGACGACTCCGACGGCGTCGGCGCCCCCGCGGGCCCGCCCGGTTCCGACGAGATCGAGAAGCTCTACGAGAAGTACTTCGACCTGCTGCACCAGGGGCACAACGGCACCGACTTCGACGGCCGCTCCGACTACGGCCCGTTCATCGAGGCCGGCATCCCCTCCGGCGGCGTGTTCACCGGCGCCGAGGGCATCAAGACGCCCGAGGAGGCCGCGATCTTCGGCGGCACCGCCGGACAGCCCTACGACCCCTGCTACCACCAGGCCTGCGACACCACCGCCAACATCAACGACAAGGCACTCGCGCTGAACACCGGCGCGGTCGCCACGGCGGCCGTCGTCTACGCCTACAGCCGCGACCTGCCCGGCCCCGACACCGCCCGGCCGGCCGCCAAGGCCAGGACCGCCACGAGCACCGTCAAGGCGACCGTCGAAGGCAGGGAGACCCGCTGACCCCGGCCCTTCCGTGCGCCCGCGACGGGCGCACGGAAGGAACCGCTCACGCGTTCTACATGTAGATCGATTTGTCCAGTACGTCGATCAACGAGCATTTTGCGGATAAATTAGAGAAACGCCATATTTTCTTTCTCGCGTCCACGGGTTGAAATGCAAGCAGACCAGCGATTCACTGCTTCACCGGACGCCAGAAAGGCGGCGCAATGCACGTACTCGCTCAAGTCTCCGGCAACATCACCGCCATCGGTTACGGTCTGGCCGCGATCGGCCCCGGCGTGGGCGTCGGCATCATCTTCGGCCAGGGCGTGCAGGCCATCGCCCGCCAGCCCGAGGCGTATCCGCTGATCCGCCAGAACATCCTGCTCGGTTTCGTCCTCACCGAGGCCCTGGCCCTGATCGGGCTGGTCGCGCCGTTCATCTTCCAGTTCCTGAAGTAAACGCCGCGTTCGCGAGGCGAATGGCGAATCCGAGCTGAAGATGGGTGGCGATGACCGTCCCGGAGTCACGCCACCCCCACGACATGCGGCCGTTCCTCACGGTGATGAGCCGCTGAATCTCGCTCGTCCTCTGGAAGCGAGGCTCACTTGGGCGGATCCTTCACCTTGCCGGAAGTAACTGCCAATTCCCGTGGATCGTAGTGAGCCTTTTTACGCCTCACGCTCTCGGCCGCCCTTCTCGGCCAGTAGCTGACGGAGTCGTTAGATCTCGGAGATCAGCCGAGGGATGTCGCGGCGGGCGTTCGCGATGATCTGAGCGTTCTCATCCCAGCGCGCGTCGGCGGCTCGTGGGCCGTCATCAGGCCGCTCGCTCCGCACGTCCGATCAGGCGCGCCGACGCGCCCTGGGCGGACTCGACCAGTTTGCAGGCCATCGCCAGGCCGGCGGCGCGCCTCTGCCCCGTGCTCACCTTGGTGCGGCGCCGGATGGCGCCCTCGATCGGGTTGGTGGTGCGCAGACGGCGACACCTCGGGCCCTGCGCGCTGTTCTCCTCAGCGGACCGGCAGGCCGGTTACCGCTCGGCCGATGATGAGCCGCTGGATCTCGCTCGTGCCCTCGAAAATGGTGTAGATCTTGGCGTCGCGGTGGAAACGTTCCACCGGGTGTTCCCGGGTGTAGCCGGCGCCGCCGAGGATCTGGATCGCCTGTTCGGTCACCCACACCGCCGTCTCGCCCGCCACCAGCTTCGACATCGACCCCTCGGCCTGCTCGAACGGCCTGCCGTTGCGCGCCATCCAGGCCGCCCGCCAGGTCAGCAGGCGGGCCACGTCGACGCGGGTCGCCATGTCGGCGAGCAGGAACGCGATCGCCTGGTTGTCGCCGATCCTGCGGCCGAACTGCTCGCGTTCGCGGGCGTAGTCCCTGGCGTACTCGAAGCCCGCGCGGGCGATGCCGACGGCCATCGCCGCGACCGACGGGCGGGTGGTCTCGAACGTGCGCATCGCGGCCTGCTCGCCGGCGCGTTCGCCGTTGCGGACCCTGGCCAGGCGGGCGTCCAGCTTCTCCTTGCCGCCCAGCAGGCACGAGCCCGGCAAGCGCACGTCCTCCAGGATCACCTCGGCGGTGTGCGAGGCGCGGATGCCGTGCTTGCGGAACTTCTGCCCCATCGACAGGCCGGGCGTGCCGGGCGGGACGACGAAGCTGGCCTGCCCGCGGGTGCCCAGGGACGGGTCCACCGAGGCGACGACCACGTGCACGTCGGCGATGCCGCCGTTCGTGGCCCAGGTCTTGACGCCGTTCAGCACCCAGTCGCCGTTGTCGTGGACGGCACGGGTGCGGATGGCGCCGATGTCGGAGCCGGCGTCGGGCTCGGAGGCGCAGAAGGCGCCCAGCTTGACGTCGTTCTCCGTGCCGAACATCTGGGGCAGCCACTCCCCCAGCTGCTCCGGGGTGCCGTTCGCGGACAGCGCGGCGGCGGCCAGGCCGGTGCCGACGATGGACAGGCCGATGCCGGCGTCCCCCCAGAAGATCTCCTCGAACGCCACCGGCAGGGCCAGGCCGCTCTGCTCGAACCATTGGGTGGCGAAGAAGTCCAGCGAGTACAGGCCGATCTTGGCGGCCTCCTGGATCACGGGCCAGGGGGTTTCCTCGCGTTCGTCCCATTCGGCGCCCGCGGGGCGGATCACGTCGCGGGCGAACGCGTGGACCCAGTCACGCACCTCGATCACGTCGTCACTGAGCTCCGGACAGAACCCGGTCATCGCGTCCACTCCCTGGCCGTTCCATTGTTACCGTCGGTAACACCCTACCGGCGAGTAGGGCTTGGCCGGAAGGTGCGACGGTATGGCGACTCACGGTAATGTTCTGGTCACCGTTCGCCCATGTCGATCGAGGAAGGCCGATGGACCGCCGGCTCGCCGCACTTCTCGCCGTCCTCGCGTTGGCGGCGGCGTATCTGCTGCTCAGGCCGGTCGCGGGCGTCCGCGCCGTCGCCTACTTCGACGCCGCCGTGGGGCTGTATCCGGGCTCCGACGTGCGCGTGCTCGGGGTGCGGGTCGGGCGGGTCACCGCGGTCAGCCCGGCGGGCGCCCAGGTCCGGGTGGAGCTGGCGCTCGACGCCGGACGCAAGGTCCCGGCGGGCGCGCAGGCGGTCATCGTGGCGCGGTCGTTGATCGCCGACCGGTTCGTGCAGCTCACGCCGCCGTACCGGGGCGGCCCCGTGCTCCAGGACGGCGGCACGCTGAGCCGGACCCGCTCGCCGGTGGAGATCGACGAGGCGTTACGCGGCTACGACCAGCTCGCCGCGGCCCTCGCCCCACCGGTTTCGCCCGAGTCCGGTTCACCTCAGGCCGGTTCCCCACGGCCCGGTTCCTCTCAGGCCGGTTCTCGGCCCGGCTTCTCGCGGCCCGGTCCGCCTCGGCCGGGGTCGGGTGGGGTGGCGGCGGACGAGCGGGGGGCGCTGGCGCGGTTGTTGCGCGTCTCGGCGGGGACGTTCGGCGGGCAGGGCGAGACGGTGGGGGCCACCGTGCGAGGTCTGTCCGACGCGGCCTCCGTGCTGGCCGGCGACGGCGACGACCTGGCGCAGACCGTCCGCGACCTGGCCACGATCACCGGGGCGATGGCCCGCGACGACGCGTGGATCCGGGCGTTCATGAAGGACCTGGCGGGCGTGTCGGCGCAGCTCGACGGCGAGCGCGAGGAGCTGCGGGCGGTGCTGGGCCAGCTGTCCTCCACGCTCACGCAGGTCGCCGACTTCGTCGAGGACAACAGGGGCGAGATCGCCGCCAACACCCGCGATCTCGCCCACCTCACCACCCTGCTGGTACGTCAGCGCACGTCCATCGGTACGTTCCTCGACACCGCGCCGCTCGCCCTCAACAACGCGAACAACGCCTACGACCCCGTGAGCGCGACGTTCCGGGCCCGGTTCAACCTCAACGGCCAGACCGACGACGTCGCGATGTGGTTGTGCTCGCTGGCCCACTCCATGGACGGCGGCTGCGAGTCGCTGCTCGGCGCGCTCAACCCCCTTGCACGGGCGCTCAACGACACGGTGGCCATCGACACGTCGTGGCTGCTGCCCGACGTGCATGTCGACCGCCCCGACCTGTCGCTCGGCGGGCTCGTCACAACCCGCTGACCGCCTCCCCGCAGACCGGCCCCCACCGGACGCCGAACGGCGATGCCGGTTCAGCGTCAGATGGGGGCCTGGCGGGTCGAGGTCGAGTGGCGGGTCGAGGGGCCGCGCCGGTCCAGCCTCCAGTGAGGGCCGGTAGGCGGGTCAGAGGCCCGGCGAGGGCCCGGCGGTGGGGGGTCAGCGGGTGGTGGGGGTCCGGCGGTGGGCGGAGGTGAGGACGGCCAGGGCGGCCAGGCCCATGCCGATCGCCAGACCGTACACCAGCGGGGTGAACCCGCCGAAGGCGGCCGCGAGCTGCGGGCCGACGCTGCCGCCGACGGCGAGGGCGAAGGAGAACAGGGCGAGTGCCGTGCCGCGGGCCGGTCCGGCCTGGGCGGAGATGGCCTCGTTCATGCTGGGCAGGCCGCCGGTGATGGCGGCGACATAGACGGCCAGCAGGAGCGCCAGGCCGAGGGCGCCGGCCCCGCTGAACGCGACGGCCGCCAGGGCGAGCGCGCCCACGGCCAGGAACGCGGCGGCCCTGGCCGTGGTGGGGATCCGGGCCAGCCACGGCATGAGCACCGGCATCAGCACGATCGAGGGCAGCCCGGACGCGCGCAGCGTGAGCAGGTCGGCGGAGGACGTGCCGCCGTAGATCTGCAACCCGGTGTAGACGGCGACGAACCCCGCCATCAGCATGACCGTGGCCAGGTAGCGCAGCGCGAGCACCCGGTCGAACAGCAGGCCGGGCACCGCGCGGTAGGCCGACAGCAGCGACCCGGCCGCCTCGCGCGGCAGATCGGGCAACATGACGGCGCGCAGGCCGAGCCCGGCGAGGGCGAAGCCGGCGGCCGACAGCAGGAACAGCCCTCGCCAGCCGATCGCCTCGACCAGCACCTGCGCGCCGACCTGCAACAACACGGCCGAGGCCAGGAAAGCGCCGGTCACCGCGGCGATGGCGATCACGCGGCGGCGCGGCTCAAGCCGTTCGGCCAGGTAGGCCATGCCGGCGGGCGGGAACATCGCCACGGCCACCCCCTGCAGGGCTCGCAATACGAGGGCCACCTCGACGTTCGGGCTCAACGCCACCAACGCGCTGGTCAACGCGGCAAGCGGCAGGCCTGCCATCAGCAGGCGGCGGCGGCCGTACCGGTCAGAAAGGGGGCCGAACACCAGGAAACCGACGCCGTAGCCGGCGCCGAACGCGGTGACCAGCCAGGTCAGGCCGCCGGGCGAGGCGTGCCAGCCGGTCGCCATGTCGTGCAGCAAGGGGATCACGATGTACAACTGGCCGCTGCACAGGACCGCGGTGAGGGTGAACGCCAACAGGGTGCGGCCGAAGCGGGCGAAATCGGTACGGACGGCCGGAGCGGCCTCCGTACGGGGAAGCGTGAGTGCCATGGCAGAGGACGTTAGCCAACCAACCAGTTGGACGTCAACTAGTTAGTTGGTTTTCAACCAACTAGTTGTTGGTGGCAGAATGGTGGCATGTCACCCAAGGTCTCGACCGCCGCCACCCGTGCCGCACTGCTGGAGGCCGCCCGCGAGGAGTTCGCCGCGTACGGCGTGGCGGGGGCGCGTGTGGATCGCATCGCGGAGCGCGCCGGCGTCAACAAAGAGCGCATCTACGGGCATTTCGGCAACAAGGAGAAGTTGTTCGACACCGTCATCAACGAGGCGCTCGACGACCTGACATCGCAGATCGCCCTGCCCGGCGCCGATCCCGTCGACTACGTGGCCCGGCTGACCGATTACTACCGGCGCCATCCCGACCTGGTCCGGCTGCTCATGTGGGAGGCGCTCAACTACCGCGGCCAGGAGCTGCTGCCCGGCCAGGAGGCCAGGGTCGAGCGGTGCGCGCGCAAGGCGGCCTCGCTGGCCGAGGGGCGTGGCGAGGAGCCGTCGAAGGCGACGTCGCGCACGCTGTTCATGCTGACCGGGCTCGCCCTGTTCCCGTCGATGATGCCGCAGCTCGGGCGGATCATCCTGGGCGAGGCCGCCGAGGACCACGACGCCATCCGCGACCAGATCGGCGCCTTCGTGACAGCAGCCCTCAAGTAGGACCTCACGGACACCCGCCCACTGACTCCGCGGGCCGCCCAGGAGAGGCAGGTGCGGCAAACCAGTCATCGCGGGCCCGCCACCAGGACGAGCCGAGCGCGGCGGGACCGTTACGGAGGCGGGTCGAAGGTGGTTGGGCCGGTCATGTCGGCGGGGTGGGTCAGGGTGAGCATCGGGGGGCGTTCGCCGATGGCGACCTGGCGGGTCAGCACGTCGTGGCCGCCCTCGCACCGCCGGAACTGGGCCAGCTCCACCCCCGGCACATGACGGGCCTCGATCTTCCCCTGGCGCCGCAGCCGCGACCACGCGGCCAGCATGATCTGGGCCGCCATCCCCCCGAGTGCCTCCGTCGACTGCGGGGCGTGCTCGCGCGACCCCAGGTCCACCTGGGCCAGGCCGTCGAGCCCGGCCAGGTCCAGCAGGTCGATGAGCAGGCCGAGCTCCACCCCGTACCCGGTCAGGAACGGCACGCGTTCCAGGGCCGAGCGGCGGCCGGCGTACTCCCCGGCGAGGGGTTGCACGAACCCGGCCAGTTCGGGCCAGTGCAGGTTGATCAGCGGGCGGGCGACCAGCTCGGTGACGCGGCCGCCGCCGTTGGGTGCGCCGTTCAGCGGACGGTCGTAGCAGCCCTTGGTGTAGGCGACGGTGGGATCGGTGAGCAGCGGGCCGAGCACCCCGGCGACCAGCGAGGCGCGGAAGTGCCTGATGTCGGCGTCGGCGAAGGCCACCACGTCGCCGGAGGTGACCGCCAGCGACTTCCACAGTGCCTCGCCCTTACCCTCCAGCGGTGCGAGCTCGGGCAGGATGTCGCGCTGGGCGTGCACGGCGGCCCCGGCCCGCGCCGCCACGCGCGCGGTGTCGTCGGCCGAGCACGAGTCGATGACGACGATCTCGTCCACCAGGCCGTCCAGCTCGCGCCGGATCACCTGGACGATCTCGCCCACGGTCTCCCGTTCGTCGCGGGCCGGCAGGACCACGCTCACCGTGGTGCCCCCCTTGGCCGCCACGAGGTCGCGCAACGGCCAGTCCGCGGCGCACGAAGTTCGGCGATGCCACCATTTCCGCACATCAGGCAGCATGTGCGACACCTCCCCCGTTCCCCCGCTTGTCAGCTTATGCGAGGGTCGCGTGACGCTCCAGGAAGGTATAGACGTCCGCCTCGTCCACACCCGGGAACGACCCGGGCGGCAGGGCGGCCAGGATGTGCGAGTTGGCCCGCGCGGACGGCCAGGCGTAGCCCTCCCAGCGTTCGGCCAGCTCAGCGGGCGGACGGCGGCAGCAGTCACCGTTGGGGCAGCTGGACTTGGTGCGGTTGGTGGTCTCCCGGCCCCGGAACCACCGCGACTCCCGGTACGGCACCCCCAGCGTGATCGCGAAGTCCCGTTCCCGCGAGGGATCGACGTGCGCGACGCAGAAATAGGTGCCGGTGGGCGAGTCGGAATACTGGTAGAAGACCGAGAACCGGTCGGGCGAGGCGAACACCTGCCGCCCCGACCACTGCAGGCACATCCGCTGCCCCTCGATGGCCCCCTGTTCGTCGGCGGGGAAGACGATGCCGTCGTTCTCGTACGCCTTGTAGATGGTGCCACCGGCGTCGTTGCGCACGAAGTGGCAGACGAGGCCCAGGTGGTGGGTGGCCAGGTTGGTGAAGCGGTGGGCGGCCATCTCGTAGGAGACGGCGAACACGTCCCGCAGGTCCTCCACCGACAGCGCCCGCGCCGCCTTGGCCTCCTGGAGGTAGGGGGCGGCGGCCCGTTCCGGCACGAGCACGGCGGCGGCGAAGTAGTTGGCCTCGGTGCGCTGGCGCAGGAAGTCGGCGAAGTCGCGCGGTTTGCCGTGGCCGAGCGCGAGGTGCCCGAGTGTCTGGAGCAGGATCGTGCGCGGGGTGTGCATGCCGAGCTGCTCGTGTTTGACGTAGATGCGCCGATTGCGCAGGTCGGTGATGGAACGCACCGAACGCGGCAGGTCCTGGGCGGTGTGGACGGTGTAGCCGAAGTGCGTGACCAGGCCCTGGATCGTGCTCTGGGACAGGGCGCCGGTGCGGTAGCCGACGGCGTCGAGGGCCTCGGCCGCGGCCTTCTCGATGTCGGGGAAGTAGTTGCCCACCTCACGCTGCCTGCGCCGCAGCTCGGCGTTGGCGGCCCTGGCCTCCTCGGGGGTGGCGGTGCCGCGGGCCTGCCGGGCGCGCAGCTCGCCGTACAGGCCGAGCAGGTGTTCCAGGACGTCGTTGGGCACGCGCGCGGAGACCTTGAGCCGGGGCAGGCCGAGACCGGCGTAGATGGGGTCGCGCTGCGCCTCCTCCAGCGCGATCTCCAGCTGGGCGCGCCGGTTGGGCGGCTGGCGGCGCAGCAGCTCCTCGACGGGGACGCCCAGCGCGGTCGCCAGGGACTTGAGCAGCGAGAGCTTGGGCTCGCGCTTGCCGTTCTCGAGCAGCGACAGCTGGCTGGGCGCCCTGCTGACGCGCGAGCCCAGGTCCGACAGGGTGAGGCCGCGCTGTTTGCGCAGGTGGCGCAGACGCTGGCCGAACGCGATCAGATCGAGCTCCTGCGTCAAAGACAGCGGTTCTTCGCCTAGCAGGGACGCCATACAGGCATCTTAGACAGAAATTCGGCCCATTTTCTAGCCTTTGGACACTCAGGGGTCGTCGCGGCGGGACGCGAGGGCCGCGCGCGGTTCGGGACGAGGATTGGTCTAGGCCAACAGGAAAACTTGCGATTTCTTCTCATCTGAATACCCACGAGTAATGCACAAGCTGGAAATTTTGACGATTCTTCTCAGCTCTGAAGCCTATTGACCTGCGGCCTCCGGGCAGATCATCGACGTGAGCCCCAGGGGACGACAAAGGAGCGAACGATGAACGATCGCCTCAAGGGAGCTGCGGAGCAGCTGCAGGACAAGTGGCAGAACGACCCTCGCTGGGCGGGCGTCGAGCGCACGTACAGCGCGCAGGACGTGATCCGGTTGCGGGGCAGCGTCCAGGAGGAGCACACGCTGGCCCGGCTCGGCGCCGAGCGTCTCTGGGACCTGCTGCACACCGAGGACTACGTCAACGCCCTCGGCGCGCTGACCGGCAACCAGGCCGTCCAGCAGGTGAAGGCCGGGCTGAAGGCGATCTACCTGTCCGGCTGGCAGGTGGCCGCGGACGCCAACCTCGGCGGCCAGACGTACCCGGACCAGAGCCTCTACCCGGCCAACTCCGTGCCCGCCGTCGTGCGCCGCATCAACAACGCGCTGCTGCGCGCCGACCAGATCACCTGGTCGGAGGGCGTGCCGGACGCGCCGCACTGGCTGGCGCCGATCGTGGCCGACGCCGAGGCCGGGTTCGGCGGCGTGCTGAACGCGTTCGAGCTGATGAAGGGCATGATCGCGGCCGGCGCCGCGGGCGTGCACTGGGAGGACCAGCTCGCCTCCGAGAAGAAGTGCGGCCACCTGGGCGGCAAGGTGCTGATCCCGACCGGCCAGCACATCAAGACGCTCAACGCCGCGCGGCTGGCCGCCGACGTGTGCGGCGTCCCCTCACTGATCGTCGCGCGGACCGACGCACAGGCCGCGACACTCCTGACCAGTGACGTGGACCCGCGCGACCAGGCCTTCACCACCGGCGAGCGCACCGCCGAGGGCTTCTACCGGGTGCGCAACGGCGTGGACTCCTGCATCGCCCGCGGCCTGGCCTACGCCCCCTACTCCGACCTGCTGTGGATGGAGACCGGCACGCCGGACCTGGACGTGGCCCGCGAGTTCGCCGAGGCGATCAAGGCCCGCTACCCGGACCAGATGCTGGCCTACAACTGCTCGCCGTCGTTCAACTGGAAGCAGCACCTGGACGACTCCACGATCGCCAAGTTCCAGCGCGAGCTGGGGCACATGGGGTACAAGTTCCAGTTCATCACGCTGGCCGGGTTCCACTCGCTGAACTACTCGATGTTCGACCTCGCCCACGGGTACGCCGCCGACGGCATGACGGCCTACGTCGAGCTCCAGGAGGCCGAGTTCGCCGCCGAGGCGCGCGGGTACACCGCGACCAGGCACCAGCGCGAGGTCGGCACCGGCTACTTCGACCTGGTCAGCACGGCCGTCGCGCCCGACTCCTCGACGACCGCGCTCAAGGGCTCCACCGAGGAGGAGCAGTTCCACCACTGATCTCCTGATCTCGCCGGCCACCTCCAGGGCATGGGATGGTTCCCCCGGCGAAGGGCCGCGCCGGCTCCCCCAGCCCGGCGCGGCCCCTTTTTCATGCCCCTTCGATGCCTGCCGTGCGCTCAGCCGCCCTCCCGGGCCCACGACGGCAGGTCCTGCCGCTCGGTGATGTCGCGGACGAGCTGGGCGTGCGCGTCCTCGGCCTGCTGCCTGGTGGACCAGTGCAGGCTGAGCACCTCCTGGCCGCCCGTCCCTGGATCGGCGCCGGGCGGCGACAGGCGCACCGTCGACTCAAACAGCAGCGGCACCGTCCCGCCGTCGGCCTGGTCGAGCACCAGGTGCAGGGTGCGGATGCGGAACGTTCCCGCGGCGGTGCCGACGCGGTCGTCGCCGATCGTGCGCCGGGCGCGGTCGGCCAGCAGCTCCTGCGCCCGCGCCGGGCTGATGGGGTTGCCCTCTATGTCGTAGTAGCTCATGTACGGCCTCGCTCTCGGGTGCGGGAGGGTGACCACGCTTCACCCGCTCACCTCGATCATGAGGCATGCGCGGTCAGGACGCTCCGGTGGCCGTCGGGGTGGCCGGGCCCGGGACGGTGGGGCCGGGCGACTCGCCGGGGCCGTCCTGGGGGATCGTGCTGATCGACCCCGACGGCCGCGGGCAGTCGCGGCGGGCCGCGCCTCCGCGGTGGCGGCCTGCCGGACCGGCGCACGGACCGGGCTCCTCCCCGCCCGGATCCCCCGGATCGCCCGGTCCTGACGTGCCGGACGGGCGCGCGGGGCGGGACGGGCGGGACTGTCGGAAGTCGTCGCGCCGCCGGTCGGGTTCGGGGGTGAGGATCGCGAAGTGCCCGCCCGGCGTGCGGGAACGCGTGACGGAGAGCACCGGCGTGGCCGTGCTCTGCGGGGGCGCCACGTGGACGGGCGTCCGGATGCCGGCGGGGGTCGCCGTGGGCCGCTCGGTCGTGCGGGCGCTGTCCTGCGGCTGCACGACCGCGGGCTCGGGCAGCAGCGAGCCGCCGCCGAGGCTCAGGGCGTCGCCGCCCGAGGCCGCGATCACGGTGAGCGCCGCGATCGAGACCGTGGCCAGCGCGGCGAAGCCGGCGTGCGACAGGTGCGCCCCTGCCTTCGCCCTGCTCCTGCGCCTGCTCCTGCGCTCGGAGCCGCCCGGTTCCGCCGCCGGGGTGACCGGGCGGGCCGCCCTGCCGCCCGCCGGGCAGGGCACCGCGGCCCAGCTTCCGTCCAGCACGTCGCGGACCGCCCGGCGCAGGTCCCACGGATCGCCCACGCCCCCGGACGCCAGCAGGTCCCGCAGCAGGTCCGCCGATCCAGGACGGGAATCCGGGTCCTTGGCCAGCGCCGCCTCCACGGCCGGGCGCAGCAGGGCGGGTACGCCGTCGAGGCGCGGCGGGTCGAACAGGATGCGCCGGGTCAGCACGTCCGCCTCGCCGCCGCCGAACGGGTGGTGGCCGCTCGCGGCGTAGGCGACCAGGCAGCCCCAGGCGAACACGTCCGAGGCGGGCAGGGCGGGGCCGCCGGTCAGCCGCTCGGGCGCCACCCAGCCGGGGCTGCCCATGACCTGGCCGGCCTGGGTGTGGGCGGCGAGGGTGTCCACGTCCCGGGCGATGCCGAAGTCGATGACCCGCGGCCCCCCGGGCGAGAGCAGCACGTTGCCTGGCTTGAGGTCGCGGTGCACCAGACCGGCCTCGTGCACGGCGACGAGCGCGGCGGCCACCCCGAGGGCCACGCCGTAGGCGAGGTCGGGCGTGAGCGCTCCCCCGGCCTTGACCACCTGGGACAGCGCGGGCCCCGGGATGTACTCGGTGACCAGGTACGGACGGTCGTCCTCGGCGCCGTCCTCGATGACGGCGGCGGTGCAGAAGGGCACCAATCTCCGCGAGAAAGCCACTTCCTCGGCGAAACGCGCCCGCAACGTGGCATCGTGGAGATGTACCGGGTGCGGCGTCTTGAGCGCGACCAGGCCCCCTCGCGGGTGTTCGGCCAGGTACACCACTCCCATCCCGCCCGACCCCAGGCGGCCGAGGAGAAGGTACCGGCCGATGACGACCGGGTCGCCCACCGTAAGCGGTCGCACGCCAGGAGGCATGTCGCTCGCACCACGCGCCATCCGGGCCTCGCCTCTCCTGTGTGGGACACGGCAAGGCACACTGTGGCGGCATCCGGGAGCCCTTTCCGCATGTCTTGCGCAAGGGGTATCGAAGGTAAGGCGTTCATGCCCGGAGGGTTAGTAAGTGCTGGGATGGAACGTTCTGAAGTGGCTTTTTGTGGTTGGCGGGCTTTCGTCCGGAAATGGGGGGTCAGGAGGCCAGGGCGCGGGCCTCGTCGTCCTCGACCTCGCGGTTCCAGTCGTTCTTGACCGCCCGCCAGCCCTCGTCGTCCACGCCGATGCGCCAGTAGCCGGAGATGGACAGCCGCTCCATCGGCACGCCCCGCTCCAGCCGCAGGTGGCGGCGGAGCTCCTTGACGAAACCGGCCTCGCCGTGGACGAACGCGTGCACGTCCCCCTCGGGGAACTCCAGCGCGCGCACCGCCTCCACCAGCGCCTGGCCGACGGGCCGCGCGCCCCGGTACAGCCAGGTGATCCGCGCGTCGGCGGCCGTGCCGAGCTTCAGCTCGTCCCCGGGGCCGTCCACCTCCAGCAGGACGTGGGCGAGGGCGCCGTCGGGCAGCGCCTCCAGGGAGGCGGCGATGGCCGGCAACGCGCTCTCGTCGCCCACCAGCAGGTGCCAGGCGGCCTCGGGGTCGGGCGCGTAGCCGCCGCCGGGGCCCAGCATCAGCACGACGTCGCCGGGCTCGGCCGCGGCGGCCCACGGCCCGGCCAGGCCCTTGTGGCCGTGGTGGACGAAGTCGAGGGTCAGCTCAAGGGCGTCGGGGTCCCAGGCGCGCACGGTGTAGGTGCGCAGGCGCGGCCAGAGCTCACGCGGCATGGTCTCGCGCACGTGCTTGACGCTGAAGGGCTCGGGGTAGTCCACGCCCTCGTGCGGGAACACGAGTTTCACGTAATGGTCGGTGAGGCCGCGGCAGGCGAAGTCACGCAGGCCGTCGCCGCCGACCACGATGCGGATCATGTGCGGGGAGAGGCGCTCGGTCCGCAGGACGACGCCCCGATGGTGGTCCGTGGGCTTGTCAGCCATCACTTCAGCCCCCATGTGTTAGTTAGGTATACCTAACCTTACAGCGGGATTGACGGCCATGGCCACCACAACGCCTGGACGCCTTCCTCGGCGCGCAACCCCAAACTGCGACATGTCAGCACAAGCTACCCCGACACAGCAGGCCCAGTCAGGCCGCCGCCGAATCCCCTCGCCGCGCCGCACGGGCCGCGACGGCCTCCAGGAACGCCGACATGTGCCGGAAGACCAGCCGCGCCTCCGGCAGGACGTCGGCCAGGATCGGGAACGCGTGCGGCATGCGCCGCCACTCCTCGTACCGCACCGGCACCCCCGCCTCCCGGGCCCGCTCGGCCACCCGGCGGGCCTCGTCCCGCAGCACCTCCGTGGAGCCGGTGACGATCATCAGCGGCGGCAGGCCGGTGAAGTCGCCGTGCACCGGCGAGACGAGCGGGTCCCACGGGTCGAGCCCGCAGGTCCAGTGGCGGGCCAGCCATCGCACCCGGCCCGCCGGCAACATGGGGTCGTGCCAGCGGTTGGCGCGGCGCGGGATGTCGGTCAGATCCGTCCACGGCGACAGGCAGATCGCGGCGGCGGGCGTCGGCAGGCCGCGATCACGCAGCGCCAGCAGGGTCGCCAGCGTCAGATGGCCGCCCGCCGAGTCCCCGGCGATGACGATGTCCTCGGGGGCGTGCCCGTTGCGCATCAGGCACTCGTAGGCGTCCAGCGCGTCGGCCAGGGAGTCGGCCAGCGGGTGCACCGGCCCCTGCCGGTAGTCCAGCGCGAGGACCGGCCGGCGGGCCACGGCCGACAACCGCCAGGTGATGGGCCGGTGGGTACGCGGCGAGCAGGAGAAGTAGCCGCCGCCGTGGAAGTAGAGCAGCGCCTTGCGCTCGTCCACCCCCTGGCCGGCGCGGACCCACTCGCCGCCGCAGTCCGGCCCCTCGGCGGGCGCGACGACGGCGTGCTCGGGAAGGCGCAGCGGCATCAGCCGGGCCAGCTCGCCCAGGCGGGCCGCGCCGATCAGGGCCAGCGGATGACGCATCAGCACCGTGGAGGCCGGCTTCAGGGTGCCCCACATGACGGAGGTCAGGGCCCTGGCCTGCCAGCTCAAGGGGTAGTCGGGTGCCACGTCCTTGTTGATGCGCATCACGGTCCTCCACCCCTTTTCTTCCCGGAACGCCATGGCTCTACCGGCCAGTAAGGATCTCGTCCCTGACGCGAATATTCCGGCTTTGGACGACTCTGGGGATATGCCGGGATATTCGGGGACTCCACGCCACCAGGGCGAGCCTGCGCGTCGGATATCGCGTTGCGGACCGCTGACCCACCGGCGGATAATTCCAGGCTTCCGCCAAGGCGGACCCGTGCGCGATCCCCGACACGGTCCGTGACCGTGTCCTCACTCCCGGGAGGTGAGCCACCATTCCCCTCTACGCCCGCCTCGTCCGGTACGGCTTCCGCAAACACGCCGTCTACGTCTGGGCCGCGCTCGCCGGCGCGTTCACCAACAGCGTGTTCGGCGTCCTGCGCGCCTACGTCCTCATCGCCCTGTGGCAGGCCCGCCCCGGCCTGGCCGGCTACGACGTCACCGACGCCGTCACCTTCTGCTTCGTCACCCAGGCCCTCATCGGCCCGATGATGCTGTTCGGCGGCGGCCTGGCCATCCCCGAGCGCATCCGCAGCGGCGACATCGCGCTCGACCTCGTCCGCCCCGCCTCGCTCCAGCTCTGGTCGCTCGCCGAGGACCTGGGCCGGGCCGCGTACCTGCTCCTGGTGCGCAGCCTCCCGCCGCTGCTGCTCGGCGCGGCCCTGTTCGGCATCACCACCCCCGCCTCCCCGGCCCGCTGGGCGGCGGCCCTGACCGGCTGCCTCGCCGGCGTGCTCATCAGCTTCGGCTGGCGCTACCTCGTCGCGCTGTCGGTCTGCTGGCTCGCCGACGACCGCGGCGTGGCCGTCGTGTCCCTGGTCCTGACGACGTTCTTCAGCGGCATGATGCTCCCCCTCCACCTGTTCCCCGGACCGCTGGGCGAGGTGGTCAGGGCCCTGCCGTGGGCCTCCATGGTCCAGGCGCCCGCCGACCTCTACCTCGGCAAGGCCCCCGTGGGGCGGACGCTCGCCCTCCAGGCGTTCTGGGCGGCGACGCTGTTCGCGCTCGGCCTGCTGGCCACCCGCGCCGTCCGCCACAAGGTGGTGATCCAGGGTGGTTAGGACGTACTTCCTGCTGGCCTGGACCTGGACCCGCGCCGCGGCCGCCTACCGCCTCTCCTTCGCCCTGATGATCGTGTTCGGCCTGGTCACAGGGGCGATCGACGTCGCGGCCATCCTCGTCGTCTTCGCCAACACCACCACCCTGGCCGGCTTCACCCGCGAGGAGGTGCTGTTCCTGTACGGCGCCTCCGCCGTCTCCTTCACCGTCTGCGACACCTTCGTCAGCAACCTCGACCGCATCAGCCAGCACATCAAGGCCGGCACGCTCGACACGATCCTCATCCGCCCGGCCGCCGCCTGGATCCAGATCGCCGCCGACCGCTTCGCGCCCACCAGGATCGGCCGGATCGTCCAGGCCGCGGCCGTGCTCGCCTACGCCGTCGCCGCCCTCGGCCTCGACTGGCGGCGGGCCTGGATGATCCCCGTCATGATCGTCACCGGCATCGTCATCTTCACCGCGCTCTGGACGCTCGCCGGCGCGCTGCAGTTCGCGCTGACCGACGCCCCGGAGGTGGTCAACACCTTCACCTACGGCACCCACCAGCTCAGCCAGTACCCCCTCAGCGTCTACGCCCGCGACCTGGTCCGCGGCGTCACATACGTGCTGCCCCTGGCCTTCGTCAACTGGCAGCCCGGCCTCTACGTCCTGGGCCGGGACGACCCGTTCGGCACGCCCGGGTTCATGCGGTTCCTCGGACCGGCCGCCGCGCTGGTCCTCGCCCTGGCCGCCGCGTCGGCCTGGCGGCAGGGCGTCAGGCACTACCGATCGACGGGGAGTTAGCGATGATCGAGCTGCGACGGGCCGGGCGCTCGTTCAAGGTCAGGCGCGCTGTCGTGCACGCCGTACGCGACCTGTCGTTCAGCGTGCCGGCCGGCGAGTTCGTCGGCTACCTCGGGCCCAACGGCGCGGGCAAGTCCACCACGATCAAGATGTTGTGCGGTATCTTCACCCCCACCACCGGCTCGGTGCGGGTGGCCGGGCTCGACCCCTCGCGCCGACGCACCACGCTCGCCCGGCGGATCGGCGTGGTGTTCGGCCAGCGGACAACCCTGTGGTGGGATTTGCCGCTCAAGGACAGTTTCGAACTGGTCCGGCACCTTTACAAAGTAGATCGTGCGACCTTCCAGGTCCGGCTGGCCGAGCTGACCGAGACCCTCGACCTCGGCTCCTTCCTGCGCACCCCGGTGCGTCAGCTCAGCCTGGGGCAGCGCATGCGCGGCGACCTGGCCGCGGCGCTGCTGCACGCCCCCGACGTGCTGGTGCTGGACGAGCCGACCATCGGCCTCGACGTGGTCAGCAAGGCGAGCATCCGCGGCTTCCTAAAGCGGCAGAACGCCGAGCGCGGCACGACCGTGCTGCTGACCACGCACGACCTCGGCGACATCGAGCGCCTGTGCCGCCGGATCATGCTGATCGACCACGGCCGGCTGGCCTTCGACGGGACGCTCGCCGAGCTCATGGCCACGGCGCCGGAGCAGGCCACCATCGAGGACGTGGTGACCCGGCTCTACACCGGCACTCAGTAGTAGCCGCCCTCCTGCGTGCTCTCGTAGTCGTCCTCGTCGAGGTCGTCGTGCGGGCGCGACCAGCGGGAGGGCATCAGCACGGGGATGAACAGGACCACGCCGAGCAGGGCCAGCACGCCCGTGGTGAGCAGGACCTTGTCGCCCGCGCCGGCGTCCAGGACGATCCGGTGGACCGACGGCTGGTCGGGGATGAGGGACAGCGCCCTGCCGGTGTCGAGGGCGTAGACGACCGTCCAGGCCAGCAGCACCATCGAGGGCACGAACGTGGCCAGCGGCGAGATCCGGCCGGCCACGACGAGGCCGACGACGAGCCCGACCGCGGCCATGGCGCCGAGGGCGATCCACATCTTCTGGTTGTCGGGCGGCGGCGGGGTGATCGCCGCACTGGCGAGGGCCTGCTGCACGGCCCATCCGCCACCCCCGAGGACGGCCGCCGTGACCACGACGCCGATGAGCAAACCTGCTAAGTGCCGCAACGTTCTCACCTCAAATGTCAACGCGAATGTCAACGCGCTCGGCACGACCCTAGCGACAAATGCCATTTCCGGACCAGGCGTCAGCCCGCTCGGAAGTTAGGGGTCTCATGCGAGGGAGCCTCGTGAGACCATGTGGCACACATGCGTGCGCGACTTCCCCTCCGGCTCGCGCGGACGGCCGCCTTCGCCGCCGTCTGCGTGACCCTCGCTGCCCTCGCCCACGTGGCGGGCGGCGGCGGGCGTCCGGGGCCGTGGGCGGCGGCGCTCGGCCTGGCGGCGGTCTCCGGCCTGGGGCTGGCGCTGTCCGGCAGGGAGCGCTCGGCGCCGGTGATCAACATCGTGCTGGGTGTGACGCAGTTCGGCCTGCACGAGCTGTTCGCGGGCGGCAGCCCGTCCTCCTACGTCTTCGAGCACGGCCACGGCCAGGGCCTGGCCGTCAACGCGGGCATGCTGCTCGCGCACCTCACGGCGACCCTGATGACCGGCTGGTGGCTGTCGCGCGGCGAGATCGTGCTGTGGTCGCTGCTGCGCCGGCTGGGGTTGCGGCTCGTGCCGCCGCTGCTCGCGGTCGTGCCCGCGGTGCGGCCGGGCGTTCCGGTCGTGCACACCAGGGTGGTCCCCCCGCAGCCGGGGTTCCGGCACCGGGTGGCCAGGCGTGGTCCTCCACTTCCCGCCTGAGCTGCTGACACCCGTAGACCCCCTGTCATTTTCCGAAGTGGAGTTCCGCCATGTCCTTCGTCCGTCGTGCGGCGACCGTGCTCGCCGCCGCCACCGCCCTCACCGCCGGTCTGGCGCTGCCCGCGCTGGCCCACGTCTCCATCACCCCGGGCACCGCCGAGCAGGGCGGGTTCACCAAGGTCGCCTTCCGGGTGCCCAACGAGCGTGACAACGCCTCGACGACCAAGGTCCAGGTCAGCTTCCCCACCGACCATCCGCTGGCGTTCGTGTCGGTCAAGCCCGTGCCGGGCTGGGACGTCAAGGTCACCGAGGGCAAGCTGCCCAAGCCGGTCAAGACCGAGTACGGCGACGTGGAGGAGGCCGTCACCACGGTCGTGTGGTCCGGCGGCAAGATCAACCCGGGTGAGTTCCAGGAGTTCGAGGTGTCCATGGGCCAGTTGCCCAAGGACGTCGACTCGCTGACGTTCCCGACGAAGCAGACGTACTCCGGCGGCGAGGTGGTCGACTGGGCCGACGCGCCCAAGTCGGACGGCACCGAGGCCGAGCACCCCGTTCCCACGCTGAAGCTCGTCCCGGCCTCCGGCGACGACGAGCACTCCGCCGCGAGCCCGCCGGCCTCGGCCGCCCCGGCCGCCGCCACGGGCCCGTCGGTGGCGCCGGTGGCGGCCTCCTCGGCCTCCTCCTCCGACGGCACGGCCCGCCTGCTGGGCGGCGCCGGGCTGGTCGTCGGCGTCATCGGCGTCGTCGTCGGCGCCCTGGGCCTGCGCCGCCGGGCGGCCTGACCCCGCGACGCGGCGTCCCCGGCCGGGCACCTCGCCCGGCCGGGGACGCGCCTCCCGGTCAGGACGTGATGTCCTTGCCGGAGAAGCGCGCCCACGCGATCGAGCAGAACAGCACGATGTAGGCGCCGAAGGCCAGCAGCCCGTCCCGCAGCGCCGACAGGTCCATCGGGCTGCGCAGCACCGCGTCGAAGTTGGTGAACCTGGTCGGCAGCAGGTACGGCGTCACCGCGCTCAGCTCGGGGAAGGCCCGCAGCACCTGGCAGACGACCACCAGCACGAGCGTGGCGGCCACCGCCCCGATGGACACCTCGGTGAACGTCGACAGCGCCAGCGCGACGGCCGCCAGCGCCGCCATGCCGGCCCCGACGTAGCCGACGGCGACGAGGATGCGCAGCAGCCCCTCGCCCATGGAGATCGTCGTGCCCGACAGCAGCGTCACCTGCCCGACCGGGAACAGGATCAGCCCGGTGACCAGCGCCGACAGCGCCACCACCGCCGTGACGGCGTAGCCGAAGACGACCGCGTTGAGGTATTTGACGGCCAGCAGGCGGGTGCGTCCCGCGGGCGCGGCCAGCAGGTAGCGCAGGGTGCCGGCACCCGCCTCCCCGGCCACCGAGTCGCCCGCGACCACGCTGACGGCGACCGGCATCAGCAGCAGCACGAGGAACGAGAACGCGACGAACGTGAGCATGAGGCTGTTGCCCGCCACACTCTGGATGAACCCGCCCATCCCATCGCGATCGTCGCCGCCGAACGCGCGCAGGGCGAGGCCGAGGACGGCCGGCACGGCGGCGAGCACGGCCAGCATCACCAGGTTGCGCGGCCGGCGGAAGGTCAGGCCCAGCTCCGAGCCGAGCAGCCGCCAGAACGCCCACCGCGCCCGCCGCGGGCCGTCGGCGGCGTCCGTCCCGGCGCCCTGCGCCGAGCCCGCCGCGGCCCCGGTGTCCCGGGCCGGGTCCGGATCCGGTGTGCGCCGCTCCACGGTGCGCAGCGTCTCGGTCACGGGCACCAGGCCGGGCATGCGGCCACCGGACCGGCCGTCCCGCGCCTGCGGCGCCCCGGCGTCCCGCGTCCCGGCGTCCCGCGTCCCGGTTGCGGGTGTCCCGGTTGCGTGTGTCTCAGCGTCCGGCGCCGAGGTCTCAGCCGTCGACATCGAAGCCCTCCCCCGTCAGTCCGACGAAAACGTCCTCCAGGCTCGGCCGCAGCACGGCCAGCCCCCGTACGGCGACTCCTTCGCCGACCAGCGCGGCGTTGATCCGTTCCGGCGCGTTGCCGCCCAGCTCGGCCGTCACGTCGGCGTCGCCGCGCCGCACGTCGGCCAGCCCGAGCCCGCCGAGCACCCGCGCGGCGTCGGCCACGTCGGGCGTCTCGACCCGGACGCGCGTGGCCAGGCCGCCGTTCAGCGAGGCGATCGTGCCCTGGGCGGCCAGCCTGCCGGTCCGCATGATCGCGGCGTGCGTGCACATCTGCTCGACCTCGGCCAGCAGATGCGAGGAGACGAAGACGGTGGTGCCGCCGGCGGCGATGTCCTTGACCAGCGCGCGCACCTCGCGGGTGCCCTGCGGGTCGAGGCCGTTGGTCGGCTCGTCCAGGACGAGCAGCTCGCGCGGGCCGAGCAGCGCGGCGGCGATGGCCAGCCGCTGGCGCATGCCGAGCGAATAGTTGCGGTAGCGCTTGCCGGCCGCGGCCGACAGGCCCACCCGGTCGAGCGCGGCGGCGACGCGCGCCCGCGCGGTACGGCGCACCGCGGTGGGGTCGGCGGCGTCGAAGCGCATCAGGTTGGCCTCGCCCGACAGGTACGGGTAGAACGCCGGCCCCTCCACCACCGCCCCCACCCGGGGCAGCGCCCGCGGCAGCGGCAGCCCGAGCAGGGAGTGCTCCCCCTCGGTGGGCGCGATGAGGCCCAGCAGCATGCGGATGGTCGTGGTCTTGCCCGAGCCGTTGGGCCCGAGGAAGCCGAAGACCGAGCCGCGCGGCACCGCCAGGTCGAGCGCGTCCACGGCCACCTGGCCGCCGCGGAAGCGCTTGGTCAGGCCACGCGTGACGATGGCGTGCTCCCCGGAGGGCGGGGCCGCCCCGAAGGGCGCCCCCGCTTCCTGCGTGACGGCGGTGGTCACCTGACGCCCGCCGCCTGGGTGATCTCCTCCGGGGTGACCGCGCCGACCAGCAGGCGGCCGTCGTCGGTCAGCAGGACGGTGACGAGCTTGGTCCTGATCAGCCGGCCCGAGCCCCACGTGCCGCTCACCGGCGTGGCCGACTTCAGGACGGTGTCGGCCAGCGCCCCCACGTCGGCCTTCGAGCCGTCGCCGGGCGTCGAGCCGTCGCCCGCCGCCGGCCGGTCGGCCGCCTTGAGGTCCTCCGGCTTGAACGGCAGGACGGCCACGGTCGTCCACCCGTCGCCGACGACCTTGAGCTCGCCCGCGACCCTCTCGGCCTGCTCGGCGTGCTGCTCGGCGCGCTTGGCGTCGCCCAGCTCGCTGAGGTCCTTCTCCTCCACCTTGGCGCCCGCGGGCGGGGTGAAGGTGAAGTTCTCCGGGGCCGGGGGCGTGAACGTCACCTGGGTGAAGCCGACCTGGAAGGCCGGTTCGGCCGAGCCCTTGGCGTAGACCTGGACCTGGAGCGGGACGTAGGTCTCGCCGTCGAGCGCGAGCCGCACCTCCTGCACCAGCGAGCCCTCGTCCTTGGGGGCGAGGACGAGCTGGTAGACCGGACGGCCGGCCACCTCCGCGGTGTTGATCACGCGGACCGCGGTGTGCTCGCCGGCCTTGGCCAGCAGCTTCTCGGCCACCTGCGGCGGCGTCAGCTGGGTCGGCGGCGTGCTGGGCAGCTTGTGCTCCTGGCCCGTGCCGGGCTTGATGGTCAACCTGGTCGCGGTGTTGGTGGCGCTCTGCCAGTACCAGCCCTGGTCGCCGTTGACGATCAGGTTGGTCTCGTTCAACTGGGTCGGCATGGCCACCCGGAACCGGTCCGCGCCGCCGTACCAGACCTTGATCTCGTGCGAGCCGGACAGCAGGCTCAGCGGCGACTCGCCACCGGTCTGGGGCAGCGACGGCAGGCCGAGCGAGGCCGTCTGCTGCACCGTGCCGGACATGGGCGGCAGGCCGCCCCCCTTGCTCGTCGCCGCCACGGCGTCGGCCAGCAGCTGCTGGGCCGAACGCTCGGGCAGGACGGGCTCGCCACTGACCGCCGCGATGACCGGTCCGGCTCCGATCGCGCCACCGATCAGCGCCGCCGCGGCGATCGGGACTCCCCACCTCACGAACGTGCCTCTGCGCATCTCACTCCTTAACGGTATGTCGATGACCAGAGCCTGCGGCATGC
Organism: Nonomuraea sp. NPDC005730; assembly: GCF_040630865.1. NCBI lineage: Bacteria > Bacillati > Actinomycetota > Actinomycetes > Streptosporangiales > Streptosporangiaceae > Nonomuraea > Nonomuraea sp. NPDC005730. Next base: position 37,195 of record NZ_JBEXYK010000061.1, read on the forward strand.
ATCCTGTGGCGGGCCTGAGACTGTCTGAGACGCCTCTCAGGCTTCTCAGCGGCGTCTCAGCTCAGAAACGGGAGAATCAGCACATGAGAGTACTGGTCGTCGAGGACGAGCGGCGGATGGCCGCGGCCCTCCAGCGCGGGCTGCAGGCCGAGGGGTTCGCCGTGGACCTCGCCCACGACGGCGAGGAGGGCCTGCACGCGGCCCGGCAGGGCGACTACGACGTCGTGGTGCTGGACATCATGCTGCCGAGGCTGTCGGGCTACAACGTGTGCAAGCAGTTGCGCGCGGAGGAGAACTGGGTGCCGATCCTCATGCTGTCGGCCAAGGACGGCGAGTACGACATGGCCGACGGCCTCGACCTCGGCGCCGACGACTACCTGACCAAGCCCTTCTCGTACGTGGTGCTGGTGGCCAGGCTCCGGGCCCTGCTGCGGCGCGACTCGGGGCGGCGGCCGTCGGTGCTGGCGGCCGGCGACCTGACCCTCGATCCGGCCCGCCGGAAGGTGCAGCGGGGCGAGACGCAGGTGGAGCTGACGCCGAGGGAGTTCGCGCTGCTGGAGTTCCTGATGCGCCGCCGGGACGAGGTGGTGTCGAAGTCGGAGATCCTGGAACACGTGTGGGACACCTTCGACACCGACCCCAACGTGGTCGAGGTCTACGTCGGCTACCTGCGGCGCAAGGTCGACGCCCCGTTCGGCAGGAACGCCCTGCAGACCGTGCGCGGCGCGGGCTACCGGCTGGCGGGCGACGGTGGCTGACACCCCGATGGCCTGGTGGCGGCGTCAGGGGCTGCGGTTCAGGCTGACGGTCGCGGCGGCCGCCGTGCTGGCGCTGGCGCTGGCCCTGTCGGCCTCGGTGCTGCTGTCGGTGCTCGACCGGGCGCTGATCGACACGGTCGACACCTCGACCCGGCAGCAGGCCCAGACCGTGCGCGTGGCGGCCGACGCCGGGACGCTGACCAGCCCGATCACCACCCACGACGGCACGATCGTCCAGGTGCTCGACCGCAGCGGGCGGATCACGCACGTCACGTACGGCACCGACCGGCTGGTGCCGCTGCTGGACGCGGCGGCCAGGGCCAGGGTGCTGCGCGAGGGGCGGGCGACGTTCCTGGACGGGCGGCCGTACGCGATCCCGGGGCCGCTGCGGGTGGTGGTGCTCAGCGCCGACCACGGACAGACGGTGCTGGCGGCCAGGCCGATCGGCGAGATCCAGACGAGCCTGGGCGTGGCCGGACGGATCCTGCTGGTCGGCACGCCCGCGCTGGTCGTGCTGCTGGCGGTGGCGAGCTGGCTGATGATCGGCAGGACGCTGCGCCCGATCTCGTCGCTGCGCCGGGTCGCGGCCGAGATCACGCACACGGCCCGGTCCAGGCGGCTGCCGGTGCCGCAGTCGCGTGACGAGGTGTACGCCCTGGCCACCACGCTCAACGGCATGCTGGCCCGGCTGGAGGAGGCCGAGCAGCGCCAGCGCGGGCTGGTCTCCGACGCCGCCCACGAGCTGCGCAGCCCGCTGGCCAGCATCCGGCTCCAGCTGGAGGTGGCGCTCGGCCATCCGGAGGGCCAGGACTGGCGGGAGACCGCCGAGGGCGTGCTGGAGGACGCCCTGCGGCTGTCCAGGCTGGCCGAGGACCTGCTCGCGCTGGCCCACCTGGACGAGCGCGGCGGCGTGCCGGCCCGCGACGAGCCGGTCAACCTCGACGAGGTGGTGCGCCAGGTCGCCGAGCGGTACGGCGAGGCCCGGCTGACCGCGTGCGACCCCGTGGTGGTGCGCGGGGACGCCCTCGACCTGAGCCGGGTGCTGACGAACCTGATGGACAACGCTGTCCGGCACACCTCCTCGAAGGTCGAGGTGGCGCTGACCGCCGACGGCGTGCTGACGGTGACCGACGACGGGCCCGGCATCCCCGAGCAGGACCGGGAGCGGGTGTTCAACCGGTTCACCCGGCTGGACTCCGGGCGCAGCAGGGACGAGGGCGGTGCGGGGCTGGGGCTGGCGATCGTCCGGGAGACCGTGCGTGCCCACGGGGGGACGGTGGTCCTGCAGGACGCGGCGCCGGGCCTGCGTGCCGTGGTCCGCCTTCCGGTGTCCCGCTAGGCGGGCAGCGGCCGGAGCGATCGGCGGGAGCTCGGCGGGGATGCTCGGCCCGCGCGACGCGTTCGGGGCGCCGGCGGGCTGCGGTCAGTGGCGGGGGCGGTGCGGGGGACGGTGGCGGGGTTCGCGGGGGATCATGGAACGTTCCTGGTCAGGCGGCTGTGCCCTTCTCCGCGGTGGACAGGAAGTTCTGGGCGATGAGGGGCAGGCGGCGGCGTGCGTGCACCACGGCGATGACGCGCCGCACGGCCGGTTCGAGTGAGCGCACCACCAGGCCCGCCCTGGCGGCCTGGTCGGCCATGCCGCGGTACCACAGCAGCGAGGCCTGGCCGGCGCGGACCGCGTTCAGCCAGCCGTTGCGCTCGTCGGTCTCCAGGACGACCACGGGGGTGACGGCGTACTTGCCGAACATGGCGTCGAGCTCCCTGCGCCGCGAGCTGCCGCGGGCGGGCAGCGCCAGGCGCATCCCGTGGAGCTTGCCCATGGGGACCGGGTTGGGCAGGTCGAGCCCGGGCGGGGAGATCAGCACGATCTCCTGGCGTTCGAGCGGGTGGGTGATGAGGTCGGTGGGCACGGGCAGATCGGTGAGCCCGAGGTCGGCCCGCTGATCCCGGATGGCGCTGACGACGCCGTCGCGGCCGTCGCAGCGCACGATGTGCACGCGTACCCCTGGGTGCTCGGCCGCGTAGGCAGGGAGCAGCCGCCCCGCGAGTCCGGGTTCGAGACTCGGGGTGGAGGCGATGCGCAGTTCGGCCTCCGTCACGCCGGCGTGGTTGGCCAGGCCCTCGATCTCGTGCACGGCGTCGAGCGCCTCCCTCGCCAGCTTGACCACGCGGCGGCCCTGGGCGGTGACCACCACGCCGCGGCCGGAGCGGGCGAAGAGCGTCATGCCGAGCTCTCGCTCAAGATCGCGGATCGCGCGGGACAGCGCAGGCTGCGCGATGTAGAGCGACCTGGCCGCGTCGGTCATGGTGCGGTGCTCCGCAGTCGCGACCACATAGCGGAGCTGCTGGAGATTCATGCCAACGAAGCTAGGACACCGCCCTGCTCCGGGACCGGTAGATAGCAGAGATCACCTCGATTGATTTCGGAGCGTGACCGAGTACCGCTACATCCGTGACGGGTGATAAATCAGTATGCTTTTGCCCCAAATTTGGCAAAGATCCTTTGAGGTCTGCCGCAAAGCCGTGCATTGCAGACAAGCGGGTTAACGGGGAGACACGGTGACAGCAAACGGGCAATATCCACCTCCGCCACAAGGGCCCGGGCAGCCCCTGCGGCCCCCTTCGCGGCCGTGGCCGCCGCCGGGCTACGGGCAGCCGCAACCGCAGGGCGGTCACCCCTACCCGCAGGCGCCCCCGCCCCCTCCCCCGAACCCGCCGCAGGGCCCCCCTCAGGGCCCGCCGCCCGGCTCTCAGCCCTATCCGCCGCAGCCGCCCCCGCCGCGGGGCTATCCGCCGCAGCCGCCGCCTCCGCAGGGCCCGCCCCAGGGCCCCCCACAGGGCCCGCCGCAGCCCCCGCAGGGCTATCCGCCGCAGGGCCATCCGCCGCGCGGCCCGCAGTATCCGCCGCCGCAGTACGGGCAGCAGTACCAGCCACCGCCACCGCCGCCACCGCCCATGCCACCCATGCCCACGAGGCAGTGGCCGCAGCAGCCGAGGAAGAAGTCCGGCATGGGGGTCGCCGGCGTCCTCGGGGCCGTGTTCGGGTCGCTGGCCGCGCTGTTCGTGCTGATCGTCATCGGGGCGGCGATGCTGAAGTCGTCCTCGCACACGGAGACGACCACGCCGGTCGCGCTCCCGTCGTACGAGCCGTCGCGGACCGACGAGCCCTTCCCCAGCCACGAGCCGACGCACGACACCTCGTCGCAGGAGCCGACCCAGGAACAGACCCAGCAGCCGACCCAGGAACCGACCCAGGAACCGACACAGGAACCGACACAGCAGCCGTCGCAGGAGCCCACCGAGCGGCCGACGCAGGAGACGGTCACGCCGCCCAAGCAGGTCACGCTCAACACCAGCCTGAAGAACAACACCCTCTACCGGGCGGGCGGCCTGCCCCGGGTGAACTGCCGGGCCGGGAACACGAACATCTTCAGCCACAGCCAGCTCAAGGCGCTGATCCTGAAGACCGGCCGGTGCATGGACAAGGCGTGGGGGCCGATCCTGCAGCGGCAGGGCATCGCGTTCAGCCCGCCGAACTACGCGGTGGCGTCCGGGCGCGGACGGGGCGCGTGCGGCGACTATCCGTCGGCCGGGAGCATGGTGCCGTACTACTGCCCGCGCAACAACACGATCTACGCCTCCACCTCGGCGATGTCCAGGGGCAACGGCAACGCCCGCGGCTACGGCCAGATCATCTCCTGGCACGGCGGCATCATCAGCATGATGGCCCACGAGTACGGCCACCACGTCCAGAACATCACCGGCGTGATGGACTCCTGGTGGCAGGGCACCATCAACTCCTCCAGCCAGAGCGGCAAGCTGGCGCTGAGCAGGAAGCTGGAGCTGCAGGCCACCTGTCTCGGCGGCATGTGGATGCGCTCGGTCGCCTCGTCCTACCCGGTGCCGTCCTCGCTGCGCTCGCGGCTGTTCTGGTTCTACGCGCAGGTGGGCGACTACCCCGGCTATCCGCGCGACCACGGCACGCCCGCCAACAACAACCGCTGGTTCCGGCAGGGGTGGGAGAGGGACAAGACGTACCAGTGCAACACGTGGCTGGCGCCGTCCTCGACGACCTCCTGAGCGACACGTGGCGTTCATCTCATGTTGAAGAGTTGTCTCTGATGTCCAGGTATGGGGGCTAGAATCCTGGCAATCTTGTGCCCGACATGGGGCGAACATCATTTTTTTGCCTGGTAGGCGTGTGAAGGAGCCGGTGTGAGCAAGCGCGATGGGGTGGACACCGTGCCCGGAGGCGCCAAACGGCGAACTCCACGCCCGCGCAAGGGCTCCTCCCCCGCGCCACGCTTCGCCAAACCCCTGACGACCGCCTCCGTCATCGGCTGGACGGCTCTGTCCGCCCTCGTGCCCGGCGCCGCGCATCTGCGGGCCGGGCGCCGTCGTACCGGGCTGATCATGATCGGCGCGTACGCGGTGGTGCTGCTCGCGGCCCTGGCCTTCGGCCTGACCCGGGACCTGAGCAACCTGACCGGCCTGGCCGAGGACGGCGCCATGGTCACGGTGATCGTCATCGCGGCCGCGTGCGCGCTGGCCTGGTTCGCCGTGATCGCCGTCTCGTACGTGGCGCTGGGCCCCAACAGGCTGAACCAGCAGGGCCAGGTGGTGACCGGGATCGTCGTGGGCGTGCTGTGCGTGGCCGTCATGTCGCCGTTCGCGCTGACGGCCAACTACGTGCTGGCCGGACGGAACGCCGTCAACGCGATCTTCCCGTCGCACCCGGACCCGGAGAACCCCGTCCAGATCAAGAACCCCGAGGACCCCTGGGACGGCAAGACCCGGGTGAACTTCCTGCTGGTCGGCGGTGACGCCGCGGGCAACCGCGTGGGCGTGCGCACCGACAGCATGACGGTGGCCAGCGTGGACACCAGGACCGGCAACACCGTGCTGTTCAGCCTGCCGCGCAACCTGCAGCACGTGCGCTTCCCGCCGTCCTCGCCGCTGCAGAAGCACTTCCCCAACGGCTACATGGCCGACCTGCCCAACGGCGGCCTGCTCAACGAGGTCTGGCAGTACGCCAACGACAACCCGCAGCTCATGGGCGGCAAGAACCGCGGCCCGCGGGCCCTCATGGACGCCATCGGCTACACCCTCAACCTCAGGATCGACTACTACGCCCTGATCAACATGTACGGCTTCGCCGCCCTGGTGGACGCCATCGGCGGCCTGAAGATCCGGGTCGAGGAGGACGTCAAGTGGGGCGGCCACTTCGGCACCGCGGGCACGATCAAGGCGGGCTACCGCAAGCTGTCGGGCGAGCAGGCCCTGTGGTACGGCCGCTCCCGCGTCAACAGCGACGACTTCTCCCGCATGGGACGCCAGCGCTGCGTCATCGGCGCCTTCGCCCAGCAGGCCACGCCCGGCGTGATCCTGACGAACTTCACCAAGATCGCCGGGGCGGCCAAGCGGCTGGCCCAGACGAACATCCCGCGTCCGCTCGTCGCGCCGCTGGCGGACCTGGCGCTCAAGGTCAAGGACGCCAAGATCACCAGCCTGCAGTTCGTGCCGCCGGACTTCTACTCGGGCAGGCCCGACTGGATCAAGATCCGGGCGGCCGCGAAGAAGGCGATCGCCGACTCCGACCGCTCCGCCCGCCAGGCCCAGACCGCCAACGTGACCGCCTCCCCGGGCTCCCCGACGGCCACCCCGTCGCGGACCCGTACGCAGGCCCAGACGGGCACGCAGGCGGGCACGCCGACCGAGACCCCGACCCGCAACAGCCAGAGGGGCGGCGCGAAGTCCCTGACGGAGCTGTGCGGCCTGTGATCGTCACCCCCGCCGGAGCCCGGCTCCGGCGGGGGCTCTGACGGCGAAAGGCCGGGCCCGCTCGTTCCAGGTCACTTCGACAGGTGCCCGAGGATCCAGTCGGCTAGCGTGCCGGTGACCGTGCCGTGCTCGGAGTTGTCGGAGTCGCACTGGTAGTCGTCCAGCTCGCTCTGCTCCGGCGACAGGGCGGTGATGTCGGTGTAGAGGTCCACGGTCCAGTCCACGGGGTCGTACTGGAGCGCGACGGCGCTCACGGTGGGGACGAAGCAGGCCGACCGGAAGCGGCCGGCGATCGGCGCGCCGAAGGCGTCGGCGACCATGCCGTAGGAGGCCAGCGTGCCGCCGGGCGCCCCGTCGAAGGGCGCGACGTCGCTGGTGTAGCTGGTGCTGGCCCACAGGGGGACGGCGCGCATGCCGCCCACCCGCTGACGGGCGCCCCGGTCCGGCTGGGTGCGCACGGTGGCACCGGCCAACCCGTCCAGCGCGGTCCACTCGAAGGCCGGGGCGTCGGGCGGGACGTTCCGGCCGGTGCCGTCGGCGGCGCCGTTGGAGACGCCGAGCTTGCGCGGCCTGAGCGGGAACCAGCCGGCGGCGCGCAGGTCCTCGATGAACGCCAGGCGCAGCGGGCTGGCCGTGGCGACCGGCCCGGAGTAGCGCCCGTCCTGGACCCAGCCCCACAGGAGCTGCTGCGCGGCCGGGCTCCTGATCAGGTCGGCCGGGCCGGGCGTGCCGGGAGCGGCCGGCGCCAGGGCCTCGGCGAAGTGGGCGAGCTGTTGCAGGATCAGCGGGATCCAGGCGCCGTTGTGCGGCGAGTCGTAGGACAGGTAGGTCATCGTCTGGTGGTCCTCGCGGCGGCGTTCCATCTCCGCCAGCGCGTAGCGGGTGACCAGGCCGCCCGCGCCGAGGCCGCCGACGATCAGCGGCGTGGTGCCGAGCCGCTCGCAGATCGCGCGGCCCACGCACGTCGCCGCGACCCCGGCGTTGGCCTGGATGTGGGTGTGGCGGGCGGCGAAGCCGAGCAGCACGACGTCGATGCCCTGGGCGAGGAGCCGGCTGAGCAGCCGGTCGCCGTGCGGCGGGTACGGCGCGTCGAGCCGCCCCCACAGCCCGGCCAGGTCGCTGGGCCCGTGGCCGAACCCGTCGGCGAAGATCATGGGGCGGACGAGCGCGTCGTGGCCCGCGGCGAGATGGACGGCGGCCGTCCCCGTGGCGAGCCGGCCCTGGTAGGGCCAGGCGGAGGTGAGCTCCCACCGCGCGTCGGGCTCGCGGTGTTCCCCGGAGCCGCCGGGGTTTTGCGCGAAGAACACCCCCGTGGGGAGCGCTCCGGCGACCTGTTCCGCGCGTCCGGCGGGCGCGGGCTCGCACTCCTGTGCCGGAACGCGCTCGACGTCGATCCTGGCCGCCCCTGGTGTCGCCATGACTGTCACCTTTTCTCGTGGGTTACCGGATGTGACCCCCGATTCGCGTGCCCGCCTTTCTGAATATCGTTCGATCTTTTTCCGGATTCGATGACGTCTCCAGCTCACCTCGCCCACGGCGACAAATCAACCCGCGCCGCCGACAATTCATCCTGACCGCCGGTCAAGGCATTACAGAAGACCGCGCGGGCCATTTCCATTTGTCACACGAGCGCGGTCTTTCGCGGCATCAGCGCCAGGGCGCCCAGATAGAGCAGGGCGGCCACGATGAGCAGGCCCTTGTAGCCGATCACCAGCGCCAGGTACTCCAGGCAGCCGCCGACCATCGCGCCGAGCAGGTTCGCGCCGAAGGACGTGGTCGCGTCGGCGGTGTCGGAGAACCGTTTGGCGAAGACCACGTTCGCGGCGAAGATCGGCAGGAACGCCACCGTCACGGCCGCCACGGCGCGCAGCGGCACCGGCAGCGACAACAACCACGCGTTCGGCACCAGCCAGGCCAGCAGCAGGCCGGCCAGCAGCACGGCGTACATGACGGGCAGCGGCGGGGTGCGGAAGCGGCGGGTCACCTCGACGGCGGCGAGCACGGCGACCAGCACCCCGGCGAAGACGATCGCGTTGACCACCCAGGTGGTGCCGAACAGCAGCGCGAAGCCCGTCACGCTCTTGGTCTCCAGCAGCAGGAACGCCACCCCGAGCAGGAACAGGTCGGAGTAGGGCTTCATGCGCCCGTAGGGGCCCGCCACGACGCGGACGGCCAGCAGGCTGACGATGAGGATCAGGCCGAGGGTGATGATGTAGATCGGCGGGATCGTCCGGTCCTTCAGGTAGAGGAAGGGGCGGTCGTCGTCGGCGGGGGCCGGGGTGCCGGCGGCGGCGCCGGGCCACTGGCTCGCGCAGCGCTGGTCGGCGGCGGTCAGGCCGGCGGTGATGACGGCCTGCTGGCCGGCGGTGCTGACCACGTCGACGCACGGCCTGTGGCCGAAGGCGGTCTGCATGGTCGAGGCCAGGCGGTCGACCAGCCAGCTCTCGCGGTAGTAGTTGTACATCGAGAACGTGCCGCCCGGCCGCAGGTGGGCGCGGGCGGCCTGCATGGCCTCCTCGGTGAACAGGTAGCTCTCCAGGCGCAGCGAGCTGGCCCCGGACACGAGGGTGAGCGAGTCGGGCAGGGCGAACAGGATCAGGTCGTAGCGGTCGCCGCTGCGCTCCAGGAAGGCGCGGCCGTCGGTGATGTGGGTGGTGACGCGCGGGTCGTCGTAGGGCTTGTCGGGGTGCACGCTGCCGCCCAGCTCGCGCAGCTTGGGGTCGATCTCGACGGCGTCGACGTGCTGGGCGCCCTTGGACAGCGCGATGGCCACGTCGGTGCCGCTTCCCGCGCCGACGATCAGCACGTCCTTGGGCGGCCTGGTGGTGCGCTCGTAGGGCAGCCCGTACTGGCGTTCCCACTGCAGGCGGGCGTAGGCGGGCACGGCCTGCTGGTGCGGGATGCCGTTGACGGAGATGTCGGTGACCGGCACGCCGAGCATCTGCATCGCCTTGTAGGTGACCTTGTAGTACGGCGACCACAGCGCCCCGGCCGTCAGCGTCTCCGACAGCAGCAGGCCGGCGACCAGGAGCGAGGGCAGGACCACCAGGCCCAGGTAGAGCGAGCGGGGCCGGGGCACCAGGAGCAGGCCGTAGCACAGGGCCGCGACCACCCCCCAGAACACCGGCGGCGCCGACAGGAACGACAGCGCCGTGAACGCGGCGATGCCGCTGAGGCTGCCGATCAGGTCGCAGCGGTAGGCCTCCAGGCGCGGCAGCTCGGGGAAGCAGCGCCCGACCAGTTCGGCGGGCCCCATGAGCACCGCCGCCGCGGCGACGAAGATCACCGGCAGGATCAGCCACGCGGGCGGCCCGACGGTGCCCAGGCTCGTCCAGTACAGGACGCCCTCGGTGTTGCGGTCGACCGTCACCGGGAAGGCCAGCACGAGGGCCACCAGGACGAGCAGGACGACCGGCGAGTAATAGGGCTGGCGGCGCGAGCGCCCCACGCGCAGGAATCCGAGCCCGATTCCAAGAAAAGAACCGAGCAGGACAAAATTGGTGAAATAGCTCAGATGAACGATGTTCGAGCCGGTCCACCGGATGAGCGCCAGTTCGAGGAAGAGCATGAAGGCACTGGCGAGGATGAGCCTCGGCCGGACCGGCAGCCAGTGTTGTCTTTCCCCGTCGGAAACCGGCGTCTGCGCCTGGAGCGTCATGATGCATCACCGTAGTGAACAGACCGAAAACAAGGAAGCCTGACGCCCCGGAAACAATTATGGTCCGCTTCGCCAGTTATGCGGCGTTTTCGCAGGTCACAACCACCGTAAGGGGCTGGACGCGCCTTGACGGATGCAGGAATGTTGGGTCGTTCCTTTGCCCCCATTACGTTCGGTGGTGACTCATGCGGGTCCTGATCCAGCTCCGTCCCTCCCCCGATCTGGTCGCGGCGGTCGCCGACCCCGGCCAGACCGCCACCACGGCCGACGTCGCCGACGGCCTGCCCGGCGTCGAACTCGACACGGCCTTCACACCGGTCGCCGTGCCGAGGCCGGTCCCCGCGGCCGGCGGCGATCCCCTCTCCCTCCACCAGCCCCTCGACTTCTCGCTGGCCGCCGAGGACGCCTCCGTGCTCGTCCGCGGCACGATCTCCGACGACGAGCTGACCTCGCGGGTCACGCTGCTGCCCACGCTGCGCCCCGACGTCGTCGGGGTGTTCGCCGATCCGGTGATCGAGTCCAGCCTGACCTGCGGCGGCGATCCGCCGGTGGGCGACTGGCACGACGTCGAGCGCCTGCTGAACGTGGCCGGGCTGCACGCCGAAGGGCTCGACGGCGCCGGGGTGGCGCTGGCCGTCCTGGACACCGGCATCAACGCCGCGCACGTCGCCCGCCAGCTCGGCCGCGGCGTCACGCTGGACGCCGAACGGAGCTGGAGCCCCTCCGGCGTCACCGGCCGGGCCGGCCAGTTCGAGGTCGACCACGGCACGATGTGCGCCTTCGACGCGCTCATCGCCGCGCCGCAGGCGTCCCTGATCGACGTCCCGCTGCTGCGGTCGGCCCGGCCGGGCGGCTCGGCGCTCGACGGCCTGCTGTCGGACGCGGTGGCCGCCTTCACGCACCTGCGCACGGTGCTGGAGGCCCAGCCCGCGGCGTCCAGGTCGCTGGTGGTGAGCAACTCGTGGGGGTCGTTCTCCCCCGAGTGGGACTTCCCCGTCGGGCATCCTGGCAACTACTCCGACAACGCCGCCCACCCGTTCAACCTGGTCGTGGCCAGTCTCGACCGGGCGGGCGCGGACGTGCTGTTCGCCGCGGGCAACTGCGGCAGGCAGTGCCCCGACGGCCGGTGCGCCTTCCCCAACCGGCCCATCGGGGGCGCCAACTCCCATCCCAAGGCGCTGTCCATCGGCGGGGTCGACGTCAACGGCGAGCGGGTGGGCTACTCCTCGCAGGGGCCGGGGCGGCTGACCGCGCGCAAGCCCGACGTGTGCGCGTACACGCACTTCTCGGGGTCGCGGGCGTTCGGCGACGGCGAGCCGGACACGGGCACCTCGGCGGCGACGCCGGTGGCCGCCGGGCTGGTGGCCGCGGTGCGCACCCGGTGGCCGGCCGCCAAGCTGTCGCCGGCACAGCTGCGGGCGCTGCTGCGGCGCACCGCCGAGGACCGCAGCGAGGTGGGCTTCGACTACGACTACGGCTACGGGACGGTCGATCCGGCGGGCATCCTGGCCGCGCTGCACCGGCGGACCAGAGCCGCGGCCTGAGCGCGGCCCTGAGCACGGGCGGGCGGGCCGTCCCGGAGCGGCCCGCTCACGCGGTCTCCCGGTTGAACACGCGGGCCCCCACGGTCAGGCCGACCGCGGCCAGCACGACCGTGACGGCCACGCCGAGCCCGACCGTGCCGGTGGCGTAGTGGCCGGCGAACAGGTCGCGCAGCGCCTCCAGGACGTACCTGAAGGGGCTGAGGTGCGACAGCACGTCCAGCCAGCCGGGCGCCATCGACATCGGCAGGAAGGCGCCCGACAGCAGCACCAGCGGGATGACCGCCGTCGACATCACCGGCGCGAAGAGCTGCTCGCCGATGGTCAGCGCGACGGCGTACGACAGGGCGGCCAGGCTCGCCCCCAGCACCACGACCAGCCCGAACCCGGCCGCGAGCCCGGCGATCGGCACCCGCATCCCGAAGGCGAACCCGACGGCCAGCAACATCGTCGTCTGGACGGCCATCGTCACGACGTTGTCGAGCACCCGCCCGAGCAGCAGGGCCAGGCGGCTGGCCGGGGTGACGCGCAGCCGTTCCAGCACGCCGAAGCGCTTGTCGAAGACCACCCCGAACCCGGCCAGCCCCATGCTCATCAGGCCGAGCTGGACGATCAGCCCCGGCACCAGCACCTCCCAGGTGCCGAACGTGGCGAAGATCGGCCCGAACAGCACCAGGAACAGCAGCGGCTGGACGGCGCCGAAGACGATGCCGACCTTCTGCCGCAGGGTGGCGCGCAGGGAGTGGCGGAACAGCACCCAGGTGTCGCGCAGCATCAGACCCCCGCCTCCTCGCGCAGCGACCGGCCGGTGATGTCGAGGAACGCCTCGTCGAGCGTGCGGCCCGCCTTGAGCTCGGCCGGGGTGCCCGCGGCGGCGATCCGGCCGTCGTCGATGATCAGCAGCCGGTCGCAGAGCGCGTCGGCCTCGTCCAGGTAGTGGGTGGTCAGGAAGATCGTCACGCCGTGCTCCTCGCGCAGGGAGCGGACGTGCTCCCACAGGTTGGCGCGGCTCTGGGGGTCCAGGCCGGTGGTCGGCTCGTCCAGAAAGAGCAGACGGGGGTCGTGCAGCAGGGCGAAGGCGATGTCGAAGCGGCGCCGCTGGCCGCCCGACAACGCGCCGCCCACGCGCTCCTCCAGGCCGGCCAGGCCGAGCCGGGCCAGCACCTCGCGGTACCTGGACCTGGACTCGGCCCTGGTCAGGCCGTACAGCATGCCCTGGAGCTCCAGTTGCTCGGCGAGCGGGGCCATGACGTTGACGCCGCCGCCCTGCGAGACGTAGCCGATGCGGCGGCGCACCTCGCGCGGGTCGCCCAGCAGGTCGCGGCCCGCCACGGTGGCGGTGCCCGAGGTGGGGCGGAGCAGGGTCGTCAGCATGCGCATGGTCGTGGTCTTGCCGGCGCCGTTGGGCCCGAGGAAGCCGACGATCTGGCCGGCCTCCACCGAGATGTCGACGCCTTTGACGGCCTCCACGCCGCCGTCGAAGGTCTTGGTCAGACCTGTGGTTCTCAACATGTGATCGCCTCCAAAATTAGGGTAGTCACAATTTTGGAGTCACTGCAAGTTGGGTATCATGGCGGCATGGAAGAGGGGTTGCGGGAGCGCAAGAAGCGGGAGACCAGGCAGCGCATCGCGGACGTGGCGATGGGCCTGTTCATGACGCGCGGGTTCGACCCCGTGACGGTGGCCGAGATCGCCCGTACCGCGGACGTGTCCGTCAACACGGTGTTCAACTACTTCCCGACCAAGGAAGACCTGTTCGCCGACCGGCAGGAGCTGGTGACCGACCTGCCGCAGCAGGTGGTGCGCGGGCGGCGGCCCGGGGAGAGCGTGGCGGGGGCCTTCCGGCGCGACTTCCTGGAGGCCCTCGACTCACGCCACTGGCGCTACGGCCTCAACGAGGGCGGCGACGTGTTCGCCCGCATCGTCAACGGCAGCCCGTCGCTGGTGGCCAAGCTGCGCGAGCTGCACGTCGCGCGGGAGCGGGCGCTGGCCCGGGCGCTGGCCGACGAGCTCGACGCCGACCCCGACGACCTGACCCCGCAGATGGTGGCGACCCAGATCCTCGGCACGACCAGGATCCTCAGCACGCACGCGGTGACCCGGATGCTGGCCGGAGAGAGCTGGGAGACGATCGCACCCGACCTGCGGGCCCAGGCCACGGCGGCCTTCGACCTGCTGGAGTCGGGCATCGGAGACTACTGTGTGCGGCCCTCAGCCGGAGAAGACGGCCGACAGGATGCCGGCCCCGAGCCCGAGGACCATGAACACGGCCCCGAGGATTAGCAGGATGCTGGCGATCATGCCGCAGATGCGGCCGGCCTGCACCGCGCCGCGGTTGTCGTAGGCGTAGCCGCTGCCGTCGATCTCCTTGAGCGCCTTGTTGCCCATCGACCAGGCGAAGGGGCCGAGGATGCCGCAGACCACCAGGCTGAGGATGCCGAGCACGAGGATCGTGGTGCCGTTGGGGTGGCTCTGGGGCGGCGGCCCGTAATAGGACGGACCGTAGTTCGGATACGACATGCCCCTTGCGCCCCCTTGCCCCTGTGACTGTCAGGTGCGATTTATACCACAGGCACCTCCTTGATCATGTTGCTGCATCATGGAACGGCACATGACCGATCTTTAGGAGCTTGCCCCCGTGCGTGAACGCGTCCGTGCCCTCCTCGCCGACCGGCGTTTCCAGCGCTTCATCGTCGGCGTCATCCTGGTCAACGCGGCCACCCTCGGCCTGGAGACCGTTCCCGCCGTCGTCGGGGAGTTCGGCCATCTGCTGGTCGCGATCGACCACGTCGCCCTCTACATCTTCGTGGCCGAGCTGCTGGCCAAGGTCTACGTCGAGCGTTCGGCGTTCGTGCGCGACCCGTGGAACCTGTTCGACACCCTGATCGTGGGCATCGCCCTGGTCCCCGCGACCGGCGGGCTGTCGGTGCTGCGCTCGCTGCGCATCCTGCGGGCCCTGCGGCTGCTGTCGGTGGTGCCGAGCCTGCGCCGGGTGGTCTCGGCGCTGCTGCGGGCCCTGCCCGGGATGAGCTCGATCGTGCTGCTGCTCTCCCTGGTCCTGTACGTCGCCGCCGTCATGGCCACCAAGCTGTACGGCGGCGACTCCCCCGAGCGCTTCGGCAGCCTGCCGACCTCGCTGTTCACCCTCTACCAGACGATGACCGGGGACGACTGGGGCAACATCGCCCGCGAGGTGATGGGCGCCCACCCCACGGCCTGGATCTTCTTCACCATCTTCATCCTGGTCTGCACCTTCGTCGTGCTGAACCTGTTCATGGCGGTCGTGGTCAGCGCCATGGACGAGGAGTCGGCCGAGGAGCGCGCCGCGCTGGAGCAGGACAACAACCTGCACACCCAGCGCATCCTGGAGGAGCTGAGCGCCCTGCGCCGCGAGGTCGCCGAGCTACGCCGGCAGGACGTCGCCGGCTGAGCCCACCAGGCCGGAGCCCTCCTGGTCGGACCGGTCGGAGCCGGGCCGGGCGGCCGGCCCGACGACGACCAGGTCGAAGAACAGCTCCAGCCAGCTCGCGCGGTGCTCTCCCGCTTCAGTCACGGCTAACGAGAATAGAACTCCACCACGAGCTGCTCCTCGACGGGGACCGCGATCTGCTCGCGCTCGGGCCGCTGCAGCAGGGTGACGCGCAGATCGGCGTGGTCGACCGACAGGTAGGCCGCGGTGCGCTCGTCGGCGTACACGCCCTCGGCGGCGGCCACGAAGGGCTGCATCCGGCGTGAGCGCTCCCGCACGGTGATGACCTGGCCGGGTTTGACCAGGTAGCTGGCGATGTCCACCTTGCGGCCGTCCACGGCGATGTGGCCGTGGTTGACGTACTGGCGGGCGGCGTAGATCGACGGGGCCAGGCCGGCCCGCAGCACCAGGGAGGCCAGGCGGGTCTCCAGGATGGTGACCAGCTCGGCGCCCGAGGCGCCCGGCTTGCGCACCGCCAGGTCCCAGTAGCGGCGCAGCTGCCGCTCGGACACGTCGTAGTACCAGCGCAGCTTCTGCTTCTCCATCAGCCGCAGCCCGTAGTCGCCGGTGGTGCGGCGGCTGGTCTTGCGGCCGTGCTCGCCCGGCGGGTAGGGGCGCTGCTCGAAGTAGCGGACGGCTTTCCTGGTCAGCGGGACGCCCGCGCGACGCGACAGTCGCACCTTCGGGCCGGTGTAGCGCACGTTCACCTCAATGCGGTTAGGTAATCCTTACTTAGGTAAGGCTAACCTATCAGTGGATGTGATCTCAATGTTGCCCCTCGCCGAGCGGATCCGTACTCTCGCCTCGACCTCGACGCTGGCCAAGCTCACGGTGGACGGCGCCCACTCCCCCGCCCGGGGCGGCGTGGACGAGAGCGGCCGTCCGGTGCTGCTGGTCCGGCCCGGCGAACCCCTGCACGGGTTGCGCGAGGACGCCGTGGTCGCGGTGAACCTGACGGCCATGCGGCAGCTCGGCGCGGTGACACATCCGCGGGGGATGATCGAGGTGCACGGATGGGCGGAGGCCGTGCCGGAGTCGCAGGCCCGCTCCGCGGCGGTGGCGGTGGCCGCGCACAGCGCCGACGAGGGCCTGTTCGAGGCCCTGGAGCGGTACGGCCGCCCCGACGCCCCGCGCCTGCTGCGCCTGGACGTGGCCCAGGTCGTCTACCTGACCGGCCAGGAGTCCGGCCTGCTGGACGCCGACGACTACCTCGGCGCGGCCCCCGACCCGCTGACCGAGACGGCCGAACGGGTGATCGCGCACGTCAACGACTCCCACCGGCCGCAGCTCACCGCGGGCGTGGCCAGGCAGCTCGGCGAGGAGCCCGGCGAGGTGTGGTTGTGGGAGCTCGACCGGTACGGCGCCACCGTGCGCGTGGACGAGTCGCTGGTGCGCTTCCCGTGGCCGGTCCCCGCCCGGTCCGGGTCGTGCCTGGAGACGGCGCTGCGCGGGCTGCTGTGCGCCTGTTGATCACGATTGACACTGAATTTTCCCGCCGGACGTTCGCCATGGGACGACCCATGCCCGCACGTCACTACCATCGGGGTACGTGAGCGGAACCCATCGATCAGCGGCGCGGGCCGCCTCGTCCTCGCCCGAGGGGAGCGCGCGGCGCGGGCGGGCGCTGATGGCCGCCGGAGTGCTGCTGGGCACACTCATGCTGGCCACCGCGGGGGCGCTCATGGGTGACGCGTTCAACTCGCCGGGCCTCGACCCGGTGCACTGGCCGCACGACGCGGGCCGGACCTCCGGGAAGCCGGGGCCCGTCGCCGCCGACTCCTCCGGTCCCGCCGCGGTGCGGTCGGAACGCGCCGCCGTCGCCTCCGGCCCTGTCGCCACCAGGCCCGCCAAGACCGCCACGGGGCCCACCGTGGCCGGCGCCGCGCCCACCGCGGGCCGTTCCGGCGCCACCGGTTCGACGCCGGCGGCCGTCCATCCGGAGGGCGGGCGGGGGACGCGCCGCCCGCACTCGGCCACCCCTCGCCCCGACGCCACCCCGACCCCGGCGCCCTCGCACGGCTCCCGGCCCGGCCCCGAGCCGACGCCGTCCCGGAGCACGGACCCGGCGGCGAGCACCCCGCCGTCCCACCCGCACGGCACTCCGCCGGGCCACCAGCCGTCCAGGACCCACGGCCCCCGGCGCTGACCCGGCGCCGACCTGACGGGAATCCTCGGGCATGCGCCGGTGGACGGGCGTTCACCGGGTTGTTGATCATCCGTCGCCGGCGGCCCGTAGGGTGGGCTCCCCATCGGGGGACGGAGGGCGATGACGCGGGAGTTCTGGGCGGACGACACGTCGCCGGCCAACGCGGCGCACGCCATGGACGAGTCCGCGGACCTGTTCGGGCGGCACGTGGACGCACTGCTGGGCCGCCTGGCGGGCGCAGGACGCTCTCCGTGGGGCATCGGCGTGGTCGGCATGGCCGTGGACGAGGTCAACCTCCTGGTCGGCGAGGCGTGCGCGCGGCTGCACGAGAGCATGGCCGGCGCCGGGGCGGGCCTGCGGGACATGGCCGCCGTACGCCGCGCCGCCGAGCGGGCGACGGTGATCGACGTTTCATGACGGTGATGCTGCCGCCCCAGCTGGAGATCGCCTTCCAGGCGCTCGGCGTGCCCTGGCCCACACAGGACGAGGACGGGCTGCGCGCCGGCGCGGCGGCCTACCGTGAGTGCGCGGCGGCGCTCGCCGTCCAGGTGACGCCGCTGGTGCGCGAGTCGCTCGGCCGGGCCGCCGGCGGCAACGCGGGGCTGCACATGGAGGCGGTGGCCGCGTTCTGGGACGAACTGGACCGGGAAGACGACCGCTCCGGCCACCTGTCCAGGCTGGCCACGACCCTGCACGTCCTGGCCTACCTGACCGACGAGGCCGGCGGCCTGCGGCTGATCGACAACGCACTGTCCCATCCGCGGTCGCACACCCGGGCCATGCGCTCGCCGTTCCTCGTGGCCTACCGGGACGAGCCGCTCAGTCCCGGGGTCGTCGCCGACCTGCGGGCGCTGGACCTGGAGGAGGAGGCCCGGCTGCTGCGCGAGTCCGGGTTCGGGCACCGGGAGATCAGAGGCAGGCTCCGGCGGCTGCAGGAACTGCGGGAGCACGGCATGATCACCTCGTCGGCGTGGCGCGGTCACATCCAGTCCGGCGACAGCTGGTGACGGCGGCCTCCGGCCGGTTCACCCCTCGCCGGCGTCGGGCGTCATGCCGCGCAGGAGGTAGCCGAGGCCGGTGCTGAAGGTGGCGTCCCAGTCGTGGCCGAGGCCGTGCTCGGCCAGCGCCGGGTAGCTGGCGGCCCGCTCGCGCAGGAACGCGTCGGTGTCGAGCCGGTCGCGGCGCTGCCAGGTGACCTGCATGATGACCGAGCCCATGACGTAGTTGGACAGGCTGTAGGCGGCCTGCGGGCCGTCCAGGCCGGCCCCGGACAGCGTGCGGTAGAGGAACTCGGTGCGTTCCAGGGCGTTGGGGCCCATGAGCGGGCGGTCGAGGATGGTGGCCGACCAGGGGTGGCGCAGCAGGGCGGCGCGCCAGCCGGCCATCAGGTCGCGCGCGGCGGCCCGCCAGTCGCCGTGCCCGCCGGGGAGCGGCACCTCGCCGAAGACGGCGTCGAGCGCCAGGTCCAGGACGTCCTCCTTGGTCCGGACGTGCCAGTAGAGGGTGGTCGAGCCCGTGTCGAGGCGTTCGGCCAGGCGGCGCATGGTCAGCCTGGCCACGCCCTCCTCGTCGAGCAGCGCGACGGCCTCGGCGACGATCCGGTCGAGCGTCAGCCTCGGCTTGGCGTCCTTGCGGGGGCGCACCCATACGTTGTCCACCCGTCGCATAATACGTTGTACGCGGACCGGATCGATGGTCTAGTAATGGAACATGGGTCATATCGAGGTGAGCGGCGTGACGTACCTGCTGCCGGACGGGCGTCCGCTGCTGCTGGAGGCGTCGTTCAAGGTGGGCGACGGCGCCAAGGCGGCGCTGGTCGGCCCCAACGGCGCGGGCAAGACGACGCTGCTCCGGCTGATCGCGGGCGACCTGCGGCCCGACGACGGGCGCGTCACCACCGGCGGCGGCGTCGGGGTGATGCGGCAGTTCCTCGGCACCGGCAGCGTGCGCGACCTGCTGCTGGGCGTCGCGCCCGCGCGGGTGCGGGCGGCCGCGGCCGAGCTGGCCCGCGCCGAGGCGGCGATCGGGCGGTGCGACGACGAGCCCCGGCAGCTCGCCTACGCCCAGGCCGTCGCCGACTACGCCGACGCGGGCGGCTACGAGCTGGAGGTGGTGTGGGACGCGTGCGCGACCGAGGCGCTCGGGCTGCCCTACGAACAGGTCGCCGGCCGGGGGCTGGCCACGCTGTCCGGCGGCGAGCAGAAGCGGCTGATGCTGGAGGCGCTGCTGCGCGGCCCCGACGAGATCCTGCTGCTCGACGAGCCGGACAACTACCTCGATGTGCCGGCCAAGCAGTGGCTGGAGCGGGCGGTCAGGAGCTCGGCCAAGACCGTGCTGCTGGTCTCGCACGACCGGCGGCTGCTGGCCGAGGCGGCCGATCGCGTCGTCACCGTCGAGGGGCGCGAGGTGTGGGTGCACGGCGGCGGCTTCGCCGGTTACGCCGAGGCGCGCAGGCGGCGCGGCGAGCGGCTGGAGCAGCGGCGGCGGCGCTGGGAGGACGAGCGGGCCCGGCTGCGCCGGCTGGTGCACGTGCTGCGGCAGCGGTCGGCGAACAACGACGCGCTCGCGGGGGCCTACCGGTCGGCGGTCTCCCGGCTGGAGCGCTTCGAGCGGGCGGGGCCGCCGAGCCGGCCGCCGAAGGAGCAGAACGTACGCATGCGGCTGCGCGGCGGGCGTACCGGGAAGCGGGCCGTGACGTGCGAGGATCTGGAGCTGACCGGGCTGATCCGGCCCTTCTCGGCCGAGGTGGCCTACGGCGAGCGGGTCGGCGTGCTCGGCCTGAACGGCACCGGCAAGAGCCACTTCCTGCGCCTGCTGGCCGGCGAGCCCGTCGCGCACACCGGCGTGGCCCGGCTGGGCGCCCGCGTCGTCCCCGGCCACTTCGCGCAGACCCATCTGCGGCCCGACCTGCACGGACGGCCCGTCGCCGAGCTGGTGACCGAGACGTTCGCGCTGACCAGGAACGACGCCATGGCCGCGCTGGCCCGCTACGAGCTGGCGCCGGCCGGCGGGCAGCGGTTCGAGACGTTGTCGGGCGGCCAGCAGGCGCGGCTGCAGATCCTGCTGCTGGAGCTGTCGGGGGCGACGCTGCTGCTGCTCGACGAGCCGACCGACAATCTCGACCTGGCCAGCGCGCAGGCGTTGCAGGAGGGTTTGGACGGCTTCGCGGGAACGGTGCTGGCGGTCACCCACGACCGCTGGTTCGCCGACGACCTGGACCGTCACCTGATCTTCGGCGCGGACGGCGTGGTGCGGGAGAGCCCAGAACCCCGCTGGGACCTCTAGCTGGAGGCGGCCAGGCCGCGCTCGCGGCGCAGCGTCGAGACCGTCATCGTCTCGTCGACCGCCTCGGGCGAGAGCACGTGGTCGAGCACCATCACCGCGCAGCCGCTGATGCCCGCGCCCGCGCCGAGCCGGCTCGGCTCGATGCGCAGCCGCCGGGTGGCCAGGGCGGTGGAGCGGCGGTAGACGACCTCGCGGATGCTCGACACCAGCGGGCCGAACGCCTCGGCCATGTCGCCGCCGAGCACCACGACCGAGGGGTTGAGGATGTTGACCGCCCCGGCCAGCACCTCGCCGATGCGGCGGCCGGCCGTGCGCACGATGGCCATCGTCTCGGCGTCGCCGGCGCGCACCAGCGCGGTCACGTCGGCGATGGTCCCGACGTCCTTGCCCGCCTCCCGCAGGTCGCGCAGCAGCGCGGTGCCGCTGGCGACGGAGTCGACGCAGTCGGTGTTGCCGCAGCGGCACAACACGCCGCCGCCGTCGAGCACGGGGATGTGGCCGATCTCGCCGGCCGCGCCGAGCGCGCCGCGCAGGATCTCGCCGCCGGCGATCACGCCCGCGCCGATGCGGGTGGAGACCTTCACGAACATCAGGTCGCCGAGGTCGGGGTAGGCGCCGCGGTGCTCGCCGATGGCCAGCACGTTGACGTCGTTGTCGACGAGCACCGGCACGGGGAAACGCTCGCGGATGATCGGCGGGATGACCACGCCGGTCCACGAGGCCATCACCCGGGCGCTCTCGGTACGGCCCTGGGCGAACTCGACGGTGGCGGGCACGCCCATGCCGACGCCCCTGACGCAGGAGCGGGGCCGGTCGCCGAGCAGCTCGTCCCAGGTGTCCATGAGCAGCGGGAGCACGACGTCGGGGCCCTGCTCGACGTCGATGAAGAAGTCACGGCCGGCCAGCTCGCGCCCGGACAGGTCGCAGACCGCGACCCGGGTGCGGCTCGCGCCCAGCGCGGCGACCAGGACGACGCCGCCCCCGGCGTTGAACTCCAGCCGGACCGGCGGCCGTCCGCCGGTCGAGGGGGCGTCGGTGCGCTCGACGACCAGGCCGCGGTCGAGCAGCTCGCCCACGCGCAGTTGCACCGCCGGGCGCGACAGACCGGTCACCCGGCCGAGGTCGGCGCGCGTGACGGCCTCACCCGTGCGGATGAGGCGGAGCACCTCGCCACTCGTGGCGAGGGTCGCGGCGGTACGTCGAGGCATCGGCCAAGTGAACCACATGGGCTTCGGTAATGAAAGGTGAAGACTTTTTCATCTCAGATGCCAAAACCCTGCTTGTGCACGACCCAAACTCTCGTTAGTGTCCGTTCTGTCCTTGCTTGGTAGATCAACGGAGCTTCGCCTTGTCCCCCCTCTCGACCGCCAGCCCCGCCCATACCGCCGATCTCGTCGTCTTCGGCGGCACCGGCGACCTGTCCATGCGCAAGCTGATCCCGGCGCTCTACCACAGCGACAGGGACGGCCGGCTGTCCCCCGAGACCCGCGTCATCGCCATGTCCCGGGGCGGGCTGACCGACGCCGACTTCCGCGGCAAGGTGGACGCCGAGGTACGCGACCAGGTCCCCGTGGACGACCCCGCCGTCTGGCAGCGCTTCCTGGGCCGTCTGCACCACGTCTCGGTGGACGTCGGCGGCGAGGACAAGTCGGGCTGGGGCGCGCTGACCAGGCTGCTGGCCGGTCACGAGCAGCGCGACCGGGTGTTCTACCTGGCCAGCCCGCCGATGACGTTCGGCCCCTTCTGCCGCGAGCTGGAGGAGGCCGGCCTGGTCACCCCGCTGTCGCGGGTGGTGCTGGAGAAGCCGCTCGGCCGCGACCTGCCCAGCGCCCAGCGGATCAACGACGAGGTCGGCGCCATCTTCGACGAGCGCCAGATCTTCCGCATCGACCACTACCTGGGCAAGGAGACGGTGCAGAACCTGCTGGTGCTGCGCTTCGCCAATGCCTTCCTGGAGCCGATCTGGAACTCGTTGTGGATCGACCACGTCCAGATCACCGCCGCCGAGACCGTCGGCACGCCGGGACGGCGCGGCTACTACGACCACGCGGGCGCGCTGCGCGACATGGTGCAGAACCACCTGCTCCAGCTCCTCACGCTGACCGCGATGGAGCCGCCGTCGCGCAACGACCGCGAGTCCATCCGGGACGAGAAGGTCAAGGTGCTGCAGTCGCTGCGGCCGATCGTGGGGACCGAGGTGGACCGGTTCACCGTGCGCGGCCAGTACACCGAGGCCGGCGGCATGCCGTCCTACCTGGACGAGCCGGCCTCCACGCCCACCACCGAGGCCTCGCGGCGGGTGGAGACGTTCACCGCGATCCGGGCCGAGATCAAGAACTGGCGCTGGGCGGGGGTGCCGTTCTACCTGCGGACCGGCAAGCGCATGCCGTACCGGCGGTCGGAGATCGTGGTGCAGTTCAAGGACGTGCCGCACTCCATCTTCCCCGGCGGCACCCCGAACCGCCTGGTGCTGCGGCTGCAGCCCGAGGAGGGCATCGAGCTGCACATCATGGCCAAGGAGCCGGGCGCGGGCGAGGTGACGCTGAAGCCGGTGCCGCTGTCGCTCAGTTTCGGCAAGACGTTCACCGCGCGGGTGCCGGAGGCGTACGAGCGGCTGCTGACCGACGTGCTGGCGGGCAACCCGACGCTGTTCATGCGGCGTGACGAGGTGGAGGCGGCCTGGCGCTGGATCGATCCGATCCTGGCGGCCTGGGAGTCCTCCGCCGACCTGCCCGAGCCCTACCCCGCAGGAACCACCGGCCCCGCCGGGGCCCACGAACTGCTCGGCCGCAGCGGTCGCGCCTGGCACGAGGAGGAAGACCTGTGAATTCCGTCATCCAGGAGATCACCGATCGCATCGCCGAGCGCAGCGCGGCCAGCCGTACCGCCTACCTGGCGCGGATCCGGCGCGACGGCGAGGCGGCGCGGGCCAAGGGCCCGGCGCGCGCCCACCTGGGCTGCGCGAACCTGGCGCACGGCTTCGCCGCCGCCTCCGATGAGGACAAGCCCTCGTTGCGAGGCACAGCCAAGCCCGGCGTGGCGATCGTGACCAGCTACAACGACATGCTCTCGGCCCACCAGCCGTACGAGACCTACCCGCCCGAGCTGAAGGCGGCGGTGCGCAAGGCGGGCGGCGTGGCGCAGGTCGCCGGCGGCGTGCCCGCGATGTGCGACGGCATCACGCAGGGCCGCGCCGGCATGGAGCTGTCCCTCTACAGCCGCGACGTGATCGCCATGGCGGCCGCCATCGCGCTGTCGCACGACATGTTCGACTCGTCGCTGCTGCTGGGCGTCTGCGACAAGATCGTGCCGGGCCTGTTCATCGGGGCGCTGCACTTCGGGCACCTGCCGGCGATCTTCGTGCCGGCCGGGCCGATGACCTCCGGCCTGCCGAACAAGGTCAAGGCGCGCACCCGCCAGCTCTTCGCCGAGGGCAAGGTCGGACGGGTGGAGCTGCTGGACGCCGAGGCCAAGTCCTACCACTCCCCCGGCACCTGCACCTTCTACGGCACCGCCAACTCCAACCAGGCGCTGATGGAGGTCATGGGCCTGCACCTGCCGGGCTCGACGTTCGTCAACCCGCACACCGAGCTGCGCCACGCCCTCACCGAGGCGGCCGGCCGCCGCGCGGTGGAGATCACCGCCCACGGCACTGAGTACACGCCGATCGGCGAGCTGGTGGACGAGAAGTCGATCGTGAACGCCTGCGTGGCGCTGCTGGCCACCGGCGGCTCCACCAACCACACGCTGCACCTGGTCGCCATGGCCGCCGCCGCGGGCCTCGTGCTGACCTGGGACGACCTGGCCTGCCTGTCGGGCGTCGTGCCGTCGCTGACCAAGATCTACCCCAACGGCCAGGCGGACGTGAACCACTTCCGCGACGCCGGCGGCATGCAGGTGCTCATCGGCGACCTGCTGGACGAGGGCCTGCTCCACGGCGACGTGCTGACCGTCGCCGGCCCCGGCCTCGACCGCTACCGCGAGGCGCCATCGCTGGTGGACGGCGAGCTGGTCTGGAAGCCGGTCACCGGCGGCAGCAAGGACCGCGACGTGCTGCGCCCGGTCGCCGAGCCGTTCTCGGCCGACGGCGGGATCCACATGGTCGAGGGCAACCTCGGCCGGGCCGTCAGCAAGGTGTCGGCGGTCAAGCCCGAGCACCTGGTGATCGAGGCCCCGGCCAAGGTGTTCGACGACCAGCTCGACATGCTGCGCGCCTTCGAGGCCGGCGAGCTGGACGGGCAGGACTTCGTGGCGGTCATCCGCTACCAGGGCCCCAGCGCCAACGGCATGCCCGAGCTGCACAAGCTCACGCCGCCGATGGCCGTGCTGCTCGACCGCGGGCAGCGGGTGGCGATCGTCACCGACGGCCGCATGTCGGGCGCGTCGGGCAAGGTGCCCGCGGCCATCCACCTGTCGCCGGAGGCCGCCGACGGCGGCCCGATCGCGATCGTCCGCGACGGCGACGTGATCAGGCTCGACTCGGCCGCCGGAACGCTGGAGCTGCTGGTGCCCGCCGAGGAGCTGGCCCGGCGCACGCCCGAGGGCCGGCCGCTGAGCGACGCGGAGTGGGTCGGCACGGGACGGGAGCTGTTCGCCACGTTCCGCCGCATGGCCGGGCACGCCGAGCAGGGCGCCGGGATCTTCGGGGTGAGCGGCGCCGAGTCGCCGCACCACGGCCCCGGGCTGGGCTTCCCCGCCGAGGCGGGCGCCTCCCACCTGGAGAGCGGCGCGCCCGTGGGCACGCGGGCCGCCGGGCTGGGCCGGTGAGCGTCCGTGGCATCCGTGGCGTCCGTGGCGTCCGTGGCGTCCGTGGCGACCGTGGCGACCTTCCGGTGGCGGCGTTCGATCTTGGTCTCGCCGTGGGCATCGGAGGTGTGCGCCTCGGCGTGCGCATCGGAGGTGTGCGATGAGTGCCTTTGACCTTCCCTGGCTGGTCGCCGACATCGGGGGGACCAACGCCCGGTTCGGGCTGGTCACCTCGCCGCAGGCCCGGCCCTCGAACGTCGCGGTGCTGGCCGGCTCCGCCTACCCCACCCTGCCCGACGCCGTCGACGCCTATCTCGCCGAGCACGCGGGCGGGGCGCGGCCGGGCGCGGCGTGCCTGGCGCTGGCCGGGCCGATCGACGGCGACCGCTACCGGCTGACGAACTCGGCGTGGGCCGGGTCCGTACGCGACCTGGGCATCCCGTACGCGGTGCTGCTCAACGACTTCGAGGCGCTGGCCGTGTCGCTGCCCCATCTGGAGGGCCCCGACCTGGTGTCCCTGGGCGGGCCCGCGCCGTCCCACGGCGTCAAGGCCGTGCTGGGCCCCGGGACCGGGCTCGGCGTCGGCGGGCTCGTGCCCACGGACCGGGGCTGGACGCCCGTCCCGGGCGAGGGCGGACACGTCACGGTGCCGGTGATCGACCGGCGCGAGCTGGAGATCGTACGGGTGCTGCAGGCCGAGGGGCTGCCGCACGTCGTGGCCGAGCACCTGCTGTCCGGCCCCGGCCTGGTACGCCTGCACCGGGCGCTGGCCAAGGTCAACGGCGTGGCCGCGCCCGACCTGAACGCCTCCGACATCGTGGCCCGGCTCGACGACTCGCTCTGCGCCGAGACCGTCGAGGTGTTCTGCGAGATGCTGGGCAGCTTCGCCGGGAACGTGGCGCTCACCCTGGGCGCCAGGGGTGGGGTCTACCTGGGCGGCGGGGTGCTGCCCCGTATCGTGGAACGGGTGCGGACCAGCGGCTTCCGTGCCCGGTTCGTCGGCAACCCCGACATGCCCGGATACCTGGAGGCGATCGCCACCACGCTGATCGTCGCGCCCCAGCCGGCGCTCACCGGCGCGGCCGCCTGGCTGCGCGGGCGGGCCACCACCGAACTCGTGGGCTGAGGCCCACCCTGATCACCACTAGACGGCCGTGACCCCGGCCGATGAGGAGAAGACTCTGATGAGCTTGCTCGACCTCGCCCCCGTGATCCCCGTCGTGGTGATCGACGACGTGGCGACCGCCGTGCCGATGGCCGAGGCTCTCGTGGCGGGCGGGCTGCCGGTCATCGAGGTGACGCTGCGCACACCGGCCGCGCTCGGAGCGATCGAGCGGATCGCCGCTGAGGTGCCGGGGGCCACGGTCGGCGCGGGCACGATCCGCACCACCGCCGACATCTCGGCGGCCGTGGCGGCCGGTTCCCGGTTCCTGGTCTCGCCGGGCACGACGTTGTCGCTGGTGGAGGCGCTGGAGTCCAGCGGTGTGCCGTACCTGCCGGGCGCGGCCACCGTCTCGGAGGTGATGGCGCTGGCCGAGCGCGGCATCAAGGAGCTGAAGTTCTTCCCGGCCGAGGCGGCGGGCGGTGTCGCGTACCTGAAGTCGCTGGCCGGGCCGCTGCCGGACGTACGCTTCTGCCCGACCGGCGGGATCCGGGCCGAGAGCGCCGCCGACTACCTGCGGCTGCCGAACGTGGGCTGCGTGGGCGGAAGCTGGCTCACCCCCGCCGACGCGCTGGCCGCGGGCGACTGGGCCCGCGTGGAGAAGCTCGCCGCCGCCGCGGCGGCCCTGCCCCGCTAGGCTCCAGGGCCGCCGACGCGGCCCTGTGCTGTCCGGGGTTCGTGTCCTCGCGCCGCGCCTTCCCGGGGACCGGGCGCGCGGACGCGGCAGTCCTCGTGGACGGCTGTCCCGGGCGGTGTACACCG
>NZ_JBEXYK010000062.1:0-64046 GCF_040630865.1 Nonomuraea sp. NPDC005730
GGCCCTGGGTGGCCAGCCCTGGGGGCCGGTCCGTGGACCGGCACGGGGGACTGGCTGGTGGACCCCGCGCCGGCCCCACTTCGAAGGAGACTGAGGGGCCATATCCGGCCCTGCCTCCGAGGAGACTGAGAGGCCGAGCCTCGCCTCCCGTATCCGGCCTCTGGGCCGAGGCTCCTCTGGGCTCGTCCTTGGGCCGGGCCTACGCCTCTGCTGAATGCCGACATTCACCCCAGCATGTGCAAGGCGGCGCCGGCCCACAACCGCAGACAGGCGTCACCAGCCTGCAAGGGGTGAAGATCCCCTCGTGCAGGTCTGCCGCGTGCACGTGACGTGATAGCACCTGGCGCAGGCGCTGGGTGTCGGGGATGTGGGGGGCGTCGCAGCCTCAGGAACGTAACGCATCTCAGGCACACGCATTCTGGGCACGCCACCGCACTCCCAAGCTTTTCGGGCACGCAGGGCATCGCAGCCGGCCAAGCCCGAGGTGCGGGGCTGGTGTGGAGCCTGGTGGGGTGATTTGTGGGGCCCGGTCCTGGTGGGGGAGTGAGGTCGGATGGGGCCTTGGGAGTGGCGGGGGCGGGGTTACGGGGATGGTGGGGGCGGGTGGAAAGCTCGGGGTTGCAGGGCTGGGGCGCTGTGGGGAGTGACAGGGGTGGAGTGGGGAGTAGCTGGGGTGGTGAGATTGGGGAGACGAGAGAAGGGCCTCACGCTGGGTGCGTGGGGCCCTTCTTTTGTTGCGAGGTCAGTCGGATCTGGTGTTGACGTAGGTGATGGCGTACTTGGTGGCTACGGAGGTCCAGGGGACGGTGATCACTACGCCGTTGCGTTCGAAGACGCGGGCCTTTTCGGCCTCGGTGCCGTACTTCTGGGGGAGGGTGGCCAGTTCGGTGGCCTTGCCGGTGGCGGCGTCCAGGCGGATGAGGCGGGGGGCCAGGTCGCGGCGGTCGCCGGTTTCCACGGCCAGCAGGCCCTGGTCGTCGGCGCGGACGTAGGTGAGGATCGTGTCGTGGGTGCCGGACGACTCCCACAGCTGCTTGCCGGTCTTCAGGTCGTAGGCGAGGGCCTTGTTGCGGGAGCGCATGCTCTGCGGGACGTTCTCCGGGAACGTGGCCAGGTAGAGGCGGTCGCCGTGGATGGTGTAGCGGTGCTGTTCGAACAGGCCGTTGACCAAGGCCACGGTGTTCATGGCGAGCATGTCCACCTCGGGGGTCTTGAACTCGGTCACCTTGGTGGCGGCGTCGGAGTAGACCGTGAAGTTGTTCTGGCCGCCGGACTCGCTGCGGATGATGGCGGGAGAGGCTGACAGAAGGCTGGTCATGAGGCTGAGCTGGCCCAGCGTGGCCTGCTTGGTGATCTTGCCGGTCTTGGGGTCGAGGTACTGGAGGCGGGTGCCGCCTCTGAAGGTGCAGTCGAGGATGACGGCGACCCGGGTGGGGGCGGTGTTGATGTCCTTCACATGGCAGCCGTCGTCGGCGGCCGCCGTGGCGCTCCACAGTTTGCGGCCGTCGGAGAGGCGGTAGGCGGCCACCGCGTCGTCCAGCTCGGTGACGGCCACGCCGTCGGCGCTCATGATGCGGGGGACGTTGATGGAGTTCGCGAGGGTGGACTTCTCGGCCGGGATCTTGATCTTCCAGGTGAGCTTGCCCGTGGTGGCGTCGATGCCGGCCAGGTGGTCGCACGAGTTGCTGCTGCCGTACGCGATGGCTGCCTTGCCGCCGGACAGGTCCGGGGTGGCGCCGCAGAGCTGGGCGCCCGGCGAGGGGATGCCCCAGGAGCGTTTCCCGGACGCCAGGTCGTAGGCCAGGACGCCGTCCTTCTGGGCGCGGATGACGACCTTGTCGGTCATCCAGCTGCCGAAGGCCAGGGCGGTGGTGAAGTCCCAGCTGCCGGCGTTGGGGAGGGGGACGTCCCATTCTGCTCCGTCGCCGGATGCGGTGGTGCCGCCGGCGGTCGTGCCGGTGGTGGCGACGAACCAGGCGGTGCCCGTGCTGACGGAGAGGAGGACCACGGCCGCGCCGGTGGCCAGCAGGGCGGTCTTCCACTTGGGCCGGGGGCTCTGCTGCGGGGGTGCGGGATGGCCGCCGTACGGTGTGCCACTGCCGGGTGCGGGGGGCTGCGGAGGTTGGCCGTAGGGCGAGGGAGCGCCGGGGGAGGGATGGTTCGGTGGGTACGTGGGCTGGTTGCCCGATGGCGGTGGGTATGCGGCTGGGTTGGCCGTTGGCGGGGCGTACGCGCCTGCCGCGGGCTGGGGAGGAGGAGCGTAGGGGTTGGCGGGCGGTTGCGGGTAGTCCGCGGGTGGGTAGGCGGCTGGGCCCGTGCCTTGCGGGGGGTACGCGGCCGGGTTCTGGGGCCACGGCTGCGCGGGCGGAGGGTAGGAGCCGGGATTGGGAGCCGGCTGGCCGTACGGGTTGGGGGGTTGGGAGCCGTACGGGCCGGGTGGGGTGTTGGAGTGGTCGGTCATGGTTGTTCCCCGTTCAGGCCAGCTGCCCGCGGACGTACGACGCCCACTGCCGTTCGAAGTCCGCCTTGCGCACGCCCAGCACCTTGAACAGTGCCGCCTCGCTGTCGTCGCCCTTGGCCCGGTAAGCCGCGACCACCGCGCCGGTCAGCTTCTGCTCGCCGTACCGCTGGGCGATGTAGCGCATGGCCAGGTGTCCCATCAGGTAGTGCACGTTCGTCATGCCGTTGGCGTCCCACGACGGGTTGTCGGGGAGCCGGTCCGAGAATCGGGTGCTGAGGCGGCCGGCCAGGTAGGCGCGGCCTTCCTGGAAGCGGATGTTCTGGTTGATCGGGTGGCCACGGTTGGCGGAGTACTCGGCGAAGCCCTCGACGACCCAGTTCGGCTTGCCGAAGAGGGAGAAGTCGGCGCTGTCCAGCCCGGCCAGGAGGGAGTGGGCCAGCTCGTGCGTGCTGATCTCCTGGATGCCCTCGGACGACCGGAAGAAGGACGAGGTGGTGTCCATGACCACCCGGGTGCCGCCGACCTTGACGTCGTCGCCCAGGGAGGCCCAGGCGAGCATGGGGATGGACACGCCCGCTTCGTGCGCCTTCTCCTTGCGGAACAGGTTGCCGAGCTGGCTCTGCCCCTCGACCAGCGCGACCGCGAACCCGGCCGGCACGGGTGCGGTGGCGTCGCCGTTGCGCTTCCAGAAGTCCAGGTTCTTCTTCGCCGCACTGGCGATCGCCGGGGCGACGCGCCTGGCCATGGCCGCGTCCTGGGGACGGGCCAGGACGATGCTGGCGCCCGCGCGGACCACGGCGATGTCGGGCCAGATGTCCCACGGGCCCGGGTAGTACACGGACTTGGAGCCCTCGCTCACCATGGGCGGCGGCGCGCCGTCCACCTTGGTGACGACCAGTGGCGCGTCCTTGGACGCCTTCTCCAGCGTCCAGCGGTACCACTCCGAGACCGGCCGCAGGTCGATGCCGGCGAACCGGTGGACGAAGGCGACGTCCTGGGTGAACTTCAAGGCCCGCCCGAAGCTGTCCTCGGCGCGGCCCTCGCGACGCATCACCTTGTACGACGCCTCGCTGAGCGGCACCTTGCGCAGGTTCGTGAACACCTTTCGCTGGTCGCGGACGAGCGCCGCGTTGCCCTTGTCGAAGATCGAGGTGAACGCGTCGGCGTTCCCGCTGCTCAGCGCCTTGCCGTGCTCGTAGACCAGCTTCTCGATCTCCTGGTCGGTGACGACCACGGCGTTCGGGTCGCCCTTGCCCGACGCCTCCTGCCGGCGCAGCGGGTCCTCGACGCCGCCGATGCGCCCGCGCAGGACGAGACCGACGCCGGCGCCCACGGCGATCGCCACCACGAGCGAGACGATGCCCATGGTGACCCAGAAGCCGGTCCGGCGCCTGGGCGGAGGAAGAGGATTGGGTGGAGGTGGTGGTGGTGGCGGCTGCATGGCCGGCCACTGTTGCTGCTGTTGCCCCTGATACTGCGGATAACTCGGCCCCGTTGTCACTTTTGCCCCGAGAGTGCTGGGAAACCCCGAAAGAGGGGAATCGTACCAGTGGCCACATCGCGCGTCTTCGGGGTGGTCGGGTTCTTTGTGGGGTGGCGAGAAGGTGAAGATGATTTCCGGCGACTCGTAGCGCGGTGTTGCCATTCTTCGTGATAATTCACCGCATGATCGCGGGCAGCGTGAGGACGCTTCCACGGCTGGCCCTCGCGCTCGCCCTCCTGCCACCGCTGCTCGTCCCGGACAGGGCCGCGGGGACGGCGCTGAGCACGTACGCGACGCCGGGGCCGGTGAGCGCGCACGCGGTGGTTCCGGGGACGGCAAGCGTGCACAACGTGCGCGCCACGCCAGGGCCGGTACGCATGACGCACCGCCTCGGCCCTCCGGCGATCGCCGGGAAGGTCCCGGCCAAGAAGCCGAAGGCAGTGAAACCCGTCCCGGCCAAGAAGATCACCAAGCGGCTCGACCGCTTCCTGGCGGGCCGGCCGGGCCCGGTCACGGCCATGGTCAGGGATCTGACGTCCGGCCGCGTCTACCGCTACCACCCGGGCGAACGGCTGATCACCGCCAGTACGGCCAAGGTCCAGATCCTGATGGCGCTGCTGCTCGGGAAACCGTGGCGCAAGCTGCCCGAGCCCGTCAGGCGCGACGCCGAGCTCATGATCCGCTACAGCGACAACCACGCGGCCGACCGCCTCTGGTTGCGGATCGGTGGCGCGGCGGGCTTCACCGAGGCCGGCCGGAGGTTCGGGCTCGGGCACACCAGGGGCGTCCCGGGGGACTGCGTCGACCTCTACTGCTGGGGCATCACCGAGACGTCGGTGGACGACCAGGTCCGCCTGATGAAGGCGCTGGTGTCCGGGAAGAGCCCGCTCAAGGCGAAGGAGCGCGCGCAGGCGCTCAGGCTCATGGGCGCGGTCGTCCGCGGCCAGGACTGGGGCGTCTCCGCCGCGGCCTGCGCGGGCGAGCGCGTGCGCCTGAAGAACGGCTGGCTGAAGCGCGTCTCCAACGGGCGCTGGGCCACCGTCAGCGTGGGGCTGATCCGGGGCCGCGGCCACGACTACGCGGTCGCCGTCCTCACCGAGGGCAGCGCCGAGGTGGGGGACGGCATCGCGACCGTCGAGGGCGTCGCCGAGCGGATCATGCGGGACTTCCGGAAGTGCCCGGCGTGACCAGCCGGTAGCCGACGCCGCGCACGGTCTGGATGAGCTGGTCGTCGTTGTCGCCGAGGCGCGCGCGCAGCCGTTTGACGTGCACCGCGATCGTGTTCGTCGACGTGGTCGCGGCGGCGTGCCACACGTGCCGCATGATCTGCTCGCGGGTGACCGTGCGGTCGGCGTTGCGCATCAGGTACTGCAGCAGCTCGAACTCGCGCAGCGGGAGGTGCACGGCGCGGCCGTCGACGCGTACCTGGTAGGCCTGGACGTCCAGTTCGACGCCGCCGACGGCCAGCAGCTTGCGGGACTCGGGGGAGGCCGCCTGGATGAACGGCAGCAGTTCCGGCACCCGGTACGGCCGGGCCACGCAGGCCGCCGCCCCCGCCGCGAGCGCGCGTACGGCCTGCTCGGCGTTCCCCTCGCCGACGCCGAGCAGGACCGGTACGGCTCGCGCGAGCCGTACCGCGCGGACGAAGTCGACCGCGTCGATGACCGGGAGCGTGGCCGACACGAGCACCACGTCCGGCTGCAGCGCCCCCGCCTGGAGCAGCCCTTGGGCGCCGTCCGCCGCGCCGGTGACGGCCACGCCCTCGCGTTCCAGCGCCGTGACCAGGTCATCGACCACGGCGTCGTCGGGGTCGGCGATGAGCAGTACGGGCTTGGTCCGCGTGTCCCCGTTCATCGTGGATGCCGCCTGCTGTGGGGTCATCAGCCGAAGCGTCCCGTGATGTAGTCCTCTGTCGCCTTCTCCGAAGGGTTGGTGAACATGCGGGAGGTCTCGTCCATCTCGATGACCTTGCCGGGCTTGCCCTGGGCGGCCAGGTTGAAGAACGCGGTCCGGTCGCTGACCCGGGCGGCCTGCTGCATGTTGTGGGTCACGATCACGATCGTGAACTCTTCCTTGAGCTGGGCCATCAGGTCCTCGATGGCCAGCGTCGAGATCGGGTCGAGCGCCGAGCACGGCTCGTCCATGAGCAGGACCTGCGGCTTGACCGCGATCGCGCGGGCGATGCACAGGCGCTGCTGCTGGCCGCCGGACAGGCCGGCGCCGGGCTTGTTCAGCCGGTCCTTGACCTCGTTCCAGAGGTTGGCGCCCTTCAGCGACTCCTCCACGACGCCGTCGAGGGTGGACTTGCCGATCCGGCCGTTGAGGCGGAGCCCGGCGGCCACGTTCTCGTAGATCGACATCGTGGGGAACGGGTTGGGGCGCTGGAAGACCATGCCGACCATCCGCCGGACCGAGACGGGCTCGACGGTGGGGGCGTACAGGTCTTCGCCGTCGAGCATGACCTTGCCCTCGACGCGGGCGCCGGGGATCACCTCGTGCATGCGGTTGAGCGTGCGCAGGAACGTCGACTTGCCGCATCCGGACGGGCCGATGAACGCGGTGATCGAGCGCGGCTCGATGGTCATCGACACGTCCTCGATCGCCTTGTGCGACCCGTAGTACGCGTCGAGGCCCGAGACCTGGATCTGCTTGGACATTGTGGCGGTTACCCCCTATCGGCCCCTGGCGGGCCTGCGCCACCAGGCGATCAGGCGCGCCACCAGATTGAGCAGCATGACGATCAGGATCAGCGTGAGGGCTCCGGCCCAGGCGCGGTCGATGGCGGTGTCGTTGGGACGGGCCGCCTGGTCGAAGACGAAGAGCGGAAGGCCCATCTGCGGCCCGCTGAACGGATCGTTGTTGATGGAGTCGGTGAAGAACACCGTGAGCAGCAGCGGCGCGGTCTCGCCGGCCACGCGGGCGACGGCCAGCATGACGCCGGTGACGATGCCGGTGAACGCGGTCGGCAGCACGACCTTCAGGATCGTGCGCCACTTGGCCACGCCCAGCGCGTACGAGGCTTCGCGCAGGTCGTTGGGCACCAGCCGGAGCATTTCCTCGGCCGATCTGACCACGGTCGGCATCATCAGGATCGACAGCGCCAGCGCGCCGGCGAAGCCGGAGAACGGGTTGCCCAGGAAGAGCACCCAGAAGGCGAGGATGAACAGGCCGGAAACGACTGAAGGGACGCCGGTCATGACGTCCACGAAGAAGCTGATGGCCCGGCTCAGGCGGCCGCCGTGGCCGTACTCGACCAGGTAGATGGCGGTGAACAGGCCGATCGGGACCGAGATGAGCGAGGCCAGCAGGACCTGCTCCAAGGTGCCGATGATGGCGTGGTAGGCGCCGCCGCCGACGTCGCGGGCGCCGATGTTCCGCATCGAGTGGGTGAGGAACTCCAGGTCGAAGCGGGCCAGGCCGTTCGAGATCACCAGCCAGAGGACCGACACGAGCGGCACCACGGCCAGCGCGAACGCCAGGTAGACCAGCCCCTGGACGAACCTGTCCTTGATCCGGCGGCCGGTCGAGATGTGCTGGATGGTCATGCCCCCACCGCCCTGAACTCCTTGCGCCGGTTGATCACCATGCGTGCGCCCATGTTGACCAGCAGCGTGATGACGAACAGCACCAGACCGGAGGCGATCAGCGCGCCCCGGCCGACCTGCGTGGCCTCGCCGAAGCCGTTGGCGATGTTGGCCGCGATGCTGTTGGCGTGCGGGGTGAGGATCTCGAAGCTGAGGTCGAAGGTGGCGGGGAAGATCAGCGCGACCGCGATGGTCTCGCCCATCGCGCGGCCGAGGCCGAGCATGGCGGCGCTGATGACGCCGGGCCGGCCGAACGGCAGCACGGCCATCCTGATCATCTCCCAGCGGGTGGCGCCGAGCGCCAGGGCCGCCTCCTCGTTCATCTTCGGGGCCTGGAGGAAGACCTCACGCGAGATGGCCGCGATGATCGGCAGGATCATGATCGCCAGGACGATGCCGCCGGCGAGCATGGTCTTGCCGCCGATGGCCCCCTCGCCGGAGAACAGCGGGAACCAGCCGAGGTGCTCGTTGAGCCACTGCGACGGCGTGCGCAGCAGCGGCACCAGGAACGTCACGCCCCACAGGCCGTAGACGACGCTGGGCACGGCGGCCAGCAGGTCGACCAGGTAGCCGAGCGGCCCTGCCAGGCGACGGGGCGCGTAGTGGGAGATGAACAGCGCCACGCCCACCGCGATGGGGGTGGCGATGACCAGCGCGATCGCCGAGCTGAGGACGGTGCCGAAGGCCAGCGCGCCGATGCCGAAGACCTGGCTGCCGTTGGGCTCCCAGATCAGGTCGGTGAAGAAGTTGCCCTTGTTCGCCTGCAGGGCCGGGACGGCCTCGCTGATGAGGAACACGGCGATGGCCGCCATGATCCCCAGCAGCAGGACGCCGGCACCGGTGGAGACGAACTTGAAGGGGCCTTCACCATGGCTGCGCCGCGAGGCGGACCGGCGCGTGGCCGGCCCGCCCCCACGGGTACGAACGTTGGTCGTCATGTTGTGCTAGGAGATCGCGCCGACGGCGGTGCGGACCTTGGTGAGCAGCTCGCCCGCGAGCGGGGCGTAGCCGAGGTCCTTCAGCGCGGCCTGGCCCTCGTCGCTGGAGGTGTAGGTGAGGAACTCCTTGACGACCTTGGCCTGCTCGGGCGCGAGGCCCTTCTCGCAGGTGATCTCGTACGTCACCAGCACGATCGGGTACGCGCCCGCCGTCTTGGTGGCGTAATCGATGCTCAGCTTCAGGTCGTTGCCGGTGCCGGTGATCTCGGCGGTCTCGACCGTCTTGGCCGCGCTGTCGGCGGTCAGCTCGACGAACTCGCCGGAGCCGTTGGCCACCTTGGCCTTGCTGAGCTGGGAGTTCTCGGCGTAGGAGAGCTCGACGTAGCCGATGGAGCCCTCGGTGCTCTTGACGCTGGCCGCGACCTGGTCCGAGCCCTTGGCGCCCTGGCCCTTGGCCTCGGCGGGCCAGGCCTTGGCGGGCTCGTACGGCCAGCCGGCGGTCGCCTTCAGGAACTTGGTGAAGTTGTCGCTGGTGCCCGACTCGTCCGAGCGGTGGAAGGCCGAGATCGGCGTGGACGGGAGCTTGGCGTCGGGGTTGTCGGCCTTGATGGCCGCGTCGTCCCACTTGGTGATCTTGCTGTCGAAGATGCCGCCGATGGTCTTGGGCGACAGCTGCAGGCCGTCCACGCCGGGCACGTTGTAGACCACCGCGACCGGGCCGGTCACCATCGGGATGTTGATGGCCTTGCCGGTCTTGCACCGGGCGTCGGCCTGGGCGGGCTCGCCCTTGTCGTCCTTGAGAGCGGAGTCCGAACCCGCGAAGTCGACCGTGCCCGCGATGAACGACTGCACACCGGCACCCGAACCGCTCGGCTGGTAGTTCAGGCTCACGCCCGAGTTCTTGGCCTGGAAGTCCTTCTTCCACTGGTCGATCGCGTTGGCCTGGGCCGAGGAGCCGGCGGCGTTGATGGTGCCGCTCAGGCCGTTGTCGTTGCCCGCGGCGGGGGCGCCGGCGGAGCTGGTGCCGTTCGTGCCCCCGGAGCTGTTGTTGTCTGTGCCGCACGCAGCGAGCGAGAGCGCGCCGACGACGGCGACGGCGGCGAGCCGGCCTGCATACTTCACGGTTGGGTTCCCCTCACTTGGTCCTTAGTCGTCCATGAAGTTATGCAGGCAAAGTGACTCAGACCCCCCAACAAGGGTGAACGTTCGGTGAACGCGCCTGGTCGTCTCCATCAATGTGACCAGCGAAGATGGGATACATGAGCTATCGCGTGTGTCTCGTGTGCATGGGCAACATCTGCCGTTCCCCGATGGCGGAGGTGGTGCTCCGCCGGACCCTGGAGGAGCGTGGGCTCGGCGGCCGGGTCGTCGTCGAGAGCGCGGGCACCGGCGGCTGGCACGCGGGCGATCCGATGGACGAGCGGGCGCTGGGCATCCTGGCCGAGCACGGCTACGACGGCGCCGCCCACCGCGCCAGGCAGTTCACGCGGGACTGGTTCGACCGTTACGACCTGGTGCTGGCGATGGACCGGGACAACGTGGCCAACCTGCGCCGCCTGGCGCCCGCCGACGTCGAGGTGCGCCTGTTCCGTTCGTTCGATCCCGGCGCGCCGGACGGCGCCGAGGTGCCCGACCCCTATTACGGTGGCCGCGAGGGTTTCGAGGAGGTGCTGACCATGCTGGAGACGGCCTCGAAGGGCGTGGCCGCCCACATCGCCGATGAGATCGACTGAGGACCTCGGCTCCTCCCACGGCTGCCGGCTGCAGCGCGGCGTGCTGGAGGACGGGCGGCAGGTGTTCGCCAAGATCGGTCCTGCCTCCGACGTGTTCGCCTCCGAGGCCGCCGGGTTGCGCTGGCTGGGAGAGGCGATCACCGTGCCCGAGGTCGTGGAGGCCGGCCCCGACCGGCTGGTGTTGTCGTGGGTGCCGCAGGAGGCGCCCACCGCCGAGGCGGCCCTGCGGTTCGGCCGTGACCTGGCCCGTCTGCACCGCGCCGGGGCGGCCGGGTTCGGCGCGCCCTGGCCGGGGTTCATCGCCGAGTTGCCCATGGACAACTCGCCCGACGGCGACTGGCCGTCCTTCTACGCCTCCCGGCGGGTGTTGCCGTTCCTGCGCCGGGCGCGGCTGCCGGCCGCGGACGTGAGGCTGGTCGAGCGGGCCGTGGAACGGTTCGCCGAGGTGGCCGGGCCGCCCGAGCCGCCCGCCCGCGTCCATGGGGACCTGTGGAGCGGGAACGTGTTGTGGTCCGGCGGCACCGGGGTGCTCGTCGATCCGGCGGCCCACGGCGGGCACCGGGAGACGGACCTGGCCATGCTCGCCCTGTTCGGGCTGCCGTACCTGGATCGGGTGATGGGGGCGTACCGGGAGGAGTTCCCGCTCGCGCCGGGGTGGCGGGAGCGGGTGCCGCTGCACCAGCTCCATCCGCTGCTGGTGCACGTGGTCCTGTACGGAGCCTCCTACCGCGACTCATTGCTGGATGCGGTCGCCCGGGTGTTGTCGCTCTGAACAACCGATAAAGAAATAGGGGATCCAGCCGCGCGAAGCATTTCTCCGCCCAAGGGGAGGAAAGAGGACGGCGGCCGGGTAAAGTTGGCGGATTTCGTATCCGGCGGCCCCGGCCGAAAACTCATTAAGGCGTTTCCTTCTTCCCCCTGAGTAAATTGGAGGGCGCATGGCGGACGACCCCACGCACGGCGCACTGGCCCTGACCCCGCTGGTCTGGGGGCCGCCCGGAGCCCGGCCCGACGAACGCAGGCTGCGCCAGCTCGGGCAGGCGCTGGCCGAGGTGCTGACGGGTCGCCGCCCGCCGGAGTCGGTGGCCGACCGGCTCACCGGCCGGGCCTACCGCGACCTCGTCAGGGCAGGGCAGATGATCTCCGCCGATCGGCCGCCGTTCGTCGGGAGCCCGCACGTCAAGGAGCCGCGGGAAGGGGCCGTCGAGATGTGCGTGCTGGTGCACTGCGGCGAGCGCAGTCACGTTCTGGCCGTACGGCTGGAGCGGCACGGCCACCGATGGTTGTGCACCGACTTCGAGACGGCCTGAAGCGGGCTCTCAGGAGGTGATCGTGGTGCCGTTGAGCCGGTTCAGCACCTCGTCGTGGAGGGCGCCGTTCGTGCAGACCAGGCTGCCGCCCTCCAGGCCGCGCACGCCGGCGAGGTCGGTCCAGACGCCGCCGGCCTCCTCGACGATCACGGTGAGGGCCGCCATGTCCCAGGGCGACAGCTCCGGCTCGGCGGACACGTCGGCCGAGCCCTCGGCGACCATCATGTGCGACCAGAAGTCGCCGTACGCGCGGGTGCGCCAGCAGGCGCGGCCGAGGTCGAGGAAGTTGTCCAGCTTGCCGAGCTTCTCCCAGCCGCCGAAGCTGGAGTAGGAGAAGGAGGCGTCCTCCAGCCTGGTGACCGAGGAGACGCTCATCCTGGAGGCCTTGGCCAGGCTCCTGCCGGTCCAGGCGCCGCCGCCGGTCGCCGCCCACCAGCGACGGCCGAGCGCGGGGGCCGACACCAGGCCGACGACGACCTTGCCGTACTCCATGAGGGCGATCAGCGTGGCCCACACGGGCACGCCGCGCACGTAGTTCTTGGTGCCGTCGATGGGGTCGATGATCCACGACCGGGCTCCCCACCCGGTCTTGCCGAACTCCTCGCCCACCACCGCGTCACGCGGCCGGGCCCGGCGCAGCGTGCCGCGGATGGCCTCCTCGACGGCGCGGTCGGCGTCGCTGACCGGCGTCAGGTCGGGCTTGGTCTCGACCTTGAGGTCGACCGCCTTGAAGCGCCGCATGGTCAGGTCGTCGGCGGCGTCCGCCATGACGTGAGCGAGGCGTAGATCGTCGTTGTAACCCTGCACGGTCAGCCACGCTATCGCGTCGGTCGTGCCGGACATCAGTCACCGGAGCCTCTTTTCTGGTAACTCCCTTTTCACCTACTGACCAGTAACATGTCTCCTATGTCCACTGATGTAGGTGCCTTCCTTCTCGAAACCGTTCCATTCGCCCGTACGTTGGGGATCGTGTTCGACTCGGTCGAGGACGGCCGGGCGGAATGCCGGCTGCCCGACCGGCCCGAGCTGCACAACCACGTGGCCGGGCCGCACGCGGGCACGCTGTTCACCCTGGCCGAGTCGGCGTCGGGCGCGGCGGTGCTGTCCAGGTTCGGCGACCAGCTCAGCCGCAGCGTGCCGCTGCCCACGACGGCGACCATCGAGTTCCGGAAGGTGGCCCTGGGGGAGGTGCGGGCCGAGGCACGGGTGGCCGCGTCGAGGGAGGAGGTCGTCGGCAAGCTGGACGCCGGCGAGCGGCCGGTCTTCGACGTGCTGGTCGACGTGCGCGACGCGGCCGGCACCCTGGTCTCCAGCCTCACCGTCACCTGGACGCTGCGCCCCAACCGCCCCTGAACGGCCGGTGATCAGGCGGCGGGCTCGTCGGGGGCGCCCTCGCGGCTGGACAGCAGGCGGCGCAGCGACTCCAGGCGGGCCGGGTCGGCGTTGCCCGCGGCCGCCCAGGCGTCGAGCGCGCAGCCGTCGCCGAGATGGGTGCAGCCCTTCGGGCAGTTGACCGTGCCCTCCACCAGGTCGGGGAAGGCGGCCAGCACGGTCTCGACCGACACGTGGGCCAGGCCGAAGCTGCGCACCCCCGGCGTGTCGATGATCCAGCCGCCCTCGGGCAGCTCCAGCGCGACGGCCGAGGTGGAGGTGTGGCGGCCGCGGCCGGTGACCGCGTTGACGTGCGAGACCGCGCGGTTGGCATCGGGCACCAGGGCGTTGACCAGGGTGGACTTGCCCACGCCCGAATGGCCCACCAGCACGCTGATGCGGCCGGCCAGGTGGTCGCGCAGCTCGTCGAGGGAGCCGCCCTTGTGGACCACGATGTGCGGCACGCCCAGCGGCTCGTACAGGGCGACCAGCTCGTCCGGCGAGGCGAGGTCGGACTTGGTCAGGCAGAGCAGGGCGTCGATCTCGGCGTCGAACGCCGCCACCAGGATCCGGTCGATCATCCGGGGCCGGGGCGGCGGGTCGGCCAGCGCCGTGACGATCACGAGCTGGTCGGCGTTGGCCACGACCGGCCGCTCGATGCCGTCGGTGTCGTCGGTGTCGTCGGCCGAGCGGCGCAACATCGAGGTGCGCGGCTCCACCCGGACCACCCTGGCCAGCGTGTCGGGGCGGCCCGACACGTCGCCGACCAGGGCCACCCGGTCGCCGACCACGATGCCCTTGCGGCCCAGCTCGCGGGCCTTCATGGCGACCACGAGCCGGCGCTGCTGCTGCTTGCGCTTGTGGCCGCGCTCGGGCTCGACCAGGGTGGTGTAGCGGCCCCGGTCGACGGCGACCACGAAGCCCTCCACGGCGTCCTCGTGCGCGGGACGGATGCGGGTGCGCGGGCGCGAGCCCTTGCCCGGCCTGACCCGTACGTCGTCCTCGTCGTACTCCCGCTTTCTCAGCGGTCCGCTCCCATGCGCTCGCTTCCTCTCACGCCGGACCCTCCTGCGAAGTGCCCCCGCCGCCTGCCGTGAAACGCGCGATCATCGCCGCTCATCGGGCCTCCAGCATCGCCGCCCACATCTGGACGAACTCCGGCAACGTCTTGGCGGTCGTCGCGATGTTCTCCACCTCCACGCCCGGCACCGCGAGGCCGATCACGGCCCCGGCCGTGGCCATGCGGTGGTCGTCGTAGCTGTGGAACACGCCGCCGCGCAGCGGGCGA
Organism: Nonomuraea sp. NPDC005730; assembly: GCF_040630865.1. Lineage (NCBI taxonomy): Bacteria > Bacillati > Actinomycetota > Actinomycetes > Streptosporangiales > Streptosporangiaceae > Nonomuraea > Nonomuraea sp. NPDC005730. The sequence goes on from NZ_JBEXYK010000062.1 coordinate 14,169, forward strand.
GGACGGATGAGCAGGCCGTCGGCCGTCTCCTCCGCGTCGCCGCCGAGGGCGTTGATCTCGTTGGCCAGCGCGGCCAGCCGGTCGGTCTCGTGGCCGCGCAGGTGGCCGACCCCGCGGATGCGGCTCGGCGTGGTGGCCAGGGCGGCCAGCGCGGCGATCGTGGGGGTCAGCTCGCCCACCTCGTGCAGGTCGGCGTCGAGGCCCTTGACCTCGCCCGTGCCGGTGACGACCAGGTCGTCGCCGTCGCGGGTCACCGTGGCGCCCATGGTGGTGAGCAGGCCGCGCAGCGCGTCGCCCGGCTGGGTGGTCTCCGCCGGCCAGCGGGGGACCGTGACCGTGCCGCCCGTGACCAGCGCGGCGGCCAGGAACGGCGCCGCGTTGGACAGGTCGGGCTCGACCGTCATGTCCCTGGCCGCGATCGGGCCCGGCTCCACCCGCCACACGTCGCGCTCGGTGTCGTCGACCCTGACCCCGGCCTCGCGCAGCATGTGGACGGTCATCTCGATGTGCGGCTGGGAGGGCACCGGCGGGCCGACGTGCCGGATCGTCACGCCCTTCGCGAACCGCGCGGCCGTCAGCATCAGCCCCGAGACGAACTGCGAGGAGCCGGAGGCGTCGATGGTGACCTCGCCGCCGGTCAGCGGCCCGGTGATGGTGAACGGGAGCGCGTCGTTGTCGATGCGCGCCCCGAGCGCGCGCAGGGCGTCGAGGATCGGGCCCATCGGACGCCTGCGGGCGTAGGGGTCGCCGTCGAAGAAGACCGAGCCGTCGGCCAGCGCCGCCATCGGCGGGACGAACCGCATGACCGTGCCCGCCAGCCCGGCGTCGATGCGCGCGCCGCCGCGGACCGGGCCCGGCGTCACCTCCCAGTCGACCGCGTCGGTGGTCTCGCGCACGGCCGTCAGCGTGGCGCCGAGCGCGCGCAGGGCCGACACCATGAGGTCGGCGTCGCGGCTGCGCAGCGCCTGGCGCACGACGCCCGGACCGTCGGCCAGTGCGGCGAGCAGCAGCGCCCGGTTGGTGACGGACTTGGAGCCGGGCAGGCGGACGGAGGCGTTGACGGGCGTGTCGGCCGTCGGCGCGGGCCAGTGCTGAGCGGGCATGTCCAAAGCCTACTGGGCCTGGTACGGCGCGTTCACGGCCTGTGGACGACGCGTCGCCCTTCCGCGAAGCGAAGCCGTCCCGGCCGGAGGCGAAGCCGCGAGGCGAGGCCCGGACGTATGGCAATGTGGGGACATGTGCGGTAGATACGCCTCGGCGCGCAAGAAGCACGAGCTGCTGGAGGAGTTCCAGGTCGAGCTCGACGGCGAGCCCGACAAGGAGCTGGGCGCCGACTTCAACGTGGCCCCCACCAAGAACGTCTACGCGGTCATGAGCCGGACCTCCAAGGAGGACGAGCACGCGGTCCGGCAGCTCAGGATCGTCAGGTGGGGCCTGGTGCCGGTCTGGGCCAAGGACCCGTCGATCGGCTCCCGGCTGATCAACGCCAGGGCCGAGACGCTGGCCGAGAAGCCGTCGTTCCGGCAGGCGTTCGCCAAGCGCAGGTGCCTGATCCCGGCCGACGGCTACTTCGAGTGGATGGCCGTCGAGGGCGAGAAGAAGAAGCAGCCGTACTTCATCCACCCGGCCGACGGCGGCGTGCTGGCCATGGCCGGCCTGTACGAGTTCTGGAAGGACCGCACCCGCGACGACGACGACCCGCTCAAGTGGCTGGTGACCTGCACGGTCATCACCACGGACGCGGAGGACCAGCTCGGCCGCATCCACGACAGGATGCCCATGATGATCGAGCGCGACCGCTGGGCCGACTGGCTCGACCCGGGCCTCACCGACACCGAGCGCGCCTCACGACTCCTGGTGCCCGCGGAGGCCGGGAGGCTGGCGGCATATCCCGTTTCTACTGATGTCAATAATGTCCGGAACAATGGGCCGGATCTCATCAAACCGCTTCCCGACGAGGAGGAAGCCGGTCTTTTCTAAAGGTGTAAGAAGCATGGTAAGTGGGCATTCGGTGAGGAAAGCGATGCGACCGTTCACACGGTGTCACCGCCACAACATGCCCCTAATTGCGCCGGGCGGGACAATCGGGGAGTCCTAGCCGCGGGCTTCCCCCTTTTCACCCGGAGGTGCGGATTCGTGGACGTCACGACCGCTCGTAAGCGGCTCGAAGACATGCTCGCGGAGCTGGACCGCTCGATCGGGGTCCTTCAGGGCGACCCCGTCGCGATCCGCGAGCACTCGGCGGCCGACGCGGGCTCCGACCTCACCGACGCCGACCGCGCGCAGGCCATGCTCACCGTGGCGACCGCGCAACGCCGCGCGGTGACCGAGGCGATCAGGCGCCTGGACGAAGGCGCGTACGGCAGGTGCGTCGACTGCGACAAGCCGGTCCCCGAGGGCAGGCTGGAGGCCCGCCCGGAGGCCGCCCGCTGCGTGCAGTGCCAGGGGAAACGCGAACGCCGCCGCTGACCCGCGCAGAAACCGAAGGCCGCCGGACGAGGAGAACGGCGGCCCTCGGGAAGCCGGGCGGCGGGTCAGCTCTTGCGGGCGCTGGCCACCAGGTGGATGCCCACCGTGTCGTCGTCGTCGGGATGGGCGTCGAGCTCGGTGCGCACGAGCCAGGTCAGGGCCCGTCCGTCGGACCCGAGCACGTGGTCCACCGTGGACGGCGACAACACCGTGCGCGGCCGCATCCACTCCACCTCCAGCCCGGCCCCCATCAGCAACTCGCGGAGCTGGCCGCTGCTGAAGCAGCGCGTGATGCTGCCGTCGGGCCAGGGCACCAGCATGACCTCGCCGGTCTGCCGCAGGTGCTGCCACTGCTCCTGCTCGGCCAGGATCGCCATGCCGAGCACCAGCGAGTCGACGCACACCAGCGCGCGCCCGCCCGGACGCAGCACCCGGGCCACGTCGCTCATCGCCGACTCGGCCATGAGCTCGATCGACATCGCGCGTTCCTCGGCGACCACCGCGTCAACGCTCTCGTCGGGAAGAAAGGCCAGATCATCGGCGCGTACGTGCCGAACCCGGTCGGCGTCCCGCAAACGGGACTGCGCGTCCACGGTCCGGCGGAAGTCGAGCACCTCGATCACCCGGTGTCCCGCCCTCGCGGCCTGGCCGGACCAGCGTCCGCGGCCGCCGGACAGATCGAGGATCACCGACGGTTCGCCGGGGAGCCAGCGGTTCAGTTGCTCGGCGGCGACGGCGCGGTAGAAGGTCCAGTACGGCCCGAGCGTCCCAGAGCCGTTCAGTTCCTCGGCCGGAATGGGCAGCACACGCGACTCCTGAGTTCCGGAAAAAGGGCTACCAGCCGGTACGTATGGACGTTCCCCGCACCGGGTCCTCTGTACCTTCTATCTTGCGGGAACAGACAAGGGCGCGGGCGTGTTGCGACGAGCATGCTCACATTGGAAAGACCGCGCCCCGATGACCAGGAGGTCATCGGCCAGCGGGTATTCTCCCCTGAGTACGGTGTACCGCCACAGCCGGCCACCGGTGATCTTAGGGGGGTGGGTCCGGTGCCCGCGACAGGCGCGGAGACTCTGGAGCAGCGCAGCGAGCGGTTCGAGCGCGACGTCATGCCGTATCTCGAACAGCTCTACTCCGCCGCGCTCCGGATGACCCGGAATCCAGCGGACGCGGAGGACCTGCTTCAGGAGACCTTCGCCAAGGCGTTCGCGTCGTTCCACCAGTTCCAGCAGGGCACGAACCTCAAGGCGTGGCTCTACCGGATCCTGACGAACACGTTCATCAACAGCTACCGCAAGAAGCAGCGTGAGCCCAAGCAGTCCGGCACCGAGGAGATCGAGGACTGGCAGCTCGCGCGCGCCGAGTCCCACACCTCCAGCGGGCTGAAGTCGGCCGAGGTCGAGGCGCTGGAGCACCTCCCCGACGGCGACATCAAGCAGGCGCTCGCGGCGCTGCCGGAAGAGTTCAGGATCGCCGTCTACCTCGCCGACGTCGAAGGCTTCCCCTACAAGGAGATCGCCGACATCATGGGCACTCCCATCGGCACCGTGATGTCCAGGCTGCATCGGGGACGCAGGCAGCTCCGGGGCCTCCTTGAGGACTACGCCCGCGAGCGCGGCCTGGTCCCCTCGGAGGGATCGAAATGAGCTGTGGCAACCCGCACGACACCGACTGTCGCGAGGTACTGGACAAGGTCTACGCCTATCTCGACGGCGAGCTGACCGAGGGTGACGTCTCCGACATCCGCGTGCATCTCGACGAGTGCAGCCCGTGCCTGAAGGAGTACGACCTCGACAAGGCGGTCAAGGCGCTCGTGGCCAAGCACTGCGGCTGCGACCCCGTCCCCGCCGATCTGCGTTCCAAGGTGCTGGCGCGGATCGAGCAGGTGAGGTCGGAGCTGGCCGACTAGGATTCACGCCATGCGCGTCCTAGTCACCGGTGGTGCCGGTTTCATCGGGTCGAATCTCGTCGACCGCCTGCTCGCGGACGGACACGAGGTCGTCGCCGTAGACGACCTGTCCTCCGGCAGCAGGGACAACCTGGTCAACGCCGCCGAGAGCGACCGTTTCAGCCTGCACGTCCTCGACGTGCGCGACCCGGCGATCATCGGGCTGGCGGCCGAGCTGCGGCCCGAGGTCATCTGCCACCTGGCCGCCCAGATCAGCGTACGCAAGAGCGTCGCCGACCCCGTCCACGACGCCCGGCTCAACGTCGAGGGCACCGCGTCGGTGCTGACGGCGGCCAAGGAGGGCACCACGCGCAAGGTGGTGTTCGCCTCGTCGGTGGCGGTCTACGGCCGGCCCGCCACGATCCCCGTGCCCGGCGACGCGCCCACCGACCCGCGCTCGCCGTACGCGGCCTCCAAGCTGAGCGCCGAGACCTACCTGGCGACCTTCCGCGCCCTCTACGGCCTGGAGTACACCACGCTGGTGCTCTCCAACGTCTACGGGCCGCGCCAGTCGCCCGACGGCGAGGCCGGCGTCGTGTCGATCTTCACCGACGCCCTGCTCAACGGCACCCCCACCGTCCTCTACGGCGACGGCACCCAGACCCGCGACTACGTCTACGTCGACGACGTGGTCGACGGCTTCGTCCGGGCCTGCGGCAGCGAGGGCAACGGCCGCCGCTTCAACCTCGGCACCGGCATCCAGACCACCGACAGGCGCCTGCACTCGCTGATCGCCGACGCGGCCGGGGCCCACGACAAGCCGGGCTTCGCGCCCCCGCGCGTCGGCGACCTGCCGGCGATGGCCGTCGATCCGGTGCCCGCCCACGAGGGGCTTCGCTGGGAGCCGCGCACCGACCTGCCGACCGGCGTGAAGAACACCGTGGCCTGGGCGCGGAGTCGCGCCAGGTAGTTGCTTGATTACACTTTGCTTGCGATTTCCCGCTCGGCCCGTACGGTGACGTCCTCTTCTGTAGCGTGAGCTCCAGAAGTCGACGTGGAGGCATGTGGGATGTTGAAGGACAGGTTCACCCGGTCGCTCGCCGCCGTCATCGTGGTCACCTCGATGGTGGTCCTGGCCGGCATCGGCGCGCTTCCGCCAGGGGTTTCCTGGACCTGACCGCCGTAGGGGGCCGCAATGCGTGACCTGCCCTGGCCCGCGAGGGTCTACCTGGTCGCCGTGATCGCGGCGGCGGCCGCTCTCATCGGGCACAGCGCGATCGTCTCCGGCCCGCTCGTGGCGCCGGAGAATCTGGACATCCTGCTGGTGCTCGCGCTGCTCTTCCTGGTGTGCGAGTCGATGCCGACGCTGCTCAACGTGGAGCAGTTCGCGGTGTCGGTGAGCTTCTCGGCGTCGCTGGCCGCGGTCGTGCTGATCGGGCCGGAGGGCGCGGCGCTGGTGGGGCTCACCGCCGCGGTCAGCGTGCGGCCGGGGCTGCCGCTGATCAAACGGCTGTTCAACGGCGCCCAGTTCGCCATCTGCGGCTACGCCTCCGGCTGGGTCTACGAGTGGCTGCATGGCACGGTCGGGGTGCCGCGGGTCAACGAGTTCGACAGCCTCATCGGCCCCTACGCCGCCGCGACCGCCGTGTTCGTGCCGCTCAACATCGTGCTCACGCTGACCATGATCAGCCTGGCGACCAGTGTGCGGGCCACGGAGGTGCCGCTGCGTGGCATGGTCCAGTTCCTGCTGTCCTACCTCGGTTACGGCACGTTCGGGCTGCTGGTGGCCGGGTTGTGGGCGACCGTGCAGTCGATCTCGGCGGTGCTGGTGCTGATGCCGCTGTTCGTGGCCCGATGGGCGTTCGGCCAGTACCACGCCCAGCAGCGCTCGTACGACGCCACCATCGCCGCGCTCTGCCAGGCCGTCGAGACCAAGGACTACTACACCCGGGGCCACTGCACGCGCGTCTCGCTCGCCTCCAGCATGATCGCCGAGGAGATCGGCATGAGGCTCGAACGCCTGCGCGCCATCCGCTACGCCGGCATGCTCCACGACGTCGGCAAGCTGGGCGTGCCCACGAAGGTGCTGCAGAAGGACGGCCCGCTCACCGAGGGGGAGCTCGCCGCGATCCAGCTCCATCCGATGCGCGGGCTGGAGATCGTCCGCGGCATCGGCTTCCTCGACGAGGCCTACGCCGGGATCATGCACCACCACGAGCGCCACGACGGCACCGGCTACCCGATGGGCCTGGCCGGCGACGAGATCCCCGAGTTCGCCAAGGTGATCGCGGTGGCCGACGCGTTCGACTCGATGACCTCCGACCGTTCCTACCGGGGGGCGCGCCCGGTCGAGGTGGCGGTGGAGGAACTGCGCAAGTGCGCCGGCACGCACTTCGACCCGGTCATGGTGGCCGCGTTCATCCGGGCGCTGGACCGTAATCCCTGGCAGCCGCCGCGCCGGGTCGAGGCGCCGCCGCCCGACGCCGCCGAGGCGACGATCAAGGACCACGACGACCCGACGATGCCGATCCAGGTCGTGAGCGGGCCATGACCACCACAGAGCGCGCCCGGCGCGCCGACAGGACGCCGACCACGGTCCTGCGCCGGCTCGACTCCGGCCAGTTGCTGCTGATCTGCGCGGCCGGTCTGGTCGCCGTCGCGGGCGTGGCGCACACGGCGGCCGTCGGGCTCGACCGTCCGGAGATCGCCATCGGGTTCGGCGCGTTGATCGCGGTCGGCGAGCTGGCCCGGCTGACCATGCCGGGCAACAGGGAGGTCGCGCCCATCGGCGCCGCCGCGGCGCTCGGCTACACCCTGCTGCTCGACCTCAGCCAGAACCAGTTGCGCCACTCCGCGCTGCAGGTCGTGGCCGTGATCGCGGCCGGGATGGTCGCGGGCGCGCTGCCCCACCTGGCCGTCGGCCGGCCGCCGCGGCTCGACGCGATGGCCCGCCGCCTGCTCACCGGCGCGCTGCTGGCCTTCGCCTTCCGCCCGCTGGCCGACCCGCTCTACCAGCTCACCAAGCCGCCGCCGGGCGCCCACACCTGGTGGCCGGCGCTCGTGGTGATGGTCTCGCTGATCACGGTGACGCTGCTGGTCGACGTGCTGATCGCGGCGCTGCTGCGGGCCGAGCGGCTGCGCACCGCGTTCCGGGTGGCGGTGCGCGACGAGATCAACATGGCGTTCCCGCTGGGGGCCGCGGTGGCCGCCTCCGGCGTGCTGCTCGCGCTCGCCACGCACAGCATGGACCTGGTGGCGCTGCTGGTGTTCGCCGCACCGCTGCTGGTCACGCAGGTGGCCTTCCGCAAGTACGCCGGCATCCGCGCCACCTACCTGCAGACCGTCCGCGCCCTGTCGCGGGTCACCGAGGTCGGCGGCTACGTCGAGCCCGGCCACTCGCGCCGGGTGTCCCGGCTGGCCGTGGCCATCGGCCGGGAGTTGGGCATGGCCGAGCCCGAGCTGCTGGAGCTGGAGTACGCGGCCCTCATGCACGACATCGGCCAGCTCTCGCTGCGTGATCCCATCCCGGGCGGCGCCACCGTGCTGGCCGATCCGGAGCAGGCGCGGCGCATCGCCGAGCTGGGGGCCGAGGTGATCAGGCAGACGGGCGTGCTCGACCGGGTGGCCGAGGTGGTCCGGAGGCAGTGCGACGAGATCGCCGACGACCCGCCGCTGTCCAGCCGCATCATCAGGGTCGCCAACGCCTACGACGACCTGGTGGGCCCGTCCACCGATCGCGACCGGTCGGGGGCGGCGCTGGAGCGCATCGGGCTCACGGCGGGCAGTGCGTACGACGCCGCCGCGCTCGACGCCCTGGCCCGGGTGGTCGGCAGAGGCCGCGTCTAGCTGATTGCCCACCTTTGTGGGGTTTCTACAGATCGTTCTCCGTTGATCGGTACTTCACGGGAAGGGGGACGAGCCGACGGCGGTCATAGGGTTGTCCGCGTGATTGCTGAGACGCTCGGACCCGTTCTGATCGCCAACCGGGGGGAGGTCGCCCGGCGGATCATCCGTACGGTCAGGCGGATGGGCCTGCGTGCCGTCGCCGTCCATTCCGAGGCCGACGCCGGGCTGCCGTTCGTGCGCGAGGCCGACGAGGCGGTGCTGATCGGCCCGGCCGATCCCGCGCAGAGCTATCTCGACCCCGCCAGGGTGCTGGACGCGGCCCGCGCCACGGGAGCGGGCGCGGTGCACCCCGGTTACGGCTTCCTGTCGGAGAGCGCCGCGTTCGCGCGGGCGGTGATCGAGGCCGGTCTCGTGTGGATCGGGCCGTCGCCGGAGTCCATCGACCGCATGGGCGACAAGATCAACGCCAGGAACCTCATGGAGCAGGCGGGCGTGCCCGTCGCCGCGGGCACCAGGGAACCGGTCACCGACCTGGTCGCGGCGCTCGACGCGGCCGAGCTGATCGGCTACCCGGTCATGGTCAAGACCGCCGGCGGCGGTGGCGGGATCGGCATGAGCGTGGCCCGTGACGACGCCGGGCTGGCCAAGGCGTTCGAGCAGGCGGCAAGAGCGGCGGCCCGGTTCGCCGCGGCGGCCGCGGCGGGCGGCGCGGGCGACGCGCTGGCCGGGCCCGCGGTGCTGCTGGAGCGCTACGTCGAACGTGCCCGCCACGTGGAGGTGCAGATCCTCGGCCTGCCCGACGGCCGGGTGCTGGCCCTGGGCGAGCGCGACTGCTCGGTGCAGCGCCGCCACCAGAAGGTCGTCGAGGAGTCGCCGTCCCCCGGCATCGGCCCCGAGCTGCGCGACCGCATGCTGGCCGCGGCCGTGCGGGCCGGCGAGGCCGTCGGCTATCTCGGCGCGGGCACGGTCGAGTGCCTGGTCGACGCCGACGCCCAGGACTTCGTGTTCCTGGAGATGAACACCAGGCTGCAGGTCGAGCACCCGGTCACGGAGCTGGTCACCGGCCTCGACCTGGTGGAGCTGCAGCTCCGTGTGGCCGCCGGGGAGAGCCCGGAGATCACGGTGGCGCCCGAGGGGCACGCGATCGAGTTCCGGGTCTACGCCGAGGACCCCAAGCGCTTCCTGCCCGGGCCCGGCCGCATCACCACCTGGGACGAGCCCGCCGGCGACGGCGTCCGCGTCGACTCCGGCTACGCGGCGGGCAACACGGTGACCATGTTCTACGACCCGCTGATGGCCAAGCTGTGCGTGCTCGGGGCCGACCGTACCGAGGCGCTGGAACTGGGACGCAAGGCGGTCGCGGAGTTCACCGTCGAGGGGCCGAAGAGCAATCTGCCCTTCTGCGCCGAGCTGCTGGAGAACCCGGCATTCGTCGCGGGAGACTACGACACGGGTCTGGTCGGGCGAATGCGGGCCTGACCCGGTCGACATTGTTGGTGGCGTCGGAAGAGGAGAGCACCGGTGGCCGAGGTACGCGCCGAGATGGTGGCGAACGTGTGGAAAGTGGTCGTCCGGGAGGGCGAGGCGGTCTCCGAGGGGGACACGCTGGTCATCCTCGAGTCGATGAAGATGGAGATCCCCGTGCTCGCCGAGGACGAGGGCGTGGTGTCGCAGATCGAGGTGGCCGAGGGCGACGTGATCCAGGAGGGCGACCTGATCGCCGTCATCGACTGAGGCGGGCCAGGAACCTGGCGCGGTCGACGACCACCCGCTCGACCATGCCCCGGCCCACGAGCGTGCCCTGCCGGTCGCGGGCCTCGAAGGCGAAGACCAGGCGCCGGCCGTCCACGCCGATGAGCTCGGCGGTGAGCTCGACGTGGTCGCCGACGGCGCTGGCGGCCAGGTGTTCGAGCTCGACCCGGGTGCCGACGGACGTCTCGCCCTCGGCCAGGTGCGGGCGCACGGCCTCGACGGTGGCGCGTTCGGCCAGCGCGAGCAGCCTGGGCGTGGCCAGCACGGGCACGTCGCCGCTGCCGGCCCGCTCGGCTGTGTCGGATCTCTCGACCATGGTGAGCAGTTGCGAGCGCAGGCCAGGTGAGAGCGTCATGGGGGTCAGCCTACCCAGGGCGGTTCTGATCTCCAGGAAACGCGGACAACACCGCCCATAAGGCTCCAGGATAGGGTTTGTACGGCTTGCGGCATATGAGTGGCATATGGGGCTCCTGGGACAGGTACACTCTCGGGGTTTCCGTGACCACTGTGTTACCTCACCGCGACAAAAGTTCGCTTTGTTGGAGAACCGCGGGGTGGGCGAGGTTACCGATGTAGGGGGGTAGCGGGGGAGTCATGGTTGCCCAAGGCACGACGCTGGCGGGGCGGTATCGACTGGATACCCGCATCGGCGCCGGCGGCATGGGCGAGGTGTGGCGAGGCGAGGACATCGTGCTCGCCCGCACCGTCGCCGTCAAAGTGCTGCTCCCAGGCCGCATGGATGATCGGGGATTCGTCGCCAGGTTCCAGGGGGAAGCCAGGGCGATGGCCACGATCAACCATTCCGGCGTGGTCGACGTCTACGACTACGGGGTGAGCGGCGACACCGTCTACCTCGTGATGAAGTTCGTGGACGGGGAGCCGCTCGACCGGCTGCTGGCCCGGCTCGGCCGGATCCCGCCGCAGGCGGCCATGGAGCTCATCGCGCAGGCCGCCTCGGCCCTGCAGGCGGTGCACGACCAGGGGATCGTGCACCGCGACGTGAAACCGGGCAACCTGCTCGTGCAGCGCGACGGCACGCTGGTGCTCACCGACTTCGGCATCGCCCGTTCCGACCTGGCCAACCGGCTGACCGACGCCGGCATGGTGCTGGGCACGGCCGCCTACTGCGCGCCCGAGCAGGCCGAGGGCGCGCCGGTCACGCCGGCCGTGGACATCTACGCGCTCGGCGTGGTCGCCTACGAATGCCTGCTGGGACAGCGGCCGTTCGACGGTGACAGCGCGGTCACGATCGCGCTCAAGCACATCCGCGAGGCCCCGCCGCCGCTGCCCGCGGACATCCCGCCGCAGATCAGGACGCTGGTGGAGGTGGCCCTGTCGAAGGACCCCGCCCGGCGTTTCCCGACGGCGAAGGCCATGAGCGAGGCGGCCCGCGCGGCCGGGCAGGGTCAGGCGATCACGCCGGTGGCCGAGATCGCGCCGCCGGCCACGGGCGCCACGATGGCCGCGCCGCCCGAGTCGTACCAGACCGGCGCCTACCAGACCGGCGCCTACCAGACGGGCCACTCCCAGCAGACGGGCGCCCACCAGCCGGGTCAGCCGCCCGCCTACCCGGGAGGACAGCCGCCGGCCGGGGGCAACGCGTTCCAGACGGGGGCGCACCTGCCGGCCTCGTCGGAGGAGACCACCGCCGCCGTCGGCGAGCGCCGCCCGGGTGGCCGCCGCGCCGCCAAGGCGCCGCGCAGGACCGGCCTGGTCGTCGGCCTCGCGGTCGCGGTGGTGCTCGGCGTGGGCGCGGGTGCGGTCGCGCTGACGGGCATGGTGCCCGGCGCGCCGACGCCGACCGTCACGGCCTCCAACGACGGCAACAGCGACGACATCCCCGGCCCGACGAAGAACGGTCCCACGAAGACCAAGCCCCCGACGAGGACCCCCACGAGGACGGCCGTGCCGCCCACCACCAGGCCGCCCACGCGCGACGAGACCGAGGAGCCGACGGAGACCGAGGAGCCGACGAGCACGCCCACCACCACCCCGACCACCACGAAGGGACCGACCAAGTCGCCGTCGAGCACGCCGACGACGACGGTCAAGAACATCACGGTGCCCAAGGTCGCCGGGCTGCCCTTCCTCAAGGGGCAGGAGATGGTCGAGGCCGCGGGGCTGCTGGTGCGCGTCCGCGACTCGTCCGTGACCACCGACGACCCCGCCTGCCGCAGGATCACCAAGACGGTGCCGGCCGGCGGCACGGTGGTCCCGGAGACGAAGGTGGTCACGCTCTACGTCATCGACGGCATCTGCACGACGCCGACGCCGTCGCCGACCCCCACGGCCACGCCGAAGTCGTAGGGGGTCAGATCCCCGTCGTGTTGCGGGGGTAGGCGACCTGCGGGTCGGTGGCGATGTTCACCATGTACGGGATGCCGGAGTCGAACGCCCTGCGCAGCGCCGGGCCGATCTCCGACGGCTTGGTGACCAGCTCGCCGCCGCCGCCCAGGGCGGTCACGACCTGGTCGTAGCGGCACTGCGGCTGGAGGTCGGCGGCCACGTCGTAGCCGTACAGGAGTTGCATGGGGTGCTTCTCCAGGCCCCACATGCCGTTGTTGCCGCAGATCATGACGACCGGCAGCCGGTGGCGGACGAGGGTGTCGACGTCCATCAGGGAGAAGCCGGCGGCGCCGTCGCCGAGCAGGAGCACGACCTGCGCGGACGGGCGGGCCAGGCGGGCGGCGATGGAGTAGCCGAGCCCGGTGCCGAGGCACCCGTACGGGCCGGGGTCGAGCCAGTTGCCCGGCTGCCTGGGCTCGACGTACTTGCCGGCGTAGGAGACGAAGTCGCCGCCGTCGCCGATCACCACGGCGTCGTCGGCCAGGACCTTGCCCAGCTCGCCGTAGATGCGCATGGGGTGGATCGGGTCGGTGTCGGCGGCCAGCAGCTCGGCGTCGTCCTCGATCGCCGCGGCGGCGGCCTCGGACAGCGTCGACAACCAGGGGGCGTACGAGCTGGGCTTGACCCCCGCGTCGCCGCAGGCCGTGCCGAGGCTCCACAACACCACCGACAGGTCGCCCGCGGCCTTGGCGGCGGGCTGCATGTGGGTGGCCAGCTGCGAGGGCGCGTCGGCGATGTGCACGACGCGGGCCGGCGGCGCGCCGTCCTTGCCGCCGAACCAGCCGTAGCCGAGCCGGAAGTCGAGCGGGGTGCCGATCACGATGACCAGGTCGGCCTGGGAGAAGGCCAGGCCGCGGGCGCGGGTGACGAGCAGCTCGTGCCCGGCGGGCAGGATGCCGCGGCCCTGGCCGTTGGGGATGACCGGCAGCCGCCAGTTCTCGGCGAAGTCGCGCGCTGCCTCCTCGGCCCGGTCCATCCACACGTCGGAGCCGTAGACCAGCACCGGGCGCTCGGCCTCGGACAGCAGCCGGGCGATGGCGGCCAGGTCGTCGGGGTCGGGCTCCAGCGGCGAGGGCGACTGCGTGTGCACCTCGTGGGCGGGCGAGGGGGCGAACAGGTGGTCCATGTAGAAGTCGAGGAAGACCGGGCCGCGCTGGGGCGCGACGGCGGTGCGGAAGGCCGACTCGACGTCCTGGCCGATCGAGTCGGCGCCGGAGGCGGTGAACGACAGCTTGGTGATCGGGCCGAGCAGCGGCGGGTGGTCCATCTCCTGAAGGGCGCCGCTGCCCCAGCGCGACTGCGGCGCGCGGCCGCCCATGACGACCACCGGCGAGCCGTTGAAGTGCGCGGTCGCGATGCCGCTGACGCCGTTGGTGATGCCGGGCCCGGCGGTCAGCACGGCCAGGCCGGGCTTCCTGGTCAGCCGGGCCGTCGCCTCGGCGGCGAAGACCGCGCTCTGTTCGTGGCGTACGTCGAGGATGCGCATGCCCTCGTGGACCGCGCCGTCGTACAGCGGGAAGACGTGGCCTCCCGAGAGCGTGAACATGGTCTCGACGCCGTAGGCCTTGGACACGGCGACGGCGACGTCACCGGCGTGCTTCGCAGACTCCATGCCGGGAACTTACCAACCAGTGATAAGAGTAAACAGATCTTAAGGCTTGCGTCCGACCGCGCCGTAGCCTTCCACCTCGTCGGGCACGCCCGCGGTCGCCGGTCGCCAGCGCGAGACCGACACCAGACCGGGCTCGACGAGCTCCAGGCCGTCGAAGAAGCGCGCGATCTGCTCGGGGCTGCGCTGCACGTACGGCAGCGCGCCGCTGTCGTTGTACCGGTCGTGGGCGTCCCTGTTGGCCTGGCTGTGCACGTTCGTGCCGTCGTTGAGCGCCAGGTAGCTGCCGGCGGGCAGGGCGTCCAGGAGCTCGCCGACGATCGCGAGGGCGCTCTCGTCGTCGGTGACGTGGCCCATGATGCCGCTCAGGTTGAGGGCGACCGGCCGGCCGAGGTCGAGGGTCTTGCCGGCCGCACGGAGGATCACGCCGGGGTCGCGCACGTCGGCGTCGATGTAGTCGGTCGCGCCCTCGGGCGTGCCGATCAGCAGGGCGCGGGCGTGGGCCAGCACGAGCGGGTCGTTGTCGACGTAGACGACCCGGGACTCCGGCGCGAGGCCCTGGGCGATCTCGTGGGTGTTGTCGGCGGTGGGCAGGCCGGTGCCGATGTCGAGGAACTGCCGGATCCCGGCCTCGGCCGTCAGGTACGCGATCGTGCGCCTCAGGAACGCCCTGGACTCGCGGGCGCCCTCGCGCATGCCCGGGAAGATCTTCAGGAACTCGTCGCCCGCGATCCTGTCGACCTCGTAGTTGTCCTTGCCGCCGAGCCAGTAGTTCCAGATGCGGGCGGAGTGGGGGACGCTGGTGTCGATCCCGGCCATGAAGGCTCCTTCGGGTGATGTCGCTCGGGTTACAAACCTAGACGATCTCCACTATCCGCAGCAGACGCGGACCGACCCGAGCGGCGCCCGCGCCTCGATCTTCCTGGGCGCGCCCTTCGCCGCGTCGACCTCCACCTCGGTGCGGCGGCCCTCGGTCGTCACGTCGTAGGTCTCCGGCGGCAGCCGCAGGTCGATGTCGCCGGTGGCCCGCGCGACGGCCCTGACCGCGAGGGGCGGGTTGGCGAAGTCGAGCCGTACGTCGCCCGAGCCGGTCTCGACGTCGGCCTGGCCGCCGAGCATCGCGTTGCCGGAGACGGACCCGGAACCGGATCTGGCCCAGACCTCGCCGGTGACGCCGTCGGCCCGCACGTTCCCCGACACGGTCGTCAGCCGCACGGCGCCGACCACGTTGCTGACCGCGAGGTCGCCGACGGTCGTCCGGGCCTCGACCCCGGTCTCGAAGGGCACCAGCAGCGTGTAGTCCGCCTGGCACACGGGACCGTCCGGCCGGGGCGCGGTCCCGCACCGGATGTCCAGCCGCAGGGTGTCGCCGTTCCAGTCCTCGGTGATCACCGGCCGGTCGATCGAGGTCCAGCCCACGGACCGGTAGATCGTCAGCTCTCCCGCGGGGCCCGGCACGATCTCGACGTTCACCTCGCCGCTGCCCGTCGTGACCTTCAGCGTGTCCAGCGCGAACGGGACCGACCTGGCCCGCGTCTCCTGCGGCGCGGTGGCCCGCGCGAACCCGTTCCAGACCAGCAGGACGGACAGCAGCAGGGCGGCCACCGTCGCCAGGGCCCCCGCCGTCAGCCAGATGGTCCTCACGGCATGCTCCTGATCTTGAGGAACTGCAGGACGGCGAGGACCCGGCGGTGATCGCCCTCCGCGAGGGGCAGGTCGAGCTTGGTGAAGATGTTGCCGATGTGCTTGCCCACGGCGCCCTCGCTGAGCACGAGCGCCTGGCCGATGCCGGCGTTCGAGCGGCCCTCGGCCATGAGCTTGAGCACCTCGTGCTCGCGTGGCGTCAGCCGTTCCAGCGGGTCGCTGTCGCCGCGCAGCAGGAGCTGGGCGACGACCTCGGGGTCGAGGGCGGTGCCGCCGCCGGCGACCCTGCGCAGGGCGTCGATGAACTCGGCCACGTCGGCCACCCGGTCCTTGAGCAGGTAGCCGACGCCGCCGGTCGCGGTGGCCAGCAGGCGGGCGGCGTAACGTTCCTCGACGTACTGGGAGAGCACCAGCACGGCCAGGCCGGGATGCTGGCGGCGCAGCACGAGAGCGGCGCGCAGCCCCTCGTCGGTGTGCGTGGGCGGCATCCGGACGTCGGTGATCACCAGCTCCGGCCGGTGCTCCTCGACGGCCCGCAGCAGGCCCTCGGCCTCGTCCACGGCCGCCACCACCCGCATGCCGGACGCGTCGAGCAGCCTGATCAGCCCCTCGCGCAGCAGGACGGAGTCCTCGGCCAGCACTACTCGCACGGCAGCTCCACCTCGATCGTGGTCGGCCCGCCGAACGGGCTGGACAGGCGCAGCGTCCCGTCCACGGAGTCGATGCGCTGGGCCAGGCCGCGCAGGCCGGTGCCGCCGTCGAGCCGGGCGCCGCCGCAGCCGTCGTCGTGGACGAGCACGTGCAGGCGGTCGCGCTCGCGCCGGACCGTCACCTCGGCCCTGGTCGCGGCGGAGTGTTTGGCGATGTTGGTCAGTGCTTCGGACACGATGAAGAAGGCCACCGCCTCGATGGTCGGGGAGGCGCGCCGGTCGATGTCGACGCGCAGGCGTACGGGGAGAGGGGCACGGGCCGCGACGCCGGACAGCGCCGCGTCGAGCCCCTGGTCGTTGAGCACGGCCGGATGCAGGCCGCGGACGAAGTCGCGCAGCTCCTTGAGCGCCTGCTTGGCCTCCTCGTGGGCCCGCTCGATCGCCTCACGGGCGGGCTCGGGCAGGTCGGTGAGGGTGGCCCTGGCCAGGCCGAGGTTCATGGCGAGCGAGACCAGGCGCTGCTGGGCGCCGTCGTGCAGGTCGCGCT
Source organism: Nonomuraea sp. NPDC005730 (assembly GCF_040630865.1). NCBI lineage: Bacteria > Bacillati > Actinomycetota > Actinomycetes > Streptosporangiales > Streptosporangiaceae > Nonomuraea > Nonomuraea sp. NPDC005730. The sequence goes on from NZ_JBEXYK010000062.1 coordinate 30,920, forward strand.
CGATCCTGCGGCGCTCGGCGTCGGCGGCGTCGATCACGCCGGCCCGGCTCTCGGTCAGCGTCTCGATGCGCTGCCCCAGCTCGCTGCGGCTGGGCCCGAGCAGCGTGCGCGCCACCGACAGGTCGAGCGCCGCCATGCCCCTGGCCAGGACCGGGGCGAGCAGCAGCAGCACCAGGCCGGTCGCCATGGAGATCCCCACGATGACCGGATCGCGCAGATCGACGAGGAACACCAGCGGCGGCGCCTGCACCCGCGGCGGCACGAACGACAGCAGCCCCACCACGGCCCCGCCCCACGCCAGCGCGACGAGGAAGGCCGCCGCCGCGCCCACGAAGGGCGACAGCAGGTGGTAGGCGATCTGCCGCCAGGTGGCCGCCCTGCGCCAGCCGGCCGGCGCCACCGGCGGCGGGATGCGTACGTCGAGGAAGGCCGCGAACCTGGACCGCTGCACCCGGGTGAACACCGGGACGCCGCGTCGCAGCACCGGCGGGGCCACGGCCAGCACCAGCGTCAGCCCGCCGAGCACCACGGCGACCGGCAGCCCGATCATCACGTGCGACGTGTCGAGCCAGGCGCGCGCCGACCAGGGACGGGGGACTTTCATCCGTCAAAGGTATTGACCCACCAGACCCTGACGAAATGGGCCTGGTGTGCCGGTGGACGGTAGAGCTAGCCCCACCCTCGAACAATTGCCGCATACCGAACATCTCACTCCAAAACAGAGCAAGGGGAGGTTCGGATGTTCGCAGCAGGGGTCGCCGCGCTGGCGGCCGCGTCCACGGTCCTGGGCGGGTTACCGCACGGCATGTTGTTCCTGGAGAAGCACCCGCCCGCCAAGCAGTGGGAGACCTACACCGTCAAGAACTCCGTCGCGCTGCCGCTCCAGCTCGACCCGTGCCTGTCCTACCGGCGGCGGGACGGCGGCCGGCTGGAGGCGCGGGCCGTCCGCTACTCCAGCGAGGACGAGATGAAGTACGAGCAGCTCGTCGTCTACCGGAGCGTCCGGCACGCCAAGGCCGCCATGCGCATCCTGCGCGCGGACCTCAGGCGCTGCGCAGACGTGGGCAAGGGCGTCAACCGCCACCGCTACTTCACCAAGCCCCTGGACGTGGGCGACGACGCCCTGCGCGCCGGCGGCCGGTTCTTCGAGAGCGGCGAGCACGCGGTCGCGGTCAGGCGCGGCGCGGCCCTCTACATCGTCGGCGAGTCGGCCTGGCCCACGAGAAGCCTGCCGCTCAAGGGTTTCCGGGGGCTGATCGACCAGGCGCGCCGGATGACCGTCAAGGTCTGCCGCCTGCCCGAGGCCGCCTGCTAGAGCACCCCCACCCGCCGCTTGAAGGCGGACGGGTCGAAGGAACCGCCCAGCGTGGCGCCCAGCCCCTCGCGCGCCGGCTGAGCGAACGCCTCGCGGCCGAGTCGCCCGACCCCTTCGGGCAGCACTCCCGCCAGCGGCCGCGCGGCCAGCATCTCCAGGTCGGCGACGTTGCTCCGCTCGGTGACCCCGGCCTCCTCCGGCCAGCGCCCGATCACCACGCCCGCCAGGTCGAGCCCGCGGTGCGCCAGCGCCTCCAGGGTCAGCGCCGTGTGGTTGAGCGTGCCGGCCCCGGCCCCCGCCACCACCAGCACCTGCGCGCCCACCAGCCGGGCCAGGTCGGCGATCGTCGCGCCGTCCTCGTCGAACCGCACCAGGAGGCCGCCGGTGCCCTCCACGACGACCAGCCGGTTGCTCTCGGCCAGCTCCTCGACGAACCGGGCGGCGGCCGTCAGCGACACCGGCGGCACCCCGGCCACCCGCGCCGCGGCGGCCGGCGAGAGCGGCTCGCCGAAGCGCGCCAGCTCGAACGTGGTGCTCACCCCGGAGAGCCGGATCACGTCGTCGAGGTCGCGCCCGCCGCCGGTCTGTGCCGGCTTCACCACGGCGACGGACGCCCCCCGCTCCCTGGCCAGGGCGGCCACCGCGGCCGTCACGACGGTCTTGCCCACGCCGAAATCGGTGCCGGACACGACGAGAACGCTCATCGTCCCAGCCTAGAAGCCGCCGTCCGCCATCCCGGTCAGGGGCGCCGCAGGCGCGTGACGAACTTGTACCTGTCGCCGCGGTAGAGGGACTGCGCCCACTCCACCGGGTTGCCGTCGGCGTCGAAGGCGTGGCGGGTCAGCAGCAGCATCGGCAGGCCGACGTCCACGCCCAGGGCCTTGGCGTCGTACGGGGTGGCGAGCACGGTCTCGATGATCTCCTCGGCGTCCGTGAGCCGTACGTTGTAGGCGTTGTGCAGCGTCTCGTACAGGGAGGCGTGCACCTCCAGCTCCCGCCGCAGGCGGGGGAAGCGCCGCGCGGACAGGTGGGTGGTGTCGATCGACACCGGCTCACCGTTGGCCAGCCGGAGCCGGTGGATGCGCAGCACCCGGCCGCCGGGGTTGATGGCCAGCCGCCGCGCCAGGGCCTCGTCCGCGGTGATGTAGCCGATCTCCAGGATCTTCGTGTCCGGCTCCAGGCCCGCCGTGCGCAGGTCGCCGATGTAGGAGGTGAGCTGGAGCACCTGCGCCACCTTCGGCTGGGCCACGAACGTGCCCTTGCCCTGGATGCGCAGCAGCCTGCCCTCCACGACCAGCTCGGTCAGCGCCTGGCGGACGGTGGTGCGCGAGGTCTCGAACCGCACGGCCAGCGTGCGCTCGGGAGGCAGGGCGGTGCCCGCGGGCAGGCTCTTGGTGAGCTCCAGAAGACTGCGTTTCACGTCGTAGTACTTGGGAACGCGGGGGCCGTCGTCGGTCACGCTCTCACCTTCACTTCTGGCACGGCGGTGAGGGCGTGTCTGATCACCGCGAGATCATCGGAACTCATATCGGCCCGAGCGGTCAACCACCTGGGAGGACGGCATATCCGCACGGAGCGCGCACACCGCCAAGTACGCGCGAATCCGGGCAGCTCAGACTGATTGTGAAGGATATCCACAGCAGCGTGCGCGATCGCAACCGAGGCCGGTGTCAGGCCCGCGTCGTCGAGGAGCCACCCGCCCGTGTCGATCACCTCCGGCAATGCCCGTGAAGCCCCGTCATGGGGATCGAGCGATCCCGCCGTGTGACGGTTCTCACAGTATGAGATTCCCCGAAAGTCGCGGCGGGTGCACGGTGCCGCACCCGTGCCGCACCCGTGCCCCGCCGTGCGGAGTCCTTCCCCGGCCAGGAGCTGGGCATTCGATCAGGGGGTCGGTTTGGCTCTTGGCGGCGAAAGCACGCATGATGCACTCGTGCCGACTCTCAGCGACCTCGTCGCCCGCCACACCGCACTCGACGAGGCGGACCTCGACTGGCTGCACTCGCTGGTCTCCGACTGGCAGCTGCTGGCCGACCTGTCCTTCGCCGACCTCATCCTGTGGGCGCCGCTGCTCGGTGAGAACGGCTGGATCGCCATCGCCCAGATGCGCCCCACCACCGGCCCCACCGTCTACCACGACGACATCGTCGGCAGCGTGGCCGCCAAGGGCGAGCGCCACCTCATCGACACCGCCTGGAACGAGCGCCGCATCTGCCGCGAGGGCGATCCCGACTGGTCCACGGGGGTCCCGGTGCGCGAGGAGACGATCCCGGTGCGCCGGGCGGTCGACAACGGCGAGGGCCGCTTCCTCGGGGTGATCCAGCGCTCCACGAACCTGTCCTCGGCCCGCACCCCGTCCCGGCTGGAGCTGACCTACCTCCAGAGCGCGTCCGACCTGGCGCAGATGGTGGCCGAGGGGCGCTTCCCGTTCTCGGGGGAGGAGCCGATCCTGGTCCGCTCGCCCCGCGTCGGCGACGGCCTGCTGCGGCTCGACCGGGCCGGGCGGGTCACGTACGCCTCGCCCAACGCGTTGTCGGCCTACCGGCGGCTGGGCCTGCACGCCGACCTGGTCGGCGCCGAGCTGGGCCGGGTGACGGCGACGCTGTGCTACTCCGACGAGCCGATCAACGAAGACCTGATGATCGTGGCCAGCGGGCGCGCGGCCAAGGAGACCGAGGTCGAGTCGGGCGGCACGATCGTGCAGCTCAGAGCCATCCCGCTGATCGTCGGCGGCGGTCGCATCGGCGCGCTCGTCCTCATAAGGGACGTCACCGAGCTGCGGCGGCGCGAGCGCGAGCTGATGACCAAGGACGCCACGATCCGCGAGATCCACCACCGCGTGAAGAACAACCTCCAGACGGTCGCCGCGCTGCTGCGGCTCCAGGCGCGGCGCCTGCAGGTGCCCGAGGGCCGCGAGGCGCTGGAGGAGGCCGTGCGCCGCGTCGGCTCGATCGCCATCGTGCACGAGACGCTGTCGCACGCGCCGGAGGAGTTCGTCGACTTCGACGAGATCGCCGACCGGGTGATCGCGATGGCGGGCGAGGTGTCGGCGGCCGAGGCGGCGGTCACGCCCCGCCGGGTGGGCGCGTTCGGCGTGCTGCCCTCGCTCATCGCCACGCCGCTGGCCATGGCGCTGACCGAGCTGCTGCAGAACGCGTTGCAGCACGGGCGTCCCAAGCGGATGGAGGTGCTGGTCGAGCCCGCCCCCGACCGGCTCAACGTCACCGTCTGGGACGACGGGCGCGGCCTTCCTGCGGACTTCGACCTCGACAAGTCCACCAGTCTGGGGCTGCAGATCGTCCGCACGCTGGTGGAGGGGGAGCTGTCGGGCAAGCTCACGATCGAGCCGCGGAAGGGCGGCGGCACGCACGTGGGGTTGTCGATCCCGTTGCCGTCCGCGTGAGGCTCCGTGGGGCCGGGCGACCGCCCTTCAGGGGCGGCGCCCGGTCCGTACGAGCCTGGCCGCCGCGTACACGACGCGACGGGGTCTTGGCGGAAACGTCGATCACGCCAAGCTGGGCGGCTCCTGCGGGGAAAGCAGGGTCGATCGGAGGTGTGGATCAGGTGGGGCAGATCAGGCTGGGCAGATCAGACTGGGCAGATCAGGCGGAGGCGCGGGCGCGGGCGGTGCGGCGCTTGAGGGCGCGGCGCTCGTCCTCGCTCAGGCCGCCCCAGACGCCGGCGTCCTGTCCGGACTCCAGCGCCCACTTCAGGCAGGCGTCGACGGCCGGGCAGGACCGGCAGACCTGCTTGGCCTCTTCGATCTGCATCAGGGCAGGGCCGGTGTTGCCGATCGGGAAGAACAGCTCGGGGTCCACGTCACGGCAGGCAGCTCGGTGGCGCCAGTCCATGCGTCCACTCCTTAGTAGATGGAACCTTTGGTCGGCTCCGTGCGGCTACTACTTTGTGAAGAGTTTCACTAACTCGCGCGAACAATTACCCGAATCCAGGTGTTGGACCGGGGTTGTCCGCCTGACGGCCGGAGGGCCTTGGGGTTGTTAAAGGTCCTACGTTCCGACGTCAGTCTTGAGCCTTCCAGCCACGGAGAGTGCACGCAAGGGGGTTGGGGCGAAGTTTTGGCGGTTATGGATGTCGGATGCGTCACACAATGACCGAATGTAACCAGCTAGACCAGAACTTGTAACGCGTTCGGGGTAGACCGGAACGTTACGGATTCGCGTTCGCCCAGGTAGTCCCCGTCCAGCTGGAAGGCCACGGGACGGTCGGCGGCGAGGGTGAACTCGGCCTCGTCGTGCAGCTGGACGAGGTGCTTGCCGGAGGGGACGGCGTCACTCTCCGTGAGGATCTGCCGGATCAGCCCGGCGATCTGGATGGGCCCCATCCGCCTCAGCCCCAGCAGGTCGAGCCCCGTCTCGAAACTCGCCCAAGGCGTCGGCGTCACCGGCTTGGCCCCCAGGTACGTCCACGGCGAGGTGTTGGTGATGATCGCCATGAACACGCCCTCGGCCGCCGGGATGCCCGGCCCGGTCAGGGTCATCGGGGCGTGCCGTTTGTCCGTGGCCAGATAGTGCCGCAGAGCGGTGTTCACATACCGGGCAGGAGTGGCCTTCCTCCCCGTGCCCCGCAGGCCCTCCACGGCCCGTACGACCTCGGCGTCGTAGCCCATGCCCGCGCAGAACGTGAAGTACCGGTTCTCTCCCTCCCAGAGCGCCTGCCCCAGGCCCACGGTCCGGCGCCGGCCCTCTCTCAGCGCCTCCAGGACCGCGCCGGTGGCCTCGACCGGGTCGTTAGGCAGGCCGAGGGAGCGGGCGAACACGTTCGCGCTGCCGCCGGGGATCACGATGAGGCCGGGACGGCCGGAGCTCGGATCGTCGGCCGGCGGGACGTCGTGGCCGTTGACCGGGTTGAGCAGGCCGTTGACGGTCTCGTTGATCGTGCCGTCGCCGCCGAGCACCGCGACCACGTCGAAGCCCTTGGCGCGGGCCGTGGCCGCCAGCGTCGCGGCGTGCCCCCGGTAGCCGGTCTCCTCCACCGACAGCTCCACGGCCGCGCCCAGCGCGCGGATCAACACGTCCCTCGTGCGGGCGTTGGTGGTGGTGGCCTTGGGATTGACCAGCAACATTGCGCGCATATCGCCAGCGTAGTCGCTGATCGCCGACCTGCTCGGGGTGGGGGAACATCCCCGGCGGGACCGGACCCGGGGGCGGATAGGGTTTGGCTGTGTCGAAGCGTCCGTGGAGTTTGCTCGTCGCCGCCGTCGTCGTGGCCCTGGAGGGGCTCGTCGCGCTGGGGCTCGGGATCTACGTCGCGGTGGAGACGGTGGTGAGCACACCTGACAGTCTCACCACGGCCATCGCCGAGTCGGCCTTCGGGCTGCTGATCGGGGCCGGGCTGCTCTGGGTCGCCTGCGGCGGCCTGCTGCGGGCGGAGCGGTGGGGGAGGTCGCCGGGCGTGCTGGCACAGATCTTCCTGCTGCCCGTCGGGGTCACGCTCATCCAGTCGGACCAGCCACTGATCGGCGTACCGCTGATCGTGGTCGCCCTGACCGGGCTGGTGGCGCTGCTCGCGCCCCCCACCACCCATGCTCTCTACGGGGACGGTTAGTCCTCCGCGGTCAGCCCCTCGCGCAACTGGGCGAGGGTACGGGCCAGCAACCGGGACACGTGCATCTGCGAGATGCCCAGCTCGGTCGCGATCTGCGACTGCGTCATGTTCCCGAAGAACCGCAGCAGCAGGATGCGCTTCTCGCGCGGCGGCAGCCGTTCGAGCAGCGGCTTGAGCGACTCGCGGTATTCGACGCCCTCCAGCGACTCGTCCACGATGCCCAGCGAGTCGGACACCGCGGGGGCGTCGTCGTCGCCGGAGTCGGGCGCGTCGAGGGACACCGTGGAGTAGGCGTTGGCCGACTCCAGGCCCTCCAGCACCTCCTCCTCGGTCATCTTGAGGTAGGCGGCGAGCTCGGCGACGGTGGGCGCGCGGCCCTCGCGCTGCGACAGGTCGCTGATCGCCTTCGTCAGCGAGAGCTTCAGCTCCTGCAGGCGGCGCGGCACCCGGACCGCCCAGCCCTTGTCGCGGAAGTGCCGCTTGATCTCGCCGACGATGGTGGGCGTGGCGTAGGTGGAGAACTCCACCCCGCGCTTGAGATCGAACCGGTCGATCGACTTGATCAGGCCGATCGTGGCGACCTGGGTGAGGTCGTCGAGCCACTCGCCGCGGTTGCGGAAGCGCCGGGCCAGGTATTCGACCAGCGGAAGGTGAAGCTCGACCAGCTCATCCCTGATGCGCTGGCGTCGCGGTTCCTCGGGACCCAGCTCGGCCAGCTCGGCGAAGAGCAAGCGGGCACGAACCCTGTCGGGCACGGCGTGTTCGCTGGTGGCCATGGCTCCAGTCCTTTCCGTCACGCCGGCCTCGCTGCGCCTCGGCGCTTACGCAGGACGATCGCCATGCGGTCGGGGGAGTCGGTCACGGCGTCGACGTCGTCGGCCAGGGCGGTCAGCACCATCCAGGCGAAGTCGTCGCGCTTGGGGGCGGAGCTGCCGACGGTGGCCACCTCGACGCTGACCTTCATCACGTCGCCGGTCAGCTCGAACTCGGCGGTCAGGTCGGTGCCCGGGACCGCCTCGCTCAGCAACATGGCGCACGCCTCGTCGACCGCGATGCGCAGATCTTCGATCTCGTCCAGGGTGAAGTCAAGCCGGGCGGCCAGGCCGGCGGTGGCCGTGCGCAGCACCGACAGGTAAGCACTCGCGGCGGGGAGCCTGATGCTCACCACGTCGCGGATGCCCGCTACACCCTCCGCACGCGTCTCGGTTTCCTCGGTCACGTTCCTCCTCGCGTTTCCGACGCCAACTGCAACTTACCGCCCCCGGGAGGTGCTTGGCGGATTCAGACTCGCCATCAACGGAAAAGGCTCTGTGCGGTCTGGACCGCACAGAGCCTTTTGTGCCGTTTAGGCGGCCTTGGTCTCCCAGAAGATCTTGGAGATCTCGTCGATCTTGGCCAGGAGCTCGTCGGCCTTGCCGCCGTCGACGGTGCCCTTGGCGGCCGCGGCGCCCGCCAGCTTGGTGGCCTCCCAGAAGAGCTGGTGCAGCTGGGGGTACTGCTCCAGGTGCGGCGGCTTGAAGTAGTCGGTCCAGAGCACCCACAGGTGGTGCTTGACCAGCTCGGCCCGCTGCTCCTTGATGATGAGCGCGCGGGTGCGGAAGACCGGGTCGTCGCTGGCCTCGTACTTCTCCATGATCGCCTTGACCGACTCGGCCTCGATCCGGGCCTGGGCGGGGTCGTAGACCCCACAGGGCAGGTCGCAGTGGGCGGAAGCGACATGCTTGGGTCGTAGCAGTCGTGCGAGCATCAGAAAGTCCTTCCTTGATGCTGAATCAGCTTGGTCCACAACCGACCTTACTCGGGTCCCAACGCCTGCGGAGTAGGGGGTCTCTGCCCATGAGAGTGCGTGTCGAGGGCGATTCGATGCGTCCCGCGCTGGTCCCCGGCGACTGGCTCCTGGTCCGCCGGGGAGCCGCCGTCCATCCGGGTGACCTCGTCGTGGCCCGGCTGCCCGGCGACCCCGATCAGCTCATCGTGAAACGCGCCCAGTGGCACGGCGAGGGGGGCTGGTGGCTGGAGAGCGACAACCAGCGCGCCGGCGGGCGCCGCGACAGCTGGGACTTCGGGCCGGTCGAGGAGATCGTCGGGCGCGTCGTGCTGCGCTACTGGCCGCTGGTGCGCCGCAGGTGACCCCTCAGCCCTCCTGGGCGCTCCTGCGGCGCCGGTAGGCCGCCACGTTGGCGCGCGTGGCGCAGCGGGGCGAGCAGTAGCGGCGGGAGCGGTTGGAGGAGGTGTCGAGGAAGGCGCGGGCGCAGCGCGGCTCGTGGCAGCGGCCCAGCCGGTCGGCGCCCACCTCGGCGACGACGGCCGCCAGGCCCATCACCGCGCTGGCGGCGGAGTCGTCGGCCAGATGGAGGTGCCAGCCCTGGCCGTCGTGGTCCGACAGCCGCGGGTGCACCGGGTAGCGCACGAGCAGGGCGTTGAGGCGCTCGGCCACCGCGCGCGCGTCGCTCGCGACGTCGAACACGGCGCCCAGCTCGGCGCGCAGGGCGGTCAGCTCCGGGGGAGGGGCGGGATCGTTGATCAGGCGGACCGCCCACTCTGCGTAAGAGGTCAGGTCCATGCGGGAGTATTACACGAGTCGCCGGGCCCCCGGCACCTCCGGGGGCCCGGACGGCTCACTCCTCCGGGTGCAGGACCCGGTGCAGGAACGTGCGGGTGCGTTCGTGCTGCGGGTCGCCGATCACCTGGGCGGGCTCGCCGTCCTCGACGACGACGCCGCCGTCCATGAAGACCACCCGGTCGGCCACCTGGCGGGCGAAGCCCATCTCATGGGTGACCACGAGCATGGTCATGCCCTCCTCGGCCAGCTTGCGCATGACCGTGAGCACGTCGCCGACCAGCTCGGGGTCGAGCGCCGAGGTGGGCTCGTCGAACAGCATCAGGTCGGGGTTCATGGCCAGCGCCCTGGCGATGGCCACCCGCTGCTGCTGCCCGCCGGAGAGCTGGGTGGGGTAGGAGTCGCACTTGGCGCCGACGCCCACCTTCTCCAGGTTCTCCCGGGCCACGACCTCGGCCTCCCGCCTGCCGCGCTTCAGCACACGCTGCTGCGCGATCATGACGTTCTGCAGCGCGGTCATGTGCGGGAACAGGTTGAACTGCTGGAAGACCATCCCGATGCGGCGTCGTACGGCGTCGATGTCCACGTCGGGGTCGGTCACCTCCACGCCCTGCACGTAGACCTTGCCCTTGGTGGGCTCCTCCAGCAGGTTCACGCAGCGCAGCAGCGTGGACTTGCCCGAGCCGGACGGCCCGATGACGCACACCACCTGGCCCGGCTCGACGGTCATGTCGATGCCCTTGAGCACTTCGTTCGTGCCGAAGTACTTGTGCAGCCCTCGTAGCTCGATGGCGTGCGTCATTGGCTCCTCCGCTTACGCCCCTCGAGCCGGGACGCGAGGTAGCCCAGCGGGATCGTGACGATCAGGTACGTCACGCCGGCGACCATGATGGGCGTGGCGTTGGCGTACTGGGAGGCCAGGTCGTTGCCGAACTTGGCCAGCTCGACGTACTCGCCGGAGACGCCCAGGAACAGCACCAGCGAGGAGTCCTTGAGCAGGGACACGAACTGGTTGGTGGTCGGCGGGATCACCATGCGGATGGCCTGCGGGATGACCACCGTCACCTGTGCCCGGGTCGCGGACATGCCGAGCGACCTGGCGGCCTCCGTCTGGCCCTTGGGGACCGCCTGCAGGCCCGCCCGGAAGACCTCCGCCTGGTAGGCGGCGCCGACCAGGCCGAGGCCCAGGATGCCCTGTCCGTACGTGCCGAACGGCACCTCGAACCCGGGCAGCGCCAGCGGCAGGAAGGTGATCATCAGGAAGATGAGCAGCGCCGGCAGGCCGCGGAAGATCTCGATGTAGATGCCCGCGATCCACCGGTACGGCCGCACCTGCGACAACCGCATGAGCGCGAGCAGCAGCCCGAGCACGAACGCGAAGACGAAGCCGCCCACCGTGTAGATGATCGTGTTGCGCAGCGCGACCGTGAACAGGTCGGGCAGCGCCTGCTTGGCCACGTCGACCTTGGCGAAGTTCTGGGCGAGGCTGGCCCAGTCGGCGTACAGGACGACAGCGACGAGCGCGGCGGCCAGCACGACGTACTGGACGGCCCGCGTGATCCGCTGTTTCTTCCGAGGGCTGAGCCCGGCCCGGCCGGGCTCAGCGGTCTTCGGCTGGTCGGCCATGGATCAGCCCAGCTCGCCGGGCTTCTTGCCGAACCACTTCACGTAGATCTTCTCGTAGTTGCCGTCCTGCTTGGCCTTGGTGATCTCTTCGTTGATCGTCTTGAGCAGGGTCGGGTCGGCGCCCTTCTTCAGGCCGATGCCGTACTGCTCGCCGGTGTCCAGGCTGGCGATCAGCTCGAACTTCTCGGCGATCTCGGGCTTCTTCAGCCACGTCAGCACCACGGGGAGGTCCTGGACGATCACGTCGGCCTGCCCGGCCTGCAGGGCCAGCAGCTCCTTGGCCGAGTCGGCGTACTCGGTGGGGTTGAGGCCCTGCTTCTTGACATAGTCGAGGCCGGTCGTGCTGGCCTGCGCGCCCAGCTTGAGGTTCTTGGCCTTGACGTCCTCGAGGGACTTGGCGCCCGAGCCCTTCTTGGCCAGCAGCGCCTGGGTGGCGTCGAAGTAGGGCTCGGAGAAGTCGATGTTCTGCTTGCGCTCGTCGGTGATCGTCATGCCGGCGGCGGCCACGTCGCACTTGCCCGCGGCCATGGCGGCGCCACTCTTGATCACCGCGAAGTCGATGTCCACGATGTTCTGGGTCACGCCGAGCTTCTTCGCGGCGAGGTCGACGATGTCCACGTCGAACCCGACGATCTTGCCGCTGTCGTCCTTGAACTGGAACGGCTCGTACGGGATGTTCGTGCAGACCGTGAGCTTGCCGGGCTGGACGAGCTTCACGCCGCCGGCCGCGGAGGTGCTCGCGCCGGTCGTGCTGCCGGAGGAGCCTCCGGTGTCGCTGCCACAGGCGCTGAGGGCGAGAGCGGCGGTCAGGGCGAGCGCGCCGACAGCGTAGCCACGGCGGCCCTTGGGGCTGAGGGCCATGTACGGCCTCCTCGAAAGAGTTATGCCACGTAACTTGCGTTTTGTGCAGTTTAAAGGGGGTTTAGCTGCGGTCCGTCATCCCGCGTTTAACAATGCGTCAACGGAACGGCGTCGGCTCCGACACCATCGACCATCTCACCATGTGGCACTATGGGGAGACGGGTGACCCCCGTAACCCCTCAGAGACGACCGACGAGGGGGAGCTTGGCAGCTACCGAAGCCAGCCCACTCGCGCTCGTACGCCGAAGGTCTCTTCCGCTCCGATGAATACAGGGGTCGCTGTGTCTGCCACGCCCGCTTCTGCTTCCGTCGAACCGCTCGACCTCGATCCGGCCTTCGCGCTCCACCGCGGGGGCAAGCTGGAGGTCCGCTCGACCATTCCCGTCCGCGACGCCGACGACCTGTCGCTCGCCTACACGCCCGGCGTCGCCCGGGTCTGCACCGCCATCGCCGAAACGCCTTCGCTGGTCAACGACTACACCTGGGTCTCCAACGTGGTCGCCGTCGTCACGGACGGCACCGCCGTGCTCGGCCTGGGCGACATCGGGCCGTCGGCCGCCATGCCGGTCATGGAGGGCAAGGCGCTGCTGTTCAAGGAGTTCGGCAACGTCGACGCCGTCCCGATCTGCCTCGACTGCACCGACGTCGACGCGCTGGTCGAGACCGTCGTGCGCCTCGCGCCGTCGTTCGGCGGCGTCAACCTGGAGGACATCAGCGCCCCGCGCTGCTTCGAGGTCGAAGACCGCCTGCGCGACCTGCTCGACATCCCGGTCTTCCACGACGACCAGCACGGCACCGCCATCGTCGCCCTGGCCGCCCTGCGGAACGCCGCGCGCCTGACCGGCCGCGCGCTCGGCGACCTGCGCGCCGTCGTGGCCGGCGCGGGCGCGTCCGGCGTCGCCGTCACCCGCATCCTGCTGAACGCGGGCATCGGCGACATCGCGGTCGCCGACTCCAAGGGCATGATCTACGCGGGCCGCGAAGGGCTCAACCCGGTCAAGGAGGCCCTGGCCCGCGAGACCAACCGGGCCGGCCACACCGGCTCCACCGAGGAGGCCCTGGCCGGCGCCGACGTCTTCCTCGGGCTGTCCGGCTCGACCGTCTCCGAGGCGGCCATCGCGTCCATGGCGCCCGACGCCATCGTCTTCGCGCTGTCCAACCCCACCCCGGAGGTCCATCCCGAGGTGGCCGCCCGGCACGCCAGGGTGGTCGCCACCGGGCGCTCCGACTTCCCCAACCAGATCAACAACGTCCTGGCCTTCCCGGGGGTCTTCCGTGGCGCCCTCGACGTGCGGGCCACGACGATCACCGAGAACATGAAGGTGGCCGCCGCCGAGGCGCTGGCCGCCGTCGTCGGCGACGACCTCTCGGCCACGTACGTCATCCCGAGCCCGTTCGACCGGCGGGTGGCCCCCGCGGTGACCGCCGCCGTGGCCGCCCAGGCCCGCGCCGACGGCGTCGCGCGCGCCTGATCCACCGTCAGCGAGCGGGGGCCCGATCGGCCCCCGCTCGTTTGTTTCCCTCTTCCGCGCAGGTCAGCAGGCATTACGGTTTCCCGCCCGAGGCATGGGTAGGTGAGCTCCCCGTCCAGGTGAGCCGGATCCAGGTCCTGATCCCGAGCAGGGCTGGCGAAGGGACTGCGACGGAGTTCGCGTGACCTTGGGGAACTGCCGAAAAGCCTTTACACAACGTGCTATAAAAATAGCGCTCTGTAAGGATGTGGGCGCCGACTCCTGTGACGAGGAGAGCGATGGAACGCGAGCCTAACCGACTGCTGCAGCAGCTCATCGCGGAGGCGGGTTTCTCCCACAAGGGATTGGCCAGGCGCCTCAATGACCTGGGAGCCGCGCGCGGCACCCCGGGGCTGAAGTACGACCACAGCTCCGTGCTGCGGTGGATCGGGGGTCAGAAGCCACGGGATCCCGTCCCGTGCCTGCTCACAGAGATATTCGCGCTGCGGCTGGGCCGCCCGGTGAGCTCGGAGGATCTGGGCATGCCGACCAACATCACGCCCCTCGATCTCGGCCAGGAGTTCACCCACACGTGGCAGGAGGGGGTCGCGACCGTGACGGCGTTGTGGCGGGCCGACGTGGAGAGACGGAGGTTTCTGATCGACTCCACCTTCGCGATCGGAGCAGGATCCGTCGGAGCCATCCGCTGGCTGACGGCGCCTCCCGAAGGGCGTCCCAGCGGCACCGGAGCGCGCCGGGTGGGCAGGGTCGACATCGCCGCGATCCACGAGGTGACCCGGTCCTTCGGCGAGCTCGACAACCGCTTCGGCAGCGGCCGGGTCCGCTCGTCCGTCGTGAAGTACCTCGACACCGCCGTCTCCCCCCTGCTCAAGGACGGCAGCTACGGCGAGTCCACCGGCAAGCAGCTGGCGGCCGCGGCCGCCGAGCTGACCCGCCTGGCCGGCTGGATGGCCTACGACATGGAGCAGCACGGCCTGGCCCAGCGCTACCTCATCCAGGCCCTCCGCCTGGCCAGGGGCGCCGACGACCACACCCTGGGCGGCGAGATCCTGGCCGGCATGGCCCATCAGGCCATCTACATGGGCCAGCCGGCCCACGCCCTCGACCTGGCCAGGGCCGCCCAGCTCGCGGCCCGGCGGGCCGGCGTCCAGACCCTGCTGGCCTCCGCGCAGGTGCTGGAGGCCCACGCGCACGCGGGCCTCGGCGACTCCAGGTCCTGCGGGGCCTCCCTGCACCAGGCCGAACTCGCCTTCGACGCCCGCAGGCCCACCGAGGAGCCGCGCTGGCTCAGCTACTTCGACGAGGCCTACCTGTCGGCCAAGTTCGCCCACTGCTTCCGCGACCTGGGGGAGGGCGAGCGCACGGTGCGGCTGGCGCGGCGCTCCCTCGACATGGACACCCGGTACGTGCGGGGGCGCATGTTCAACCTGTCGCTGCTGGCGGCCGGGTTGCTGGAGTGCGGTGAGCTGGAGGAGGCGTGCCAGGCGGCGGGCAACGCGCTGGCGCTGGCCGGAGAGCTGCAGTCGGCGCGGTCCCGGTCGTACGCGGCGGACCTGCGGCGGCGGCTGGAGCCCTACAAGAACGAGCGGGCCGTCATGGCGTTGCGCGAGCGTACGCGCGAGCTCACGTCCGTGTGACGGCTCCAGGACGGGTGAAGCCCCGGGCCGCCCTCTTCCGCGGTCCGGGGCTTCGTCGGTGGTCCTACTTGAGCAGTTCGCCGTTCGGGCCGACGATGCTCTTGGTCTCGGCGTAGTTGGCCTTGTTGTAGACGTCGGCCACCTCGCCGTCGAAGTAGGCCGAGCTGATGAAGTCGATCCGGTCGTTGCCGTCCTGGTCGTGGAACATGCTCGTCACGCCGTTGACGTAGCCGGTGCGCTTGCCGTTGTCGTACTTCATGAGCCAGGGGCCGCCGTCGGCGCCGGGGGTCATGGAGCACTTGAGCACCTGGTGCTCCTCGACCCGGAAGGTGTTGACCTGGTAGGTCTTGGTGCCGGTCGTGCCGGAGCACCACTTGGGGGTCACGCCGGTGTAGGGCTTGTCGCCGTCGGGGTGGGGGGCGGCGGGGTAGCCGAAGACGGTGACCTTCTGGCCGCGCGGCTGGTTCCACGCGAAGCCCTGCCCACCGACGACGTCCCCGAGCCGGCCCATGTCCTTGGCGACGCCGATGACGTACTCCGGCATGAAGTACTTCCGCGACGTGCCGGGCTTCACCCACTTCTGCGTGTAGAAGTGGGTGATCGTGAAGTTGCCGAACTTGTCGGCGCCCTTCTTGCCGAGCCCCTTGTAGGCGTCCTGCTGGGTCTTGGTGACCTGCTCGATGACCGGCTCGCCGAACTTGAAGCCGCTCCCCTTGCCGACCTTGGCGGCGTTGTACGCCTCCTCGCCGACCTCGACCTTCTCCAGCACGGCGTTCGGATAGTCAGGCCCGACGACGTCGGCCGGCTTGTCCTCCCCCTCGGACCAGCAGTCGCCGAGGTTCGACAGGCACTTCTCGAACTCCTTGGCGTCGATCTCGCGGGGCTTGATCCACTTGTCGCCCCCCCACGCCTTGAACTCCTTGGCCTGCACCTGCTTCTCGCCCGCCAGGGTGAAACCGTTGTGCACGGCGACGAAGGCGAAGTCCCCGTCGTAGTCGTCGTAGGTGTCGAGGTCATAGGCGGTGAAGGCGTAGGCGCCGACGTAAACGCCCCAGGGGGACTTGCCCTGGTAGTAGCCGGGCACGAAGACCCACTTGCTGTAGACGTCCTTGCCGGTCTCGTAGACGCAGTGGCCGGCGGTCGCCACCAGGTTTCTGTGCCGGGACTGGATCGAGGTCGCTGAGCACCAGCGGTATTTGCCGGAGCTGTCGACGAAGAACACCTTGCCGATGGTCTTGGGCAGGTTGACGTTCTTGCTCGCGCTGGGCTTGGGAGCGCCGGTGGGGGCGGTCAGCCCGGGCTTGCCGTCGGGCGCGCCGTCCTCCTCGCCGCGGGCCGCGACCAGCTTGGAGACGTCTTTGGCGTCCCACTGGTACTGCGTCGCCTTGCGCAGCGCAGCGCCGTTGGCGGCGAGCCAGAAGTACGCGGCGCTGTAGGCGTCCGAGGGTTTGGCGCTCAGGTCGTCGGTGACCCAATGAGGGTTGGCGTCGGCGGGGATGGCAAGCGCGGCGGCGCTCAAGCTGGCGGCAGCGAGGGGGATGAGCAGGCGCTTCAAGGGAGGCTCCACACGGGTTGTCAAGAAGGGCGTCAAAACCCTATCGACCCTTTAGTCACTCTGGTAAGGGTTCTTCTCGGTTTATCGCCGGAAAGGCCGAAGGGCCCGGCAGATGCCGAGCCCTTCGGGTAAAGCTAGGTAGAGCGGAGGTTTGGACCCTCAGCCCAGGATCATTCCGAAGATCAGCTGTCAGCCTTCGGGATGATGCTGCCCGACCACACGTTCGCCGCGGCGGCGTAGACCGAGTTGGTCTCACCGTCGAAGTACGGCGAGGACATGTAGTCCCAGCGGTCGTTGCCGTCCGTGTCGTACAGAACGCTGGTCACGCCGTTGACGTAGCCCATGCGCTTGGCGTTGCTGTACTTGAGGAGCCACGGGGCGCCGTTGTAGCCGCCGGTGACGGCGCACTTCAGCGAGATGTGCTCTTCGATCTTCAGGCTCGGGACCTTGGTCGCCTTCGCGCCGGTCTTGCCGTAGCACCACTTCGGCGTAACGCCGGAGTAGGGCTTCGAGCCGTCGGGGTGCTTGGCGTAGGGGTAGCCGAAGGTACGGACGTACTGACCGGTCTTCTGGTTCCAGGCGAAGCCCTGACCGCCGACGTTGTCGCCGAGGCGACCAGCGTCCTTGATCACGTGCTGGATCACGTAGAAGTCGAGGCGGTAGTACTTGGTGTCCGTGCCGGGGACGAACCACTCCTGAACGTAGTAGTGCGTGATCAGGTAGTTGCCAGCGGTGTCCCGCTTCTTCTCGCCCTCGAACTTGTCGTACGTGGCCTTGTCGACCTGCTCGACAACCGGCTCGCCGTAGATGAAGCCCTCGCCGCGGCCGGTGCCCTTGGCCTTGGCGGCCTCGTAGGTGGCCTTGGAGACTTCCTTCTTGTCCACGACGGCACCGGGGAAGTCCGGGCCGGTGACCTTCTTCGCGGTGCCGGGCTTGATGTCGTAGTAGGGGAGCTTCGTCGGGTCCTTGATGGCCGACGTGTACTCCGCCTCCTTGACCTCGGTGGCGGCGATGTCGGTCGCCTGGCCCTTGGCCTGCGCGGCCTTGTACTCCTCGAAGGTGACCTTGGTGGGCTGGTTCAGCACACCGCCGACACCGTTGTACACGGTGACGAACGCGTAGTCGCGGTCGAAGTCCTCGTAGTTCGAGAAGTCGTAGTGCGTGAAGGCCTGCTTGCCCACGTAGATGCCCCAGGGAGCCTTGCCCTGGTAGTAACCCGGGACGAAGACCCAGCGGGAGACGACCTCGTCGTTGGCGGCGATGTCGTACACGCAGTGACCAGCCGTCGCAACCAGGTTGCGGTAGTGCGACTGGATCGAGGTGCCGGAGCACCAGTAGAGCTTGCCGTCGCGACCCTCGAAGAACACCTTGCCGATGGACTTCGGCAGGTTCACGTTCTGGGACTTGACCGTGGTGGTCTTCTCGGCGCCGATCGGCGGGGTGGAGCCGGGCTTGCCGTCAGCGACGTACCCGCCCTTCTGCACGATCTTCTTGACGTCCTTGTTGTCCCAGTAGTACGCCGTAGCGCCCTTCAGGGCAGCGTTGTCGGACTTGGTCCAGAAGTCCAGGATCTCAGCAGCCTTCTGCTCGCTGGCAGCGAGAGCGGCGGCGTCGACGTCCGGGTCGGCCTGGGCGGCACCGGCGAGGCCGGCAGCCAGCAGACCGGTGGCCAGCAGGGCGCCACCGGCGGGGAGGAGGATGCGCTTCAAGGTAACTCCTTGCGCTGTCGTGGAACGCCTCTTGCGTCCCATGCGTCAGTAAAGGGATAGCCAGGAACATACAGTGTCGATCTTGAAATCCGGTAGCCGCTTTGAGAGGAAAAGATGCGACAAGCCGGGCGTTATCGTTCTGTGATGTTTAAGTGCCTGTTTCGCAGCAGTGGGGCGAAGGCGGGCTTAGGACTGTTTGCCCTGATCAACATAAAGAAGATGTGAGCGGCGTCGGCGAGCCCCGTCGGCTGGCCCGATCGAGCTCCACTCAAGAGTGTGACGCAGATCACATTGAGTTGATGGCACCGTTTCGGCGTCGCATGCGTCCAAACGCCTTCACTTTCCGGCCCGGAAAGGCCGAAGGGCCCGGCGGATGCCGAGCCCTTCGGTTGCTGACGGTTCGTACGAGCGGTCAAGACCGGTCGTCGGAAGCCGTCATTAGACGATCTTGCCGGACCAAACGTTGGCAGCGGCCTTGTAGACGACGTTCGTCTCACCGTCGAAGTACGGCGAGGAGATGTAGTCCACGCGGTTGTTGCCGTCCTGGTCGTTGAAGGTGCTGGTGACACCGTTCAGGTAGCCCAGGCGCTTGGCGTTGCTGTACTTGAGGAGCCAAGGACCACCGTCGGCGCCCTCGGTCATGGCGCACTTGAGCGCCACGTGCTCCTCGATCTTCTTGGCGGCCGAACCGACCAGCTTCTTGGTGGTCTTGCCGTAGCACCACTTCGGCGTGATGCCGGTGTAGTTCTTGTGGCCGTCGGGGTGCGCCGAGGCCGGGTAGCCGAACACGCGGACGTCCTTGCCGGTGGGCTGGTTCCACGCGAAGCCCTGGCCACCGACGTTGTCGCCGAGGCGACCGGCGTCCTTGGCGAAGCCCTCGATCACGTAGAAGTCGAGGCGGTAGTACTTGGTGTCCGTGCCGGGGACGAACCACTCCTGAACGTAGTAGTGCGTGATCAGGTAGTTGCCAGCGGTGTCCCGCTTCTTCTCGCCCTCGAACTTGTCGTACGTGGCCTTGTCGACCTGCTCGACAACCGGCTCGCCGTAGATGAAGCCCTCGCCGCGGCCGGTGCCCTTGGCCTTGGCGGCCTCGTAGGTGGCCTTGGAGACTTCCTTCTTGTTCACGACGGCACCGGGGTAGTCCGGGCCGACGATCTTCTTGTCGGTGCCGGGCTTGGTGTCGTAGTAGGGGAGCTTCGTCGGGTCCTTGATGGCCGACTCGTACTCTTCCTTCTTGATCTCCGACGCCTTGATGTCGGTCGCCTGGTTCTTCGCCTGAGCAGCCTTGTACTCGTTGAAGGTGACCTTGGCGGCGGTGCCGGCACCGAGCTGGACGCCGTTGTACACGGTCACGAACGCGTAGTCGCGGTCGTAGTCCTCGTACACGTCGAAGTCGTAGTGGGTGAAGGCCTGCTTGCCCACGTAGATGCCCCACGGAGCCTTGCCCTGGTAGTAACCGGGGACGAAGACCCACTTGGACATGACATCGGCGTTGGCGCCGGTGTCGTAGACGCAGTGACCGGCCGTGGCGACCAGGTTGCGGTACTTCGACTGGAGCGAGGTGGCGGAGCACCACTTCTTCTCGCCCTTGCCGTTGACGAAGAACACCTTGCCGATGGTCTTCGGCATGTTGACGTTCTGCGTCTTGGCGGTGGTCTTCTTCTCCTCACCAATCGGGGCAGTGGTGCCCGGCTTGGTGTCGGCGCTGTAGCCGCCCTTGCTCTGCAGCTTGGCGACGTCCGCCTTGTCCCAGACGTTGGACTCGGTGGCGGCCCGGAGGGCGGCACCGTTGCTCTCGGCCCAGAACTGGGCGATGGCCTTCGCGTTGGCCGCGCTCGCCGCCATCGCGTCGGTGGAGATGTCGCTGTCGGCCGAGGCCGTACCGGCGAGGCCGGCGGCCAGGAGGCCGGTAGCCAGGATGGCGCCACCGGCGGGGATGAGGATGCGCTTCAAGGGAACTGCTCCTTGGTCTGTCGTGGGTCGCAACATGCGTCCCATGCGTCAGTAAAGGGATAGCAAGGAACATAGCCAGTGATCTCCGCAGGTGAAAGCCGTTCTGAGGGGATCGGTAAGGGCCCGTTTCGCCGTTACCGTGCTGTTATCTGTCAGAGGCTTGGGCGTGATGTTACCGGAAAGAGATGTTTTCGCTGGCCCTGTAGGGAATCCGTACTCCGGGACGAAAGTTCCGTTAGGGATCTGTCGCTCTCTGTGATCGGCCGAATGTGATCCAGATCACAGGAACCAGATTGGGGTCCCATTCGTCTAAATCGGCCCCCGGTTCACAGGTGATCTTCAGGTTCGCGTCAGGATCCCTCAGGTTTCGACAATCTGGCCGATTTCGTAGGGGATTCGGGTCCAACCTGGCCTGCGTGCTATGTGGCCATTTGGGGTGTTTGTCGCTTTTGGGCATGGCGAAGCCAGGGCCGGCGGCAGGCGCGACCCTGAGCGTCAGGGGAGAAGGATGGTGCGCACCGTCCGCCAGGAGGCCGCGTCGGCTGCGTTGAGCAGTCCCAGCTTGGGGACGGACGGGCTGTACGGGGTGGCGTCGAGGTGGCGGGCGGTGCCGCCGGCCTCCGTCAGCAGCAGGACGCCCGGCGCGTGGTCCCAGGGGAGCGTCCGGTGGAACAGCAGGAAGTCCTGGTCGCCGTTCAGGAGGCGGGGGTAGTCCACGCCGGCGCACTTCGTCCCCGGGGTGAGGGAGGCGAACCGGGGTGCGGCTGCGGCCACGTGGGCCTTGGCGTCGTCGTCCAGGAAGCGGGTGAGGGCGGCGCCGCGGAGCCGGGCGGGGTCGGCGGGAGGCGCGGAGCGGTGGACGGGGATGCCGTTCCGCCAGGTTCCCGAGCCGAGCTCGGCGACGTAGACGTCGTCCTCGGCCGGTCGCACGATCCAGGACGCGACCGTCTGGCCGTATCGGACCAGGGCGGCCATCACCGCGTACTCGGGGCGGCCGGCGACGAAGTTGGCCGTGCCGTCCAGGGGGTCGACGAGCCAGGCGGTGGGGGCGTCGTGCAGGGCGGAGAGGAGCGCGGGGTCGGCGGAGGCCGCCTCCTCGCCGACGACGGGGACGTCCAGGAGGCCGCGGAGGCGGCGGCTGATCAGCTCCTCGGCCTCGCGGTCGGCCACGGTGACCACTTCGCCCGGTGTCTTCTCCGAGACGTCGCCGGCGGCGAGGGCGCGGAACCGGGGGAGGATCGCGATCTCGGCGGTCTCGCGAAGGATCTCGGTCACCGCGTCGATCAGCATGGCTCTCATGCTAAACATCGGACGCTATGGGGCTGAAGGGGGCTTTCGTCGGTGGGGGCGGTTGATCGGGCATGGATGGGAGACGTGCCGGTTCGGGCAGCAGATCACGCCGATCGTGAGGAACCGGCCGCTCTGGAGCCATTCTCCTCACTGCACGTCGACGCCTCGGGGGAGCAGGTCGAGGGCCGCCGCCGGCCTGCGGGGCCGCCCCTGCTCGTTTCGGTCCTCAGGGCCGGGTTTCGGGCAGGGGTCGGCTGTCCCTGTCTCGGCTAGATCGTGGCGATTCCGGCGGCGCGCAGCTCGGTGCCGGTGAATCGGAGCGTTCCGGCGTCGGGGTTCTTCGAGTCGCGGAGTGCGTAGGCGTCGTCGATGCCGGGGATCTGGGCGATCAGGACGCAGGTCTCCATGTGCTCGCCCTGCGGGCCGCCGCCGCGAAGCTGGGTGAAGGGCACGTCATCGAGGCTGCCGCCGTAGAGGTCTGTCATGAGTGCTTCCTTTCGTCTCGTCAGCGGCCCGCGGGGGGATCGCCTGGAAGATACAAGCACTAGACATGATAGGACCTCTCCATACCTTGGATGAGGTAGTCATTTGTCCTCGAAGGTTCTGCGTCCCTTAGCGTTTTTCTATGGCCTTGGTGGACAAAAGCGACCGCATCGATCATGTCGGGCCGAACCTGGTGTGGCGGCAACTGGCCGAGGACGTCGAGAACGACATCGCCTCCGGCCTGCTGGCTCCCGGCGCCAAGATGCCCGCCGAGTTGGAGTTGGCGACCCAGTACGGCGTCTCCCGGGTGACGGTCCGGCGCGCGGTCCGGGATCTGGCGGAGCGCGGCCTGCTGGTCGTCGTCCATGGGCGGGGGACGTTCGTGTCGCGTGGTTCCGCGTGAGTGGGCCTGGCGGTGGGGGTGCTCGCGACGGGTGCGCAGGCCGCCTCGGACGCCACCGCGAACGTCGGCAAGCTGACCATCGCCTTCGAGCGCACCACGGCGTCGAAGTGCCCGGTCGGCTTCGACGTCCACGGGTACTTCCGGGGGCTGCCGGCGGGCGAGCAGACGATCCAGTACCGCCTCGTCGGCGCCGGGGAGTGGAAGACGCTCGTCGTGCCCGCCAAGCGTCTGATCGTCCACCGGGCGTTGCTGGAGACCGTCACGTGGGAGTCGGCGCCGGACTCGCGTGACTACTCGGTCCAGATCGAGATCAACCAGCCCGACGGCCTGCGGCCCGACGTCCTCTACTACTTCAAGTGCAACACCCCGCCGTCCGGGGAGACGTTCGGCGAGGCCGCCGAGGCCGTCACCCGTACGGCCGCCGGTGGCCCGATGGCCGAGCTGGCGGCCGACGCGCAACTGGAGTCGGTGCGGGCGCGCTCCGGCGCGCAGGTCGCGCTCGTCAACCGGTACGACGTCAAGGCGGACCTGCCGGCCGGCCCGATCGGGTTCGAGCAACTGTGGAACGTGCATCCCGCTGGGCCGGCCATCGACGTCCAGACCATGACCGGCGGTCAGCTCAAGGCGCTGCTGGCCACTCCCAATCCGGCCGGCTGGGTGCTGACCCCGTCCGCCGGGCTGCGCTACACCCTCGGCGGCGGGAAGGTCATGTCGATGACGCTCGACGGGGTGCCGGTGAGGGCCACGCAGGAGATCAAGGTCGCGGGCGCCTGGAGCCTCATCGCGGGCTTCGACGGGTGGCCGCGCTGGGAGGGGACGACCACGTACACCAGCGGGCCGGACGACACCGGGGCGCTGGCGAGCCATCTGGCCGCTCATTCGCCGGTGCCGGCGCCGGCGCCGGCGGGCGACCGCGTCACCGTCCGCTGGTCAGCGGGCCGGACGTGCGTCCGTGACGGACGGCCGGTGCCGCTTGTTCTGCCTCTCGTGGTCACCAGCTGCGGACGCGGGGGCGGCGGCGCATCCGTTCCAGCATCGCCTCGTTGAAGGCCGCGGACACGGATGTGAACTCACCGTCCTCCACCGCTCGGTCGACGTACGCCTTGACGTGGGGGTCGAGGGTGATCGTGACCTCCGGGGCCGTCGGGGCGGGAGCGGTCGCGGGCTCGTCCTGGTCCTCGGTCATACCGACATCTTGCGCCACAAGGGCTGGCGAATCACGCCCCGAAACGCTGCAGATTCAAGGACCGTCGTGGCCGGCTGGGCGTCGTCGGTGGGGGGTCCATGGCGCCGGAGGTGCTGGGGTGCGCCGGCAGGCGCCTGATCCGGAAGGCTCCGCCCCCACAAGAGCCCGCCTTCCCCGGTGAAGTCGATCGGGTGTGGAGCGGCTTTCCGGGGGTGGGGACAGGTGAGGGCCCCGGCGGCAAGGAGCAACGCCGGGGCCCTCTCTCCCCTGGTGAGGGCTTACTTGTAGAGCTCTCCGTCAGGCCCCACGATCTTCCCCGACGGGAAGTTGGTGGCCGCCTTGTACACGGCCGCCGTCTCGCCGTCGAAGTAGGGCGAGGTGATGTAGTCGATGCGGTCGTTGCCGTCCTGGTCCGCGAAGGTGCTGGTGACACCGTTCACGTAGCCGAGACGCTTGGCGTTGCTGTAGTTCAGCAGCCACGGTCCGCCGTCGTAGCCGGGGGTCACGGCGCACTTCAGGCCGACGTGCTCCTCGATCTTGAGCCAGGACGCGCCCACGGTCTTGGCCGTCGTCTTGCCGTAGCAGTGCTTCGGCGTGACACCGCTGTACGGCCTGCTGCCGTCGGGGTGCGGGGCCGCCGGGTAGCCGAAGGTGCGGACGGGCTTGCCCGTCGGCTGGTTCCAGGCGAAGCCCTGGCCGCCCACGGCGTCGCCGAGCCGGCCGGCGTCCTTGGACAGCAGGATGTAGTAGTGGCCGCCCCAGGCGCGCTTCGGGCCGCTGAAGCGCTCGTAGTCCTTGCGGTCCACCTGCTTCACGCCGTCGAACTGGATGCCGTTGTAGACGGTGACGAACGCGTAGTCGCGGTCGTAGTCCTCGTAGTTGTCGAAGTCGTAGTGGGTGAAGGCCTGCTTGCCCACGTAGATGCCCCAGGGGGCCTTGCCCTGGTAGTAGCCCGGGACGAACACCCAGTTGGACAGCGTGTCGCTGTTGCTGTCCGTGTCGTAGGCGCAGTGGCCGGCGGTGGCGACCAGGTTGCGGTTGCCCGACTGGATGGAGGTGGCCGAGCACCAGCGGAACTTGCCGGAGCCGTCGACGAAGAAGACCTTGCCGATGCTCTTGGGCAGGTTCACGTTCTGGGACGCGCCGGCCTTCTGGGCGCCGGTCGGCGCGGTCATGCCGGGACGGCCGTCGGGGTCGTAGCCGCCCTTGGAGACGACCTTCCGCACTTCCTTGGAGTCCCAGGTGTACTGAGTGGCCTGGCGGAGGGCGGCGCCGTTCGAGGCGATCCAGAAGGAGGCGATCGAGGCGGCCTGGGAGTTGCTGCCGGCCATCGGGTCGTGGGAGACATCGCCGTCGGCCTGGGCGGTGGCGGAGAGCCCGGCGGCCAGAAGGCCGGTCGCCACGACCGCGCCGCCGACGGGGAGGAGGATTCGCTTCAAGGTAACTCCAGGTTGCGCTGACAGGAGGCGCCTCTTGCACCCCGAAATTCAGCAAACGGACGACCCGGAACCTATAACGCTGACTGGGTGATTGGAAATTTTCGGTAGATCATGTCAGTGCTCTCATGCGGCTCCGTTACCGTACCGAGATCAATGGATCAGCTGATCACGTCGCGTGATCACCTGGTTGCATGTGACTTACGTCACATTTCCCGGTGTGGTGAGCGCGGCGGCGCGGCGGTAGACCTCCGCGGTGGTCGTGTCGAAGTACGGCGACGACACCGCGTCGTAGGCGCCCTTGGCGTCCCTGTTCCAGGTCAGGCTGTTGACGCCGTTCAGGTTGCCGAGCCCGCGGGCCGCGTCGTAGTCGACCAGCCAGGGGCCGCCGCTGGCGCCGGGGCTGAAGGCGCACGGCTGGAGTCGGACGCCCTTCTGCAGGTCGAGCGCGGGAGCCACGGTCCAGTACGTGACGCTGCCCTGGCACGTCCGCAGCGTCTTGCCGTCGAACGGACGCGTTCCGTCGGGCTGCACGCCGGCCGGGAAGCCGAACGCCGTCATGGTGGCGGTCGCCGGCTTCCTGCTGATCTCCAGCCCCTGGCCGCCCACGTTGTCCTGGAGCCGGCCGACGTCCTTCATCGTGTACGTGCCGTCCTTGGCCTGCTCCCAGACGAACCCGCGGTGGACGGTCACGAACGCGTAGTCGAAGTCGTAGTCGCCCTTGCCGGACCAGTCCTCGTGCATGCTGAGCGCGGCGCCCACGTAGATCCCGTCGGGCGTCTCGCCGTTGGGTCCGGGGTTGGGGACGAAGATCCAGTATTCGGCGGCCTTGGCCTGGCGGGAGTCGTACGCGCAGTGGCCGGCCGTGGCCACGACGCTGCGGTTCCGGGCGGCGACCGCGCTGGCCGAGCACCAGTACTGCTTGGCGCCGAACTTGAAGAAGACCTTGCCCATGGTCTTGCCGGCGCCGCCCTGCCTGGGCGGCACGGGCGCCGTGCCCTGCGTCGCCGACGTCCGCCGCACCGTCGTCACGGGCGAGGCGGGCCCGGAGGCGGCGCCCGCCGAGGACGTCGGGGCCGCCTGCGCGCCCGGCGTGGCGGGGCTGTAGCTGTCGGCCTGCTTGAGCTGGTCGGGACGCCAGTAGTCGGCGACCTTCTTCATGTCGGCGGCGGTCTTGGCCAGCGTGACGCCGAAGACTCTGCTCGTGGGCGCGGCGTTCGCGATCCCCGTGAAGGCAGGCAGCAACAGCAGCGCGCCGCCCAGGGCGGCCGCCGCCAGTTGCCTGGCCCGGGAGATCATGAAATGCCTTTCTTAGGGTCGTAAGGGTGGATTTTTCCAGATCAACTGCCTGTATTGCAGCCCGGATAGAGATTCGTTACCTGATCAAGAGTGCACTGTGTGCGATAAGGACACCATCAGCCAGTCCCTCCCGATACGCGTAAATGATCACGCGTGTCGGTCGTTGCCCCAGGTCAGCGGGCTGGTAGAGGCTGCGCCTATGCACCGAATTCTCTGCATCGCCGCGCTTTCCTGCGCCGCATTCGCCGCCGCTCCAGTGGCGAACGCCACGACCGGACCGCCCGATGTCCGGACGTCGCAGAAGGACCAAAGGCTTTTCCGGATCAGCGTCGGAGATCGGCAGGGCGTGCTGGAGTGCACCCCGGGCCGGGTCGCGCCGGGGCAGGTCGCGGCCTGTGCCGCTCTCGAACAGGTGGGCGGGAACCCGGCCCGTCTGAGCGGCCGTACGGGGGTCTCCTGCACCGCCGACTACCAGCCGGTGGACGTACGGGCGGAGGGGGTCTGGGACGGCGACCGCTACCGCTACTCCCAGACCTTCCCCAACGCCTGCGCCCTCGCCGTCGCCACGGGCCCGGTCTTCCGCGTCTGAGGCGCGGGTCCGAAGCGCACGTCCGAAACGCCGAGGGCGGCGTACGGACCGGGAAGGCCCCGGATCCCGCCGAGGAGGATCCGGGGCCTCGACTGCCGGGCCGGATCACGGCATGTTGCCGGTCCAGCGGTTGGCGGCGGCCTTGTAGACGTCGTAGGTGTCGGTGTTGAAGTACGGCGAGGAGATGTGGTCGTAGCGGTCGTTGCCGTCGGTGTCCCACGCGACGCTGTTCACGCCGACCAGGTAGCCGGTGCGTGCGGAGTTCCGGTAGTCGTAGATGAACGGGCCGCCGCTGGCGCCGGCGGTGAGGGAGCACCTGAAGCCGATCTGCTCCTGCAGGTTGTACTTCTTGGCCTCGGGCATCGGGGCCGTCCTGCCGTAGCACCACTTCATGGTGCGCCCGGTGTACGGCTTGTCGCCGTCGGGGTGCCCGCCGGCCGGGTAGCCGAAGGAGAACACGTCCAGCTTCGTGCTGCGGTTCCAGGTGAAGCCCTGGCCGCCGACGTTGTCACCGAGCCGGCCGACGTTCTTGACGGTCCAGCGCCACCGGTTGCCGGTCTTCTCCCAGCTCACCTTGATGCCGTTGTAGACGTTGACGAACGCGTAGTCGAAGTCGTAGTCCTCCTTCACCACGAAGTCGTCGTGCGCGTTGAACGTTCTGGCGGCGTAGATGCCGTACGGCGCCTTGCCCTCCCACACGTTGTCGCCGTCCCAGTACGACGGGATGAAGATCCAGTTGTCGTAGAAGGTGTTCTTCTGGGGGTCGTAGACACAGTGGGCGGAGGTCGCCACCAGATTGCGGTACTTGCCCTGTACGGAGCTGGCCGAGCAGTACCGCCAGTTCTTCGGGTTGCGCGGGTCGGTCCGGGGCAGCGTGAAGAACACCCGGCCGACCGTGTTGGGCAGGTTGACCTGCCTGCTCTTGCCGGCCTTGGCCTTCTCCCCGCCGATCGGCGGGACCGATCCGGGCGGGCCGTCGGGGGTCTGGTTGCCGCCCTTGACGCCCCTGGACGACACGTCGAGCGCGCCGTCGTAGTCGGTGGCGAGCTTGATGCGGTCGGGCGTCCAGAACTGCACGGCCTGCTCCGCGGGGGTCGCCGCGTTCCTGGACACGACGTCGGGGGCCGAGGTCGCCTCGGCCGCGGCGCCGGTGGTCGTGCCGGCGGCCAGAGCGGCGGCCACCAGCACGGCGAGGGTGATCGTGATGCGCCTTGCTCGGGAATACATGGAACTCCTCTCGGTTCTCGGCGGCCCAGAGCGGGGTGCTGCGCCCCGGTGGGCCAGGAAAACGTTGAGCACGCTAATGAATGGCGCAACCCGTCAGCCAGAAAGCGACGCGAAAAGGTCGGCCCTGGTTCCGATTCGTTATGGAAATAGCAAAAGCACATGTCTTCCGAAAAAGCATCTCCGCAGGTCAGAAGGGTGCGAACGAGTCTGCTGCAACAGTGGTAACGCTGATTATCAAGCGCCACCGCTTATCAACCGAATGTTGTTCTGGTTAGATGTCCGTATGGATCCACGCACCCCCTGTCTCATCGGCATCGCGCAACGCACCGTTCGCGAACAGCCCGGCCCGGAACCGCTCGATCTGTGGGAATCGGTCGCCCGCGAGGCGGCCGACGACGCCCGGCTGCCCGCCGGGCGGCTCGACTCGATCCAGATCGTCCACACCGACTCCTGGCAGTACGACTCGCCGACCGGGCGGCTGGCCGAGCGCCTGGGCGCCACGCCGCGCCACACCGCCTACTCCAAGGTCAGCGGTACGGCTCCGCAGCTCCTCATCGGCGAGGCCGCGGCCCGCATCGCGGCGGGCGACCTGGACTGCGCGCTGATCGCCGGGGCCGAGGCGCTGGCCACCCGGCGGGTCTACCGTCGGGCGGGCGAGCACGTGCCGTGGAGCCACGCCGCCGATCCCAAGCCGCCCTACGGCTGGGAACGGCCCCCGCACCCCGCCGAGCTGGCGCACGATCTGTTCCTGCCCGTGCACACGTACGCGATCATGGAGACCGCGCGGCGGGCGGCGGCCGGCATGACGGTCGAGGAGGAGATGCTCGACCGGGGCCGGATGATGGCGCCGATGACGAAGGTGGCCGCGGCCAACCCGCATGCGTGGCGGCGGGCCGTGCGCACGCCCGAGGAGCTGGTGAAGGGCAACCGGTTCGTCGGCTGGCCGTACACCAGGAACACCGTGGCGGTCATGGAGGTCGACCAGGCGGCGGCCGTCGTCCTGGCCTGCGCGGAGCTGGCCGACCGGCTGGGGGTGCCGGACGAGCGGCGGGTCTACCTGCGCGGCTGGGCGTACGCCGAGGACACCTGGGAGGTGGCGGCGCGGCCCGCGCTCGGCTCGTCGCAGGCGATCGGGGCCGCCGCCGAGGCCGCCTTCCGGCGCGCCGGGCTCGGCCTGGCCGACATGGACGCCCTCGACCTGTACAGCTGCTTCGCGGTCGCGCTGCGGCAGGCGTGCGACGCGATCGGGCTCGACCCGTACGACCGGCGCGGCCTGACGGTCACCGGCGGCCTGCCGTACGCCGGCGGCCCGGCCAGCGACTACGTGCTGCACTCGACGGCCACGATGGCCGCGCTGCTGCGCACGCAGTCGGGCCACGGGCTGGTGACCGGCGTGGGGATGCACCTGACGAAGCACACGTACGCGGTGTGGTCCAGCGAGCCGGGAGGGCCGCCGGGGGACGCCGTCCCGGTGTTCACGGCGGCCGGGGTGCCCGTGGTGGGCTCGTACGCCGGGCCCGCCACCGTGGCCGGCTACACGGTCGCGCACGGCCCGGACGGCGAGCCGGACAAGGGCATCCTCGTCGTCGACCTGCCGGCCGGCGGGCGGGCGCACGCGCACGTGCTGGAGCCGGAGCTGCTGGCCGACGCCATGTCCCGGGAGCTCGTGGGGCAGCGCGTCGGCCTGGTCGCGGGCGACGGACCCAACGTGGCCACCTGGTGATCCCGGCGAGGTTGTGAAGTTGTGACCTCGTACGGGGACTTCGCCGGGTTCGAGGGCTTGCGCGGGTGGATGTCGCTCAACTGAACTGGGAGTGAAGGGCGCAACCCGCACTAACCCGGCGAGGCACGTCGTGTCCGACCAGTTCGACGTCATCGAGGCAGGGGGGCGCGGCCGCCGCCGGTGGATCGGGCTCGCGGCGGTGCTGGCTCTGCTGGTGATCCCGGCCGTCAGCCTGCTGCTCAGCCGCGACCCGCGGCAGGAGCCGCCCTCGCCGTCCGCCACCACGCCCATCCGGTCCCTGACCAGGATCGAGAACGGCCCCAACACCCTGCGCATCCCGGCCAGGACCAAGGGCCACGACGAGATCATCGACGTCGTCTTCCCCGACGGGCTGAAGGCCGAGGTGCGCTACCCGGCCGACCTCGACCTCAACGAGCTGGGGGTGCGGCCGTTCCAGGGGGCGTGGGTCGACGGGCGGTTCCGGCAGTTCAGCGTGCCGTACAACGGGGTCGCCGAGGTGACCGGCGGCGGCCGGCCGATCAGGAGCTACGGCCCCGGCGTCACCCTGTGGCCGCCCCAGCCCGGCGGGGGCAGTGGGCAGGTGCTGCTCTTCGCGTTCGGACGCTGGCGGGTGGCGATGCAGGACAGGGGCGAGGGGCTGACCTTCGAGCAGCGCACGGCGCTGGCGCGGCAGCTGCACGGGAAGGTGACCCGGGACGGCTACCTGGTGCTGTCGGGCGAAGGGTCGGTGCGGCTGGCCCGTCCGGGGGCCATGACCCAGGAGGGGCCGGCCGGGCCGCAGCTGTGGTTCGGCGGGGGAGTGCGGGAGATGGTGGTGCTGGCGCCCACGCCCGACTGCGTCAGGAAGGCCCGGCTGCCGAAGGTGATCGAGGGGCGCGGGCGTCCGGGCGAGTGGACGTGCCGGGGGGACGTGGAGGTCGCCGTCGCCGGCCCCGAGGAGTTCAGACGCCGTGCCCTCGCCGGGATCCGGGTGACGGTCAAGGGCTGACCCCGGCCGGACACCGCGAGGTGGTGGCTCGGTCGGGCGGGGCGGTGTCGGGGGTGGTGGCGGGTCGGTTAGTAGGGTGCGGCCATGTTCGCCGTAACCGCCACACAGACCGATCCCGACAATCCGCTCGCCGGGCTGACGCTCGGTGAGCACCCCGACCCGAAGGCGCCCGACGGCTGGACGACCGTCTCGGTACGCGCCGCCGCCCTCAACCACCACGACCTGTGGACGCTCAAGGGCGTGGGCATCAGGCAGGACCGCCTGCCGATCGTGCTCGGCTGCGACGCCTCCGGCGTGGACGAGGACGGCAACGACGTCATCGTGCACGCCGTCATCGGCACGGGCGCGGACGAGACGCTCGACCCCGGGCGCTCGCTGCTGTCGGAGGTGCACGACGGGACGTTCGCCGAGCGGGTGGCCGTGCCGCGGCGCAACCTCGTGCCCAAGCCGGCCGCGCTCAGCTTCGAGGAGGCCGCCTGCCTGCCCACGGCCTGGCTGACCGCGTACCGCATGCTGTTCGACAAGGCCGGGCTCGAACCGGGCTCGACCGTGCTGGTGCAGGGCGCCGGCGGCGGCGTCGCCACCGCGCTGATCGCGCTCGGTCGCGCGGGCGGCTTCCGGGTCTGGGCGACCAGCCGGTCGGAGGACAAGCGCGAGCGGGCCCGCGAGCTCGGCGCCGACCAGGTCTTCGAGACGGGCGCGCGGCTGCCCGAGCGGGTGGACGCGGTCATGGAGACCGTCGGCCAGGCCACCTGGGACCATTCGCTCAAGTCGCTCAGGCCGGGCGGCCGCATCGTGGTCTCCGGGGCCACCAGCGGCGCGGTCCCGCCCGCCGACCTCAACCGCGTCTTCTTCCTGCAGCTCTCCGTGGTCGGCACCACCATGGGCACCCGCGACCAGCTCCAGCGGCTGGCGGTGTTCCTGGAGCAGACGGGCGTGCGGCCGATGATCGACCGGACGCTGCCGATGACCGAGGCCCGGGACGGCTTCGCGGCCATGGCCGAGGGGGAGATCTTCGGGAAAGTCGTCTTCACCAGCTGAATAAGTGAAGGGTTACTTGTCCGCCTTCTGGGTGATACAGGAAGAATGACGTCGTATCACCCTGGAGGCGTTCACCATGAACGTTGAGCCGTTCGGCCCGGGTTCGATGCACTGGGACACCGCGGGCGAATACCGCAACCTGCTCGTGGCCGGCAGCGCGCTGGTCCTCCAGACCATGCATCCGGCGGTCGGCGCGGCCGTGGCGGAGCACTCGACGTACAAGGACGACCCGTGGGGGCGGCTCAACCGCACGCTCGCCTCCGTCCAGAAGTGGGTCTACGGCGGCGAGGGCGGCCTGGCCGAGGGACGGCGGCTGCGCGAGCTGCACCGCTCCATCAGCGGCCGGGACGAGCACGGCCGCGCCTACCACGCCCTGAACGGCGAGGCGTGGGCCTGGGTGCACCTGTCGCTGTTCGAGCGTTTCGTCACGCTCAACCGCTACTTCGGCACCCCCTACACCGAGGAGCAGCAGCGCCGCATGTACGACGAGTCGCGGCAGCTCGGCGCGATCCTCCAGGTGCCGGAGCGGGAGATGCCGGCGGATCTGGAGGCGTTCTGGCGCTACTTCGACACGATGGTCGCCGAACGGCTGGAGCCGCACCCGACGGCGCTGGAGGTGCTCGCCGTCATGCGCGGCACGCCCGCCCCGCCCGGCCTGCCGAGGCCGCTACGCCGCCTGTGGACGCCGGTGGGGCTGGGTTCGGGGGAGTTCAACCACTTCGTTACCGTCGGCACCCTGCCGCCGGCCGCGCGCAGGAAGCTCGGCCTGCGCTGGACGGCCCGGGACGAGCGGCGGCTGCGGCACCTCGGGCACGCCGTGGCGATGCTGACCGCGCGCCTGCCCGAGCGGTTGCGCTACATGCCGGTCGCCTACCACGCCCGCAGAGCGGCCCGCGGCCACGGACGCCCGCAACGCTCATTGCGCTCGGCGTAGGGTCGCGCCTGTCCGCGCCGACGCCGGATCAAGGCAGTCATTCCAGCGGAAGGCCGACCAGAAGTCTCCGGCCGGCCTGGAGATCCGAGCTCCGTACAGGCTCTGGCTAGGGAACGGCCTTGAGCAGCCAGAGTTCGTTCTCGTCATGACCTGGTTCGAACTGCACCACGCGCGCGCCCGGGTCGGTGGAGGCGTTCGCGACTGCCAGCACCTTGCCTGAGTGCTTGGCGATGAGCCGGTAGACGCCCGCCTCG
>NZ_JBEXYK010000063.1:0-42769 GCF_040630865.1 Nonomuraea sp. NPDC005730
ATCTGGCACAACGATCACACCGGACAGCCGATCAAGAGATCACTCACCCGCTACGACCACTGATCACCCCGACCCCTTGGACTCAACCATCTAGGCGGCCTTCGGGGGGCTTCCTACCGTGGAGCCGTGACCCTCATCCGGCGTACGGCCGTCGCCGCGGCGGCCGCGCTCATCTGCTCGCTGCTGCCCGCGCAGGCCGCCCGCGCCGACGGCTCCTACACCTGCTTCCTCGGCTGGATCGACCACGGCACGATCTCCGGCCAGGACTGCGAGGGCGTCGGCTACGTGAACGTCAACGTCACGATCACGGCCGGCCCCGACCCCGGCACGTACCTGTGCCGCACGGCCTTCTCCTGGAACGGCTCCCTGTCGGGCGAGGGCTGCACGGGCTGAGCCGGCCCCTGTTCCTTGCCTGCCGGTGAGGACCCCGGTCCGGCCGTTCCCTTCGCTTCGTTCAGGGCAGGGGGGTGCTCATGACCCAAGACCCCTTCGAACCTCCCGGAACCGGGCTCCTCACCTCCTGGATCGCGCTCCTCGACAACGCCCGCCACGAGAACCGGGTCATCTCGGTACGCCTGCTGAGCGGAGACTCCTTCACCGGCCACGTCACCCGCCGGGGCGACTCCGTCGTCACCGTCGAGTCCTCGGACCGGGCCTCCGGCGGCGCCCAGGAGCACAACCTCGCCATCAGCGCCATCGTGTCGATCACCTTCGAATCGCCGGCCGGTCCCACCGGGGCCTCGCCCGCCTGAGCAGCCGCCGGAACGCCGGACCCGCCGGACGGGCCGGCCTGTCGCACGGGAACGCGTCGTCCCGTATCGTCCCCACCAGCGACCCCGTCCACGTGAGGAATGATCAACATGTCCCACGATGTGGTACGACGCGTTTTCCGGACGGTCGACTCGTTCGACCCCGACAAGTTCGCCGAGCTGCTGGCCGAGGACGCCACCCTGGTGTTCGGCAACGCCGAGCCCATGGTGGGACGCGACGCCGTCGCCGCCGGCCTGCGGACGTTCTACTCGACCATCGGCGGCCTGCGGCACCGGATCGTCCGGGACTGGCAGGTGGGGGCCGACACGATCGCCGAGACCGAGGTGACGTACCGGCGGCTCGACGGCGAGGACGCCGCGGTGGTGGCCGTGTCGATCTGGCACACCCGCGACGACGGCCTGATCTCGAACTACCGCATCTTCGCCGATCTCGCCCCCGTCTACGAGTCGTAACCCCTGCCCTGTATTCCTGTCGGTATTGTGGACAACTCTGTGCGCCCGCCGGCGGCCACGTACCGACAGGAGAACCGCCATGCCCACCTACGAGCCGCCCACCCCCACCCCGACCGGTACCCCCGCCCCGAGCCCCACATCCCCGACCCCCAGCGAGCCCCCGACCCCCAGCCCCACGACCCCGTACCCCACCCCCACCCCGACCTCCACGGCAACAACCCCGACCCCCACCGGGACCCCCACCGGGACCCCCACCGGGACCCCCACCGGGACCCCCACCGGGACCCCCACCGGGACCCCGACCGGGACGCCAACCTCCACCGGGGCCCCGACCCCGACCGGGACGCAAACCGGGACACCCACCCCAACCGGGACGCCAACCCCGACCTGGAGCCCGACCCCGACCACCACCCCCAGTGGGACGGCGAGCCCTTCGGCGGTGGCTTCCGCCCCGAGCGCCGCCCCCTCGGCCGCCGCCCCGACCACGGCCGCCCCCCAGGGCTCCGGGATGCCGACCACCGAGGTGCACGACACCACCTTCACCAACGCCGCCGGCGCCTTCCTCGCCGAGCGCACCGAATTCGCGACCGACACCCGCCGCATCCTCGACGCCCTGGCCGCACTGGGCGACTTCGCCGGCACGGACGAGACCGCGAACACCTTCAAGAAGGACTATTCGACGGCCCTGAAGAAGGCCGAGACCTACGTCGACGCCCTGCGCGACGTCTATCCGGCGGTGGCCGACCGCCTGGCCGACATGAGGACCAGCTTCGACGTCGCCAACTGGGCCACCATCGAATCCCTGCCCAAAGTGTCCGACCCGCCCAAGCTCTCCCCCAAGGACGGACAGCTCATCTGACACCCCTGGAGCCCCCGATGACCACCCCCGAAGACCCCACCCCCTACCTCGACGACGAGATGCGTCACCTCCTCGGCCAGTTCCAGGCCGACATCCGCCCGCTGGAGGAGTTGCAGCAGAGCCTCGACGCCGTCCGCGGCCGTGGTGAGGCCGCCGACGGCCGGGTGACGGCCGAGGTGCTGCCGACCGGCGCGCTCGGCGGCCTGCGCATCGATCCGCGCGCCATGCGACTGGGCGCGGACGCCCTGGCCGAGGCCGTCCTGGCCGCCGCGAACGCCGCCGGCGAGGACCTCGCCGCCCAGATGTCCGGCCTGATGACGACCGGTCTGACCCCTTTCGCCGACGAGGTCCGTCGCTTCACCCGGGACTGACGACGTGACCGGCACTCAGTACCGGCGCCACCGCCTGAACTGGTCCTGGCCCGCGGCGACGCCCAGCTTGGCGAGCATCTGCTGCCAGGTCGGCAGCAGGCTGACCGGGTCGTCCACGACGTCGCCCGGCCGGTTGAGGGCGTTGGCGGTGGTGCTGAAGATGGTGGACCCGGTCAGGAACACGACCGCGTTCCGCGCCGCCGGGTTCTTCGGCAGCACGTTCGCGGCCTTGCCGAAGTTGGCGGGGTCCACGTGGTAGAAGACCATGGCCGCCGCGAAGTTCTTCAGCATGTAGTCGCCGCGGTCCCCCCAGGAGCCGGTGTCCTCGCCCCTCGCCAGCTTGAGCCCGTCGACGACCGCCTGGTCGAGAACGGTGTAGGCCAGGCTGCCCCCGACGGCGTAGATGAACCGCTTGCCCACGGCGTGCTCGAACATCTTGAGCAACAGCCGCGCCTGCGACCTGCGTATCGCCCAGTTGATCATCACCTGGACCTTCTTGTCGATCGCCGGCCAGCAGAAGAACATCAGCAGTTCCAGCCACTGGATCATGGCCATCGTCCGCAACGTGTGCTGGGTGCGTTCCAGCAGTTCGGCGTAGTCCTCGACCGCGTCCGCCAGTCCCCGGACGTAAGCGGAGACCCGCGGCGGATAGGGCGTGATCTTCTGGTTGAAAAACGTCCGGAACGCGTCAATGCCCGCACCGGAGCTCGGCGGCCGCCAGACCCGGGCCGCCACCTCCTCCACGTCGTCAAGGCTGGCGTCCACGCGTCCCGCCAGTTGCCGCAACAACTCCGCGGCCGCCCGCGCCTTCGCCGGATCGCCGTCGGGATAGGCCACGCTCAACATCTGCAGAACCACACCGCCCACCCCGACGGCGGAGAACATGAACCCCGACATCGGCAGCGCCCGGGAAGACGGACTCATTCGACAACCCCTTCTGCTGAAATCAACAATTGGTCGTCGGATCATCCCATCAATATGCTTGATAACGCCAGTCCCGGATTTCCACCGCCGTTCAGCTGCCGGTCCGATCGAGTTTCCGTCAGGTCCGATTACGAGCTCCAGATGCAGCTCAGAGGGCTTGGCCGGTAGCCATCATCAGTTGAGCTGAAGGATTCCTCGACCGGGTGGACCGGGCCATTGCGCACCCGTCGCAGTTCGGCACGCTCGCGCTGAAGTTCCGCGCGTCGGCCGGCGCGATAATCGTCAAGACCGGTGCGGAGGCGACGGTCTGATCGGCGCCCTGCCCATATTGCCGGAGCGAAAGCGAACCGTCATCGACCGCATTCGCGTCGGCTGTCCGCAGGAACATTCACAGGACGTGCAGGAGGTCGTCAGCCGGAAAATCGACGACCCGGCGGCCCGCGACGAGCTCTACGGGATGATCTCCTCCCTGCTCGCCGAGTCCGGCGCTTTCCTGCTCATTCTCGGCGTCACCGGCCCTCCGACATGGCGGCGCAGGCATGGAAGCGGGCCGGCGATCCGTACACAATGGATCATCAGCCCTCAATGCGGCTCATGCCTCGGAGGTACGGTGACCCCCGCCTCGAACCCCGCATTCGATCACATCTCCGCCGGATACCACCCCGATCCCGCACTGTCGATGTCCCTGCACGCCGACGCCTATACCGACCCGAAATGGCACGACATCGACCAGCAGGCGATCTTCGCCCGTACCTGGCAGTGGCTGTGTCACGTGGAACGCCTGCGGGCGCCGGGCAGCTACGTGACGGGGACGGTGGCCGGCCTGCCGATCGTCGCCGTACGGGACGAGTCCGGCATCCTGCGCGCCTTCTACAACGTGTGCAAGCACCGCGCGCACGAACTCCTGACCGGTTCCGGCGTCCGGCGCAGCATCGTGTGCCCGTACCACGCCTGGAACTTCGACCTGACCGGCCACCTGCGACGAGCGCGCAACATCGGCGGCATGCCCGGCTTCGACCCCGCCACGGTGTGCCTCGACCGGATCCAGGTCGCCGAGTTCGCCGGCATGGTCTACGTCAACCTGGCCCCCGACGCGCCTCCTCTGGCTGAGCAGGCCGGGAACCTGGAGGCGGAGATCGTGGCACGGGCGCCCGACGTGGCCGGGCTGACCCTGGCCCGCCGGCTCACCTACGACATCGCCTCCGACTGGAAGAACGTCGTCGACAACTTCCTGGAGTGTTACCACTGCCACGTGGCGCACAAGGACTTCGTGTCCCTGGTGGACATGAGCACGTACAAGGTCACCACGTACGGCATCTACTCCAGCCACATGGCCCAGGCGGGCAAGTCGGAGAACTCCGCCTATGACGTGTCGGGCGCGACGGTCACCGAGCACGCCGTCTGGTGGCTCTGGCCCAACACGTGCCTGCTCCGCTACCCCGGCCGGGGGAACTTCATGGTCCTGCAGATCGTCCCCGACGGCCCCGGACGCACCCGCGAGACCTGGGACTTCTACCTGGAGACCGCCGAGCCCGAGGCGGCCGAGCTGGACAGCATCCGCTACATCGACGAGGTGCTCCAGGTGGAGGACATCGCCCTGGTGGAGAGCGTCCAGCGCGGCATGCGCACGCCCGCGTTCACCCAGGGCAAGATCGTGTACGACCCCGGCGGCTCAGGTCTGTCGGAGCACGCCGTCCACCATTTCCACGGCCTGGTCCTGGACGCCTACCGCCACCATCTCGAACAACGGTCATAGGACTCACAGCCCGACCTCACAGCCCGACAAGAAGGCCGCTTCCCGGATCCGGAGGCGGCCTTCTCCGTATTCGTCTGTCAGGCCCGCACCCATCCGGACACCTGCTTGATGTGACATACCCCTACGGAAGGGACGACCACGTGGGCCCACCGGACCCCCGGCAACGCTTCGAGGAGCTCTACACCGAGCACTACGCGACCGTCTCCGGCTATGTGCGGCGGCGCAGCGACGACCCTCACGACGTCGCCGACGTCATCGCCGACGTCATCGCCGAGACGTTCACGACCACGTGGCGGCAGCTCGGCGAGGTGCCCACCGGCGACCGCACCCGGCTCTGGCTGTGCGCGGTGGCCCGGCGAACGCCGGCCAACCACCGCCGCGGCGAGTCCCGCAGGGCGGCCCTCACCACGCGCCTGCGTACCGAACTCGCGGAATGGACCGACCCCGCGTCCGGCACCGCGCCAGGAAGCGCCTGGCGGCCGAGCTCGCCGCCGAAGACCCCGATCTTGCCCGGTACGGCTCGCGGGCCGTCCGCCTCGCCAAGGAGACCTCATGAACGACGAAGTCGACGACATCGTCAGGAGTCGCGCCTCGCCCGCCGGGCCGGGTCTGACCGACGGAGCCCAGGAGACCATGTACAAGATCATGGAGGCGGAGCCGGCCCCGGCCCTGCCCGCGCGCAGGAGGCGGCGCACCCTGCTCGCGCTGCCTGCCGCGCTGGGCGCCCTCGCGGCGTCGCTGGCCGTCGTCCTCACCCTCGGGCCCGCCTCGGCCTCGGCCCTCGACGTCAAGGACGAGGGCGGCTACTTCGTCATCGAGGTCAAGGACATGTTCGCCAAGCCGGATGTGTACCAGCAGCAGCTGCGCGACGCCGGGCTCGACATCAGGCTGCGGCTGTTGCCCTCCACGCCCAGCAACGTCGGCTCGGTCGCCCCGAGCACGGTGGAACCGGACGGGATCGAGGTGGTCGACCGGCAGGAAGGCTGCGAGTCGGCGGGCGGCTGCCCGATCAGCATCAAGGTCCGCCGGGACTTCAAGGGTTCGGCCGAGGTCGCCCTCGGCCGGGAGGCGCGTCCCGGTGAGAAGTACGAGATCATCACCGGCTTCGACGCGCTGGGTGAACTCCGGCCTGCCGGCCACGCGAAAGAGCACGACGACCAGGACAGGCCCGTTCGAGGTCCTTCGCGGGAACGCGGGGACGGAGGAGCGCAGAAACTTCTTCCTCGACCTGGCCACCGGCAAGACCTGGTACGTCAAGAACAGGCGTCCGGCCGGCTACCAACCCGCGAACCAGTAGAACGAACGGGACATCCCGCCGGGCTCCCCTGCGCAGCGGCAACCACCGAACTCGCCGCCCCCATCCACGCAGTGAGCCGCTCAACAAACAAGCAAGGCCGCTTCCGAGAATCGGAAGCGGCCTTCTACCTGCGGCGATACTGTCCGTGGGGTGCTACGCAGCCTGTCGCCTGGGGCGCATGTCGAACATGTAGAAGATGAGCAGCAACACGTAGAACACGAGCGCGCCAATCGCGCTGAGCGCGCCGATGACGGTCGCGACGAGATAGAGCACCGGCCCCATGCCCCAGCGAAATCGCAATGAGCGCGCCTCGGCCGGAGTGATGTGCCCGCCGAGGTGACGGTGCCCTGACGAGGCATACCACCACACGGCGTTGTAGAAGACGCCGCCGATCACCAGCACGATTCCATAGAAGACGGCGGCCATCTGGGTGCCGTGGTCGGCGTGCAGCGCCTCGGCCAGCACATGCGTGGGAAACGGCAAGAAGGCGACATCCATCAGGAGGAGCACGTTGAGGGCCAGCAGCAGGCCGTCAGTCCTCTGGAT
This sequence comes from Nonomuraea sp. NPDC005730, assembly GCF_040630865.1. Taxonomy (NCBI): domain Bacteria; kingdom Bacillati; phylum Actinomycetota; class Actinomycetes; order Streptosporangiales; family Streptosporangiaceae; genus Nonomuraea; species Nonomuraea sp. NPDC005730. Next base: position 6,977 of record NZ_JBEXYK010000063.1, read on the forward strand.
GAAGTGGAACATCCGATGGTGGTTCATCCAGATCATCCCCACCAGCAGGAACGTCACCATGTAGGCGAGGTAGGACGGCCACAGGCCGATCAGGGCGCCCCCGAGGTCCTCTTCCCAGCCTTCGGGCAGCCGGATCTCAAGCACCAGCAGGGTGATTGCGATGGCGAAAACGCCGTCGCTGAACGCCTCCAGGCGCCCGGTGCTCATCACGGAAGGGTCATCACTCACGCCGCGTATCGTAGCGAGGGGACCAAGTCGCCCGATGACGGGCAGTTCGGCTGCTAGGCGGGACTCGGTGCACCGTAGCGTCTCAGTGGCACGGCGAGGCTGAACCTCGTAAGCACACCGAAGAACCTCACCCCAACCTCTGTAGTGCTCGGATTTGGCCATCCCGTGCGGCGACCGGGTAGGAGGTGACACCAAGACCCGCAAGCCCCACCGTTCGTCTCCATCACGAGTGACCAGGGCGTACCCATCGAGACCATCGCCGATCTCATGAGGCACGGCGGCACCAGCTCAAGCCGCTGATCACCAAGGGCGCCCACACCATGAACACGATCTTCGGCGACAGGCCGACGGGTGGAGTCCGAGTGAGACGGCTCCCACCGACTTCCGGAAACGGAAAAGGGCCCGACCCGCTGAGCGGATCAGACCCTCTACCTGGTCAAACTGTGTCGGGGTGGCGGGATTTGAACCCACGACCTCTTCGTCCCGAACGAAGCGCGCTGCCAAGCTGCGCTACACCCCGGTGCACGCCCGTCTTGCGCGTGCTTGAGAAAGTCTAGCGGACTTCGCGGGTACTCGTGACCGCCTCAGCGTCGCGGAACCAGCGTGAGCAACGTCGCCTCCGGGAAACACGCGAAACGGGCCGGTGCGTACGGCGAGGTGCCGAGGCCGGCGGACACGTGCAGCCAGGAGTTCTCGTGCCGGCTCAGGCCCTTCACGCGGGCACGGTCGATGCCGCAGTTGGTTACCAGGGCGCCGTAGAACGGGATGCAGAGCTGGCCGCCGTGGGTGTGGCCGGCGAGCAGGAGCTGGTAGCCGTCTTCGGCGAAGCGGGTCATGTTGCGGGGCTCGGGGGAGTGCATGACCCCGAGGCGGAGGTCGGCGTCGGCCGGGGCCGGGCCGGCGACCAGGTCGTAGCGGTCGCGGGAGATGTGCGAGTCGTGGATGCCCGCCACCGCGACGTCGAGGTCGCCGATCTTGACGCGGGCGGTGGTGTTGTTCATGTCCAGCCAGCCCTCGGCGGCCATGCCGGCGCCCAGTTCCTCCCACGGGAGGTTGGGGATGTGCTGGCGGCGGTCGTTCTTCGAGGTACGCCAGAGGTAGCGGGCCGGGTTCTTCGGCTGGGGGGCGTAGAGGTCGTTGGACCCGTAGACGAACAGGCCGGGACGGGACAGCAGGGGCTCCAGGGCGTGCAGGAGCGCGGGGACCGCTTCGGGGTGGGCGATCGAGTCGCCGGTGTTGACCACCAGGTCGGGCTCCAGGGCGCCCAGGGAGCGCACCCAGTTGATGAGCATCGTGCGCCTGGGGGTCAGGTGCAGGTCGGACAGGTGCAGCACGCGTACGGGACGCCGCCCGCGCTCCAGCACCGGCACGTCGAAGCGGCGCAGGCGGAACCAGTTGCGCTCCACGACGGAGGCGTAGCCCAGCCCGGCCAGGCCGAGACCGATCATGGACAGGGGCACTGCGACGGCTTTCCTCACGTACTCATGATGCCTGACAACGGGCACGAGCCGTCCCGGCAGACGGCAAGATGGACCGCATGAGCGCAATGAAGGACAAGCTGAAGGCCGATCTCACGGCCTCGATGAAGAGCCGGGACGAAGTCCGTCTCCGGACGATTCGCATGGCTCTGGCGGCCGTGAACGTCGAGGAGGTGGCGGGCAAGGCGGCCAGGGAGCTCAGCGATGACGAGGTCATCAAGGTGCTGACAAAGGAGGCCAAGAAGCGGCGCGAGGCCGCCGAGGCGTTCCAGAACGCCGGACGCACCGAGCAGGCCCAGGCCGAGCTGGACGAGCAGGCGGTGCTGGAGGAGTACCTGCCGGCGCAGCTCTCCGACGAGGAGCTGACCCAGATCGTCGACGCGGCCGTGGCCGAGACCGGCGCGTCGGGGCCGCAGGCCATGGGGCAGGTCATGAAGGTGGTCAACCCCAAGGTCGCGGGCAGGGCCGAAGGCGGCCGCGTCGCCGCCGCCGTACGCGCCCGCCTCACCGCCTGACCTCCCGACACCGCCCACCCGCCGATCGCCACACTCGTGCCGCCTTCGAGCGGGAGGCCCCTCACTCGGGACGCCCGGCGGTGACGGTCCTGCATGGCGGCGGTGGTCCGGCCGAGCGGTGGTGCCGGTTCACGGGGCGGCGGCGGTGACGGGACCACGGTGTTCGGCTGAAGGGCGTTGTGGGAGGTGGGCAGGGACGGCCGGCTGAGAGGGCCGTCCCTGGGAAGCCTCTGGGGCGTTGTACGAGGGGCTGGGCGCCATAGAAGGGCAATGTGCCCAAAGGCCGCCCAGTGCCCCTCAGCGGCGGGTTCGGGCCGCCGGGGCGGTGAGCCCGGTGTTGGCCTGGCCGCCCAGCCCGTCGCCCAGCCCGCCGCCGAACCCGTTGCCCGGCCGCTGCCAGTCGCCCGGCCCACGCCCGTCCCCGCCGCCGTCGCCACGGTCGTTGTGGTCGCCGAAGAAGTTCTCGAACGGGTCGCCGTCCCCGGGCCCCTCGTCGCCCCCGCGCTTCTTCTTCTTGGGCTTCGGCGCGCACTTGTCGGAGCAGCCGCCGAACCGCGAGTGGTCCACCGGCGTGAACTCCGCCGGCTCCACCCCCTTGAGCGCCTGCATCATCGCCTGCTTCCAGATGGGCCCGGAGATCGAAGCGCCGTACACGTACGGGAAGTACTGCCCCCCGATCGTGACCCCGATCAGCTTGTGGGTGGAGGCGCCGCGCGGGTCGCCGAGGCTCACGGCCGAGGACAGGTTCGGGGTGTAACCGGCGAACCAGGCGGACATGTAGTCGTCGGTCGTTCCGGTCTTGCCGGCCGCGTCCCGACCGATGCCGCCCACGCCGCTCATCGTGCCCTTGGTGAACACGCCCGAGAGGATGCCGCTGACCGCGTCGGCGACCTCCTCCTCCATGACCTGCGAGCACTTGGGCTTGTACTGCTTGGCGGCGCCGTTCCTGTCCTTGATCTCGGTGATGGCCAGCGGCTGGCAGTACTGGCCGCGCGAGGCGAACACGGCGTAGGAGTTGGCGATCGTCACGGGGTCGACCTCGTTGACGCCCAGCGTGAACGTCTCGACCTCACGCAGCTTGCCGCCGTCGGCCCGCTTGACGCCGAGGCGCTTGGCGAGCTTGACGACCTTGCAGAGCCCGACCTCCTGCTCCAGCTTGAGGAAGAACGTGTTCACCGAGCCCCACGTGCCGGTCTGCAGGGTCTTGAAACCGCCGCCGCCCTCGCTGGAGTTGTGCGCGGTGTGCGAGGGGTCGCCGACGTTGTCGCCCTTGCAGTCCTTGAACGAGTTGTAGCCGCTCGCGGTGAACCCGGCCGGCGCGGGGAAGCCGTCGCCGTACTTCAGGCCCTCCTCCAGGGCGGTGGCCAGCGTGTACGCCTTGGCCGTCGACCCCTGCTGCAGGCCGCGCCCGCCGCCGTGCGCGGCGTCGGCGACGACGTTGTAGCTCATCTCGTTCTTCTTCTTGCTGCCGCCGAACTTGCGCGAGGCCGCCATCGCCTTGATCTCGCCGGTGCCGGGCACGACCATGGCCTGCGCGGCCACGGGCTTGTCCTTGGGGCTGACGTACTTCTTGATGGCCTTCTCGGCGGCCTTCTGCATCTTGGGGTCGAGCGTGGTCTTGATCGTCATGCCGCCGCGCTGGAGCAGCTTCCTGCGCTCGTCCTGGTTCTTGCCGAAGTCGTCGTTGTTGAGGATCTCGTACTGGACGTAGAGGCAGAAGTACGGGAACTTGCTGGCCTCGCAGCCGCCGGGGAACTTGACGTCCTTGTAGCCGAGCTTCTCGGCTTTGGCCGCGTCGGCCTCCGCCCGGGTGATCTTGTGAATGTCGGCCATCCGGTCGAGCACGGTGTTGCGGCGCAGCATCAGCCGTTCGCGCGACTCGGGGCCGACGTTGGGGTCGGTGCGGGCCGGGTTCTGGACGGCGCCGGCCAGCGTGGCGGCCTCCGACAGGTCGAGCTCGGAGGCGGGCTTGTCGAAGAAACGCCTGGCCGCGGCCTGGATGCCGTGCGCGCCCGCGCCGAAGTAGGCGATGTTGAGGTACTTCTCCAGGATCTGCTGCTTGCTGTACTTGCGCTCGATCGCCATGGCGTACCGCAGCTCCTGGAGCTTGCGGGACATCGTCGGGGCGATGGCCGCCTGCTGCTCCTCCGGCGTCTCGGCCTTGTTGACCAGCACCTGCTTGACGTACTGCTGGGTGATCGAGGAGCCGCCCTGCATGACGCCGCCGCCGGTGAGGTTCTTCACCAGGGCGCGGGCGGTGCCCTCGACGTCGATCGGGCCGTGCTCGAAGAAGCGGAAGTCCTCGATCGCGATCAGCGCGGTCTGCATGATGGGCGCGACCTTGTCGAGGGTCACGGACTGCCGGTTCTCGTAGTAGAACTGGGCGATCTGCTTGCCGTTGGCGTCGACCAGCTTCGTGCGTTCCGGCAGTGGGGGTTCGTCGAGTTCCCTGGGCTTGAGTTCGAGTCCGTCCATGGCGGTCTTGGCCGACACGCCCGCCCCGCCGACCGCCGGCAGCGCCACCGCCGCCGCCAGCACACCCGCCGCCGTCCCGGCGATGATCAGACGCAGGACGCTGAGGAGCGGGTGGGAGCGGTCTTTGCCCTTCGCTTGCACGCTCCCAAGGGTACGTCGAAACACTGTCCTTATCGGTAACACGACACCATTTCGCCTTGACTGGGAGGGGTGACTAGTCATTCCCGGTCAACAGTCCGGCGAGAAATTGGTCCTCTGGGGTCTGTCGGCCCGAACGTGAAGTTGCGTACGTTCATCCTCTGCGGCAACTGAATACGGAGGCTCGGCGCCCGCGCCCGTCGGCCCCAAATGACGACTGACCACCTAAGGGGAGTGGGGTCGAAAAATGTGGATCACGGATTGGACCTCCCGTGCCGCCTGTAAGGGTGCGGACCCGGACGCGCTGTTCGTCCAGGGCGCCGCACAGAACAGGGCGAAGCTGATCTGTCGAGGATGCCCGGTCCGTACCGAATGCCTCGCCGATGCGCTGGACAACCGCATCGAGTTCGGGGTGTGGGGCGGTATGACCGAACGCGAACGCCGTGCGCTGCTCAGGCGCCGGCCCGACGTGGACTCGTGGCGCGACCTGCTCGAGTCCGCGAAGGAAGAGTACGAACGGACCAATGAGCTGATCGCGGGCTGATCGGGCCCGCGGCGGGAAAGCACGGCCGGCGCCGCCCGTCGGCCGTGCTTTCTCTACGCGCTCGCCAACAGGTTCCCGATCTGCCGCAAGCCGGCTAGGTCGTGGACATCTCCGGACATCGCACGTACCTGTGCCACGGGCACCGTGGGATGAGCCGAGACGAAATGCTCCTGCTCGCGGCTCTCGCGAGTGGCGAGTTGCATCCGGCCGGTGTGCAGCCGCAGCACAGCGGCCGTCAACTCGTGTTCGCCCCTGGACTCCAGGTCCTCGGCCGCGGCGGCGCTGCGTGCCGCCGAGAGTGCCGAGCCGGGCGACACGTGCACCCGGTTCACCACGAGCCCGGCGAGGGGCATGCGCTCCTCGGCGAGCCGTTCCACGAAGTAGGACGCCTCCCTCATCGCGTCGCGCTCCGGCGCGGCCACCACGAGGAAGGCCGTGCCCGGCGCCTGCAACAGCTTGTACGTCATCTCGGCCCGCTGCCTGAACCCGCCGAACACGGCGTCCAGCGCGGACACGAACGTCTGCAGGTCCTTGATCACCTGCGCGCCGAGCAGCTTGGTCATCGCTCCGGCCATCAACCCGAACCCGGCGTTGAGCAGCCGGAACGCGCTGCGCCCGCCCACCTTGGCCGGGGCGGTGAGCAGCCGGATGAACCGTCCGTCGAGGAAGCGGCCGAGCCGCTCGGGCGCGTCGAGGAAGTCCAGCGCCGACCGCGAGGGCGGCGTGTCCACGATGATCAGGTCCCACTCGTCGGAGCGGCGGAGCTGGCCGAGCTTCTCCATCGCCATGTACTCCTGCGTGCCCGAGAAGCTGGAGGACAGCGACTGGTAGAAGGGGTTCGACAGGATCTGGCGGGCCCGTTCGGGGTCGGCGTGCGCCTCGATGATCTCGTCGAACGTGCGCTTCATGTCGAGCATCATGGCGAAGAGCTGGCCGCCGCCCTCGGGCGAGCTGACCAGGCGCGGGGTGTTGTCCAGCTCGGTCAGGCCCATCGACTGGGCCAGGCGGCGCGCCGGGTCGACGGTCAGCACGACCGCGCACCGGCCGCGTTCGGCGGCGCGCAGGCCGAGGGCCGCGGCGGTCGTGGTCTTGCCGACGCCGCCGGAGCCGCAGCAGACGATGATCCGGGTGCCCTTGTCGTCGAGGATCGCGTCGACGTCCAGGGGGATGGGCTTCTTCACACGGCTCCCCGGTGGGTGCGGAGGACTTCGGCCAGCTCGTACAGGCCGGCCAGGTCGACGCCGTCGGCCAGCAGCGGCAGCTCGACGCGCGGCAGGCCGGCCTCGGCCAGCGACTCGCGCTCGGCGTGCTCCAGCTCGGTGCGGCGGGCATGCTCGACGACCTCCTCGGCGAGCGCCTCGGCCATCGCGGCGGCGTCGGAGGTGTCGGCGAGACCGGCCGCCTTGAGCCCGAGCGCCAGCTCGCCCACGTCGAACCGGCCCTTGACAGCCATGTCAAGAGCGGCCTGTGGAAGCAGTGATTCACGGACCATGTTGATGAAAACGCAACCTGGGGGAAGCCCGGCCGAGCGCAATTCGGCGACCCCGTCGAGGGTCTCCTGCACCGGCATCTCCTCCAGGAGGGTGACGAAGTGCACCATCGTCTCCCTGGACTTCACGACGCCGTTCACGAGTTCGGAGTGGTTCTTGATCGGGCCGACCTTGGCCAGGCCGGCGACCTCCTGGGTGACGTTCAGGAAGCGCGTGATGCGGCCGGTGGGCGGCGCGTCGAGGACGACGGCGTCGTAGACCCTGCGGCCGTTCTTGCCCCGCCTGCGCACGGCCTCGGTCGTCTTGCCGGTGACCAGGACGTCGCGGAACCCGGGGGCCACGGTGGTGGCGAAGTCGACGATGCCCATCTTGGTCAGCGCGCGCCCGGCCCTGCGCATGCCGTAGAACATCTCCATGTATTCGAGCATGGCCTCTTCGGGATCGATGGCCAGCGCGTACACGTCGCCGCCGGAGGGCGCGACGGCGATCTTGCGCTCCTCGTAGGGCAGCGGCGGCAGGTCGAAGATCTGGGCGATGCCCTGCCTGCCCTCCACCTCGACGAGCAGCACCTTGCGCCCGCCCGCGGCCAGTGCGAGGGCGAGGGCGGCGGCGACGGTCGTCTTGCCGGTGCCGCCCTTGCCGGTGACGACGTGCAGCCGCACGTCGCCCCAATCCGTGTCCGGAGAGTCCACGTTTCGAGGCTACCGAACGGTTACTTGTCGAAACCCGACGGCCACCGTTTGATTGCTCACATTGTGGTCACCGCCCCCCGTATGGGTGGGGTGACAGGCCGGGAAGCGGCTTTCCATGAGATCGTCATGCCATGAAGAAATGGGAGTACCTCACCGCTCCGGTGCTGATCCACAACACGAAGATGATCCTCGACAACTTCGGGTCCGACGGCTGGGAGCTCGTCCAGATCGTCCAGGGCGCCTCGCCCGAGCAGCTCGTCGCCTACTTCAAGCGGGAGAAGGCGTGACCCCCGAGGAGCGGATCGCCGAGCTCGGGCACGAGCTGCCCCAGCCCGTGACGCCGCTGGCCGCGTACGTGCCGACCGCCCGTACCGGCGACCTCGTCTACACCTCCGGCCAGGTGCCCATGCTGGAGGGCAAGCTGCACCAGACCGGCAAGCTCGGCATCGACCTCGGCGTCGACGAGGGCAAGGCGCAGGCGCGCATCTGCGTGCTCAACGCGCTGGCCGCGCTGAAGGCCGAGCTGGGCGAGCTGTCCCGGGTGCGCCGGATCGTCAAGGTCGTGGTCTTCGTGGCCAGCGCGCCGAGCTTCACCGAGCAGCCCCAGGTGGCCAACGGCGCCAGCGACTTCCTGGCCGAGGTGTTCGGCGAGGCGGGCAAGCACGCCCGCAGCGCCGTGGGCGTGGCCGCGCTGCCGCTGGACGCCCCCGTGGAAGTGGAGCTGATCGCGGAGGTCTCCTGACCACCAGGATGTGTCACCATGACCGAGTGATGTTCTAGTAGGAGGTCAGGTGGCCGGTCTTCCCCTTCCCGACGAGCTCGCCGCGCGAGCCAGAGAGATCATCGCCGGGCGGCTCGCCCCCGTCCCGGCGCGCGACGCCGCCACGGTGGTGATCCTGCGCGGCTCGGGCCCGCGCGGTGGGCCCGAGGTCTACCTGCTCCGGCGGAAGTCCACGATGGCCTTCGCGGCGGGCGCCTACGTCTTCCCCGGCGGCTCCGTCGATCCACGCGACACCGACCAGGCGGTGGCCTGGGCCGGGCCGTCCCCCAAGGAGTGGGGCGAGGTCTTCCACGCCAGTGAGAACGTCGCGCGCGGGCTGGTGTGCGCGGCCGTGCGGGAGACGTTCGAGGAGTCCGGGGTGCTGCTGGCGGGGCCGGGGCCGGACAGTGTGGTCGAGGACACCACGGGCGACGACTGGGAGGCCGACCGGCTGGCGCTGATCGACCGGAGCCTGGCCTTCGCCGACTTCCTGGCCAAGCGGGGCCTGGTGCTCCGGTCCGACCTGCTCAAGCCGTGGGCCCACTGGATCACGCCGGAGATCGAGCAACGCAGGTTCGACACCCGGTTCTTCGTGGCGGTGCTGCCCGAGGGCCAGCGCACGCGCGACGTCGGGGGCGAGGCCGACCACGTGGTGTGGCGGCGGCCGGCCGAGGCGATCGAGCTGTGGCGCGCGGGTGAGATCTTCCTGATGCCGCCCACCTCCCACACGCTCGCCGAGCTGGCCGGGCACGACAGCGTGGCGTCCGTGCTGGCCGAGGAGCGGCGGATCACCGCGATCCTGCCGGCGGCCGTGGAGGTCGAGGGGGAGATGAGGTTGATGACGCCGTGAGCGGCCTGCACATCCCGCTCGGCACGCCCGACGGCTCCCGTACCGAGCACGCCGAGAACCTGCTGGCGCCCAACCCGTCCGCCATGACGCTCGACGGCACCAACACCTGGGTCATCGGCACCCGCGACGCGGTCGTGGTCGATCCCGGGCCCGACGACGAGGCGCACCTGCTGCGCGTACGCGACCATCTGGGCGAGCGGCGGGTCACCCAGATCCTGCTCACGCACGGCCACGCCGACCACAGCGGCGGCGCCAAACGCTTCGCCGAGCTGGTCGACGCCCCCGTACGCGCGCTCGACCCGCGCCACCGGCTCGGCGACGAAGGGCTCGGCGACGGCGACGTGATCACGGTCGACGGCCTGGAGCTGCACGTCTACGCCACGCCCGGCCACTCGTTCGACTCGCTGTGCTTCTGGCTGCCCCAGGACAGGGCCATGCTGACCGGCGACACCGTCCTCGGCCGGGGCACCACGATCATCGCCCAGGACGGCGGCCTGGGCGACTACCTGCGCAGCCTCGACCGGCTGCGGGCGGCGGCCGAGGGCCTGGGGGCGCGGGCGCTGCTGCCCGGCCACGGCCCGGTGCTGCCCGACCCGATCGCGGCCCTCGACGGCTACATCGCCCACCGGCGGCAGCGGCTCGACCAGATCAGGGCGGCGCAGGCGCGGGGCGCGCGCACGCCGCAGGAGGTCGTCGAGATCGTGTACGCCGACGTCGACAGGTCGCTCTGGCCCGCGGCGGAGGTCTCCGTGCGGGCCCAGCTCGACTACCTGGAGCGGTTGTAGAGCCGGTCCATGTCGAGGATGACCACGGCCTTGGCCTCGATGCGCAGCCAGCCGCGCTGGGCGAAGTCGGCCAGGGCCTTGTTCACCGTCTCGCGCGAGGCCCCGACGAGCTGGGCCAGCTCCTCCTGGGTGAGGTCGTGGTGCACGCGCGTGCCGTCGTCGGTCTTGGTGCCGAACCGCTCGGCCAGGTCGAGGAGCTGCTTGGCGACCCGGCCGGGCACGTCGGTGAAGACCAGGTCGGCCAGCACGTCGTTGGTGCGGCGCAGCCGCTGGGCCAGCGCGCGCAGCAGGTGCAGCGCCACCTCGGGGCGGCCGGTCAGCCACGGGCGCAGGTCGTCGTGGCCCAGCCCGGCCAGGCGCACGTCGGTCAGCGCCGTCGCCGTGGCGGTGCGCGGACGCGGGTCGAACAGCGACAGCTCGCCGAACATCTCGCTCGGGCCGAGCACGCTCAGCAGGTTCTCGCGGCCGTCGGGCGAGGTGCGGGAAAGCTTGATCTTGCCTTCGAGCACGACGTAGAGCCGGTCGCCGGTCTCGTTCTCGTGGAAGAGGGTCTGTCCCTTGGACAGCTGGACCTCGGTGATGCTCGTCCGCAGCGCCGCGGCGCTCTCGCGGTCGAGCGCGGCGAACAGGGGGGCCTTGCCCAGCACATCTTCGGTGTTCACTCTGCCTCCTCTGCTGCCATTGTGACTCACCCCACTCCGGGCGGCACACACAGGCTATGGGAATGCCCGGTTTGGCCCGGGATTGCCCTGATGTGTCGCGCACTGAAGTGTATGAACAAATCGGGTGACCTGCTTACTTCCGCAGGAGGTCGTCCACGGAGGCGACCGCCGTCGCCATCGTGTGGCCCAGCAGGACGCGTACGACATGGGCCGCCGAAGGACGGCCGACCGGCTCCGGACGGCGACAGCGCTCGACGACGCCGCGCAGCGGCTGCGGCAGCGCACCGGACCCGCTCGCGAACGTCACCAGCTCGGCCCAGTCCCGCACGTCGGCGGCCGGGCCGCCGCGGCCGGGCGAACCCTGCTGCACGCCCACCAGCACCTGGCCGCGCGTGCCGAGCGCGACGTTGTCCGGGGTGAGCCGCAGGCCGGTCACGCCGTGGGCGTGCATCCTGGCCATGGCCGCCGCGCTGCCCAGCGCCAGCCGGTGCAGCGCCGCGCCGCGCAACGGTCCGCCCGCGCGGACGAACTCGGTCAGTGACTCGCCCTTGTGCCGATCGCCCATGGTCGCCGCCCTCCAAGCCGCCAGGTTGTACGCGAACGCGGCGTAGAAGGTTCAACCGTTCCCATAGTCTTGCGGCATGGCCACGAACGCGGCGGGGCGCAAGCCGGAGACCCAGCTCGCCCTGGTACGCCGGGCGCGCAGGATGAACCGCGTCCTCGCCGAGACCTACCCCGACGCCCACTGTGAGCTCGACTTCCGCAACCCGCTGGAGCTCCTGGTCGCCACCATCCTGTCGGCCCAGTGCACCGACAAGCGGGTGAACATGGTGACCCCCACCCTGTTCGCCAAATACCCCACCGTCGAGGACTACGCCGCCGCCGACCGCGCCGAGATGGAAGACATCATCCGCTCGACCGGCTTCTTCCGCGCGAAGACCAACAGCATCATCGGCATGGCCCAGGCCGTGTGCGAGCGTTACCGCGGCGAGGTGCCCGGCCGGCTCAAAGACCTGGTCACCCTGCCCGGCGTGGGCCGCAAGACCGCCAACGTGGTGCTCGGCAACGCGTTCGGCGTGCCGGGGCTGACCGTCGACACGCACTTCCAGCGGCTCGTGCGCCGCTTCGGCTGGACCGCGGAGACCGACCCCGTCAAGATCGAGCACATCGTGGCCGAGCTGCTGCCCCGGCGCGAGTGGACGATCTTCTCCCACCGGGTGATCTGGCACGGCCGCCGCATCTGCCACGCCCGCCGCCCGGCCTGCGGCGTGTGCCCGCTGGCGAACCTGTGCCCCTCCTTCGGCACCGGGCCCACCGGCGAGGCGGAGGCCGAGAAGCTGGTCAGGCCCGGTCCCTTCTCCTGATCCGCGAGCAGCGGGAAGTGATCGAGGCCGTGCCGTGTTGGAGGTTGGCGTGACAGAAGTGCCCGACTGGCTCGAACGGCTGGCGGCGCAGGCCGCGCGCATCACGGTCCCCCGTTACCTGCGGCCCCCGGCCGACGGCGGGCGCCTGGCCGCGGTGCTGATGTTGTTCGGCGAGGGCCCGCTCGGCCCCGACGTGCTGCTCATCCAGCGCAGCTCACGCGGGCGCAGGCACGCGGGCCAGCCGGCCTTCCCCGGCGGCGGCGTCGATCCCGACGACGGCGGCCCGGTCGGCGCGGCCCTGCGCGAGGCGGAGGAGGAGACCGGCGTCGATCCGCGCGGCGTCCACGTCCTCGGCACGATGCCCGAGCTCTACCTCGACCACAGCGACAACCGGGTCACCCCGGTGTTCGGCTGGTGGCACACGCCGTCCGCCGTGCACGCGGCCTCGCCCGACGAGGTGGAGTCCGTGGAGCGGGTGCCGATCGCCGAGCTGGTCGATCCGGGCAACCGGGTCATGTTGCGGCATCCCAGCGGGCTCGCCGGGCCGGCCTTCCACGTGCGGGGCATGCTGGTGTGGGGGTTCACCGCGATGGTGCTCGACTCCGTGCTGCGCGAGGGCGGCCTCGAACGTCCCTGGGACCAGGCGCGGCTTGAGGACCTGCCGGCCGAGGTCGTGCGGCTGGGCCTGCGCGAGCGGACCACTCCGGCGCCCTGACGCAGGACGCCGGGCCGGGGTCACTCCGGGGCCCTGAGCGAGACGCCCAGCGAGGCCCAGTCGGCCACGTCGGCGTCGTCGTCGGCGGCGAGGGTGCGCAGCATCTCCAGACCGGCCCGGTCGGGCGGGTCGCCGAGCACGTGCTGCAGCGCGTACGCCGCCCCGTACCGCACCCTGGCGTCGTCGTGACAGGCCAGGTCGATCACCGAAGGCAGCGAGCGGGGGTCGGCCAGGTGGCCGAAGGCGATCAGCACGGAGTACAGGACCATGGCGTCGTCCTCGCTGGCGGCCAGGTAGCGCAGCACCGGCAGCGTACGGTCCACGAAGGGCCGCAACATGCCCATGATGTCCACCCCGAGCAGGCGCTCGGCCACGTTGTCCGCAGCGCACAGGCGGCGTGCCTCGATGAACGACTCCAGGTCGGCCCGCTGGCGCAGCTGGCAGATCACGTGCCAGCGCAGCGGGCCGTCCGGATCGGTGTCGCTGAGAGCTGCCTGGATGAGATCGCGCACTGTTCCCTCGGCCGGCGGCATACCGCTCAAGATAGCCAGGTGGGTGACGCCGTCCTGGCGGAAGACGTGCACACTTGACCGTATCGCTGGTTACCTTTGAAGCGTGCGCGGTGATCTGCTTGACCTCATATTGATCGGCCTCGTGATCGCCTTCGGCGTATCCGGCTACCGACAGGGCTTCATCATCGGCGCGATGAGCTTCGTGGGGTTCGTGGGCGGCGCCGTGCTCGGCATCTTCATCGCTCCGCCGATCGCCAAGGCCGTCGTCGACGGCGACACCCCGCAGGCGCTGCTCGCGATCGTGATCGTCTTCCTGGCCGCCACGATCGGCCAGTTCGCCTCCTCCACGGTCGGCGCGGTCGTGCGCAGCCACGTGACCTGGGAGCCGGCCAAGATGGCCGACGCGGTGGGCGGCACGTTCGCCAGCGCGCTGTCCGTGCTGGTGATCGCCTGGCTGATCGGGTCGCTGATCGTCTCGACGACGTTCACCCCGCTGGTCGACCAGGTCAAGAACTCCGCGCTGCTGACCACCGTCGACGACGCGATCCCGCAGGCCGCGCGCAACTGGCAGCAGCCGTTCAAGAAGTTCGTCGACAGGTCGGAGTTCCCGCCCGTCTTCGACGCGATCGGCGCCGACACGCTGATCGACGTGCCGCCGCCCGCGCAGAGCATCCTCCAGGGCGCCAAGCTGGGCCGGGCCCAGCGGGCCATCGTCAAGGTCCAGGGCAACGCCGAGAGCTGCAACAAGCACATCGAGGGCACCGGCTTCGTCTACGCCGACGGCCGGATCATGACGAACGCCCACGTCGTCGCCGGCGTCACCCGCGACCTGGAGGTCATCGACTACAAGAACGTGCGCCACCCGGCCAAGGTCGTGCGCTACAACCCCCAGCGCGACATCGCGATCCTCTACGTGCCCGGCCTCAACCTGCCGCAGCTCAGCTTCGAGGCCGACGGCAAGCGCGGCGCCAACGCGATCATCGCCGGCTTCCCCAGGGGCAAGGGCTTCACCGCCGAGCCGGCCCGCATCGGCGGCCGCCTCGACGCCGAGGGCCCCGACATCTACCACGGCAGCAACGTCCGGCGGAAGGTCTACGCGATCCGCGGAAAGGTGCTGCCGGGCAACTCCGGCGGCCCGCTGCTCACCGTCGACGGCCGCGTCTACGGCGTGATCTTCGCCGCCGCGGTCAGCGAGAAGGACACCGGTTACGTGCTGACCGCCGAGGAGGTCGCGCCCGACGCCGGCCAGGGCAGGAACGACACCTCCGCGGCCAGCACCCAGGAGTGCGACTAGCCGGGCAGCTCGCCCAGGATCAGGGCGATCGCCGCGCCGGGGTCGCTGTCTGGGGTCAGGCCGGTGGCCGCCCTGCCGACGGCGTCGTAGTCGCCGCCGTACGCCTGCGCCCTGGCCGCGCCGCGGCTGAACAGGGTGATCGCGCCGCGGCCGTTGCCGCGCTGCAGGTGCGTCAGGCCGACGCAGATCTGCGCGAGCCCCTGCCACAGCTCGCGCTCCTCCTCGGGCGCGCACTTCCAGCGGCCCTCGAAGACCTCGTGCGCGTTGAACGGCAGTCCCTCGGCCAGGAAGCGCCGCGCGTCGGCGAGCGCCTGGTCGGTGGTGGGGGCGTAGTCGTCGGGGACCCGGTCGACGCCGGGCGAGCCGTAGGGGAGGGGCCTGCCGTACGCGTCGCGTGGCCTGGCGTTGCGCGGCTTGCCCTGGGGGTCGCGGTCTCTCATCGCTCGCGGGGCTTCCTCATCGGTCGGGCTCGGGGTCGGCCAGCCAGCCGAGCAGCTCGGTGTCGAACACGTCGGGGATCTCTTCGTGGGGGAAATGGCCCGCGCCCTCGAACAGCCGCCAGCGGTAGGGGGCGGCGACGTACCGGCTGGAGCCCTGGGCGGTGCGGGGCAGCATGCACGGGTCGAGCGCGCCGTGCAGGTGCAGCGTCGGCGCCTCGATCTCGGTACGCATGACCCTCGCGTAGCGGCGGCCGTCGGGCCGGAGCTGGGAACGGCCGAACCAGCGGTGGTACTCCAGCGCCGAGTGGGCCACGGCGGGGATCCGGAACGCCTCCCGGTAGGTGCGCGCGGTCTCGGCGTCGGGCCAGCCGGGCGCCGACCAGCCCGCCAGGATCCGGCCGACCAGGGCCGCGTCGTGCCGGGTGAGCCTGCGTTCGGGCAGCAGCGGGAGCTGGTAGCCGAGCGCGTGCCGGCCGGCCCTGAACTGGCCGAGGTCGGTCACCAGCGCGTTGCGCAGCCGCAGCGGGTGCGGCGCCGAGACCACGACCAGCCGGCGCACGCACTTGGGGTCGAGCACGGCCATCGTCCAGGCCAGCAGGCCGCCCCAGTCGTGCCCGACGACGACCGCGCCGGTCTCGCCGAGCGCGCGGATCAGCCCGGTCGCGTCGGCGGCCAGGGTGGGCAGGTCGTAGCCGCGCGGCGGCTTGTCGCTGCCGCCGTAGCCGCGCAGGTCGGCGGCGACCGCTCGGAAACCGGCCTGGGCGAGGGAGGTGAGCTGGTTGCGCCAGGTCCACCAGAACTGCGGGAACCCGTGCAGCAGCAGGACCAGCGGCCCCTCGCCGGCCTCCACGACGTGGAAGCGGGTGCCACCGGCGTGCACGGCCCGGTGTGTCCACGGGCCGTCGATCTGGACGACCGTCTCGTCAGGTGCCATCACGACTCACCGGCTGGCCCTCGGGGCTGGGCACGGGAAGCGTCTGCTCCTCCGGCGTCGCGATCTCCTTGAGGCCCTTGATCGACCTGGCGGTGCGCTTCATCCCGGCCAGGCCCTTCAGCC
Organism: Nonomuraea sp. NPDC005730; assembly: GCF_040630865.1. Taxonomy (NCBI): domain Bacteria; kingdom Bacillati; phylum Actinomycetota; class Actinomycetes; order Streptosporangiales; family Streptosporangiaceae; genus Nonomuraea; species Nonomuraea sp. NPDC005730. The sequence goes on from NZ_JBEXYK010000063.1 coordinate 22,976, forward strand.
TGCGCACGCCGACCAGCACCAGCAGGCCCGCGGCCACCAGGTAGAAGACGGTCACGATGAGGAAGGCCAGCCAGTTGGGCAGCCACTGGGCCAGCACGTACGCGATGGTGAACGAGGCCAGGATCAGGCACAGGTGCGCCATGAACGCGGCGGCGGCGAACAGGCCCGCGGCCATGCCCACTCGCTTGGCGTCGAACTTGAACTCGGCCTTGGCCAGCTCGATCTCGGAGCGGACGAGGTCGGAGATATGGCTGCTGGCCTGGGCGACCAGCGAGCCCAGGGATTCTTCCTCGGGAGTCTGCGGCATGAACGTCTCCTATCGAGGCCTGGTGGCCGTGTCAAACATCCCGTACTGACGGCTGGGCGCCACCGAACACGCCGAGGACGCTACTACTCACAGAACTACCCGATCGCCCACGATAACGCCGTCCGGTGGAGACAGCTGAGGCGCATGCCCGGTTCGGGCATGCGCCTCAGCTGACTTGCGGCCTGATCAGTCCTCGGACTTGGCCGCGGGCAGCTTCTCGGAGATGAGGTTCATCACCGTGCTGTCGGCCAGCGTGGTGACGTCGCCGATGCTGCGGTTCTCGGCCACGTCGCGCAGGAGGCGGCGCATGATCTTGCCGGAGCGGGTCTTCGGCAGCTCGGGCACGACCAGGATCTGCCGCGGCTTGGCGATCGGGCCGAGCGTCTTGGCCACGTGATCACGCAGCTCGGCGGCGATGTCGTCGTTCTCCTCGGCGCTGCCGCGCAGGATCACGAACGACACGATGGCCTGGCCGGTCACCGGGTCGGTGGCGCCGACCACGGCCGCCTCGGCGACCTTGGGGTGGCTGACCAGCGCGCTCTCCACCTCGGTGGTGGAGATGTTGTGGCCGGAGACGAGCATGACGTCGTCGACGCGGCCGAGCAGCCACAGGTCGCCGTCCTCGTCCTTCTTGGCGCCGTCGCCGGGGAAGTACATGCCCTCGAAACGCGACCAGTACGTGTCGATGTAGCGCTGGTCGTCGCCCCAGATCGTGCGGAGCATGGCGGGCCACGGCTCGCGCACCACGAGGAAGCCGCCGCCGCCGTTGGGCACACTGTTGCCCTGGTCGTCGACCACGTCGGCGCTGATGCCCGGCAGCGGCCGCATGGCCGCGCCCGGCTTGGCCGAGGTGACGCCCGGCAGCGGGCTGATCATGATCGCGCCGGTCTCCGTCTGCCACCAGGTGTCCACGACCGGGCAGCGGTCGTGGCCGATGTTCTCCCGGTACCAGACGTAGGCCTCGGGGTTGATCGGCTCGCCGACCGAGCCCAGGACGCGCAGGCTGGACATGTCGAACTTGGCGGGGATGTCGTCGCCCCACTTCATGAACGTCCGGATCGCCGTGGGGGCGGTGTAGAGGATCGTGACCTTGTACTTCTGCACGATCTCCCAGAACCGGCCGCGGTGCGGGGTGTCCGGGGTGCCCTCGTAGATGACGCTGGTCGCGCCGTTGGCGAGGGGGCCGTAGACGATGTAGGAGTGGCCGGTGACCCAGCCGATGTCGGCCGTGCACCAGTAGATGTCGGTCTCGGGCTTGAGGTCGAAGACCGCGTCGTGCGTGTAGGCGGTCTGGGTGAGGTAGCCGCCGGTCGTGTGCAGGATGCCCTTGGGCCGGCCGGTGGTGCCGCTGGTGTAGAGGATGTACAGCGGGTCCTCGGCGCCGTGGGGCTCGGCGGTGTGCTGGTCGCTCTGGCGCTCGACCAGGTCGTGCCACCACACGTCCTTCTCGCCCACCGCGACGTCCTGGCCGGTACGCCGTACGACGAGCACGTTCTCCACCTGCGGGCACTCGGCGACGGCCTCGTCCACGGTGGGCTTGAGAGCGCTCGGCTTGCCGCGGCGGTAGCCGCCGTCGGCCGTGATCACGAGCTTGGCGTCGGCGTCGTCGATGCGGCTCTTGAGCGCGCCGGCGGAGAAGCCGCCGAACACCACCGAGTGGATCGCGCCGATGCGGGCGCAGGCCAGCATCGCGATAGGCAGCTCGGGGATCATCGGCATGTAGATGGCCACCCGGTCGCCCTTGCGCACGCCGAGCTCCTGCAGGGCGTTGGCGGCCTTGCTGACCTCGGTCTTGAGGTCGTTGTAGGTGAGCGTGCGGCTGTCGCCCTCGGGCTCGCCCTCCCAGTGGTAGGCGACCTTGTCGCCGCGTCCCTCCTCGACGTGCCGGTCGACGCAGTTGTAGGCGACGTTGAGCTCGCCGCCGACGAACCACTTGGCGAACGGCGCGTTCCACTCCAGCGTCGTGTCCCACCGCCTGGCCCAGGTCAGCCGCTCGGCCGCGCGCTCCCAGAAGGCGAGACGGTCGGCGTCGGCCTCGGCGTAGGCGGCGGCGGTCACGTTCGCGGCCGCGGCCAGCTCAGCCGGTGGTGCGAACCGGCGGTTCTCCTGCAGCAGGTTGGACAGCGCCTGGGTCTCGTTGCCAGGGGTCTCCGGGGCCACTTCGTGCTCCTTCTATGGCCAGGTGGGATAGGTCGGGTCCCACTTCACCAGCTCACGGCCTCCCCACACAAGAGGTCTAGACAGGTCTGTACCGATTCGCGTGGGTGGCCGCATGATTATCAGCTCGCATGACAAACGCAATTGAACTGTTGTCATCCTGAAATCAGGAGAATATGCGGTTCGGCATGGCGGGAAAAAGCGGGGGTCGCCGTAGCGCCTAATACGGCGGCGGTCCGGTCCATGGCGGGGCTTGGTGTGGCGCCTTGTGCGGTGGTGGTGCGGGTCCATGGCGGGGCACGGTGTGACGCCTTGTGCGGCGGCTTGTGCGGCGGCGGTGTGGTCCATGGCGGGGCACGGTGTGGCGCCTTGTGCGGCGGCGGTGTGGTCCATGGCGGGGCACGGTGTACCCGCCGGTAAGGTCGGTTTTCGTGAGTGACCCATTGGCCGTCATCGCGCGGTTCCCAGGCGTGTCCGAGGCGGTTGACGAGGCGCGGCAGGCCGTCGACCGGCTCTATCGGCATCGCGTCCTGCGTCGGGCGAGCCCGGCGGTGTCCACCGAGTCGTCCCTGCGCGGCGCGCGGGCCTCGGCCGCGATCGAGGGCGCCGACGTGCCGCTGGACGCGCTGCGCCGCGACGAGGTGCACGACCCGCTGGTCCAGGGGGCGCTGCGGGCGTCCGCGGAGATGGGCCGGCTCGGCCCCACCTGGCGGAAGGCGCCGAGGCAGGTGCTGGCCCGCCTGCACACCGTCGCCGCCGCGGGGCTCGCCGACCAGCCCTCATTGGGACGTCCCCGTACGGACGACTCCGCCCCCGACCCGCTCGGGCTCGGCCCCGCGCCGGGGGCCGCGGAGACCGCGACGCGGATGGAGGCCCTGCTCAGGCTGCTGGAGGGGGCGGGCAAGGCGCCCGCGATCGTGCTGGCCGCCGTGGTGCACGCCGAGCTGGCGGTGCTGCGTCCGTTCGGTACGTGCGACGGCGTCGTGGCACGCTCCGCCGAGCGGCTGACCCTGGTCGAGTACGGGCTCGACCCGAAGTCGCTGGTCGTCGTGGAGATCGGGCATCTGGAGCTGCCGTACGCGGAGGCGCTGCGGGCGTACCTGACCGGGACTCCGGAGGGCGTCGGCCAGTGGGTACAACACTGTGCCTCGGCGGTAAGCCTGGGGGTGCGGGAGACGACCGCGATCTGCGAAGCGATGCAGCGAGGCTGACGGACGGGCTGGTCACATGGCTGACGGCGTCTCGTGTGAGACGCCGTCTGCCGGTGCATCACACCGGGTTACCAAGCGTGCACCTCAAATCCGTCGGAGCGGGTCAAGCCCGTCACGACGCGCCTCCCGCGGCTGGTCGCGCGTGGGTGCCCGGCTGATGCACCCGGACAAGTGGTCCGTAACCCCTTTCTACGTCGGATCCGCCCTGATGGGAACCCCTTGGAGCAAGACCTTTACCGAGCCGTGGAGCGGCCGGGCGGGTTCCGTTGCGGCGCCCGCGAACGCCAACCCGTTACCCACCTGTGACGATTACGGACAGTGATCGCCTTTATGTGATCGTTATCGGGTGGCGAAAAAACTTGGCGAAAATGCCAGATTACTGCTCGACGAAACTCGAGTGGATCGGGCAGCATACGGTGGTATCGCCCGAAACTGGAGCGGCTGTGTGAGGGATTGGTTTGCAAGTCTCTTGCCATGTTCCGGTGAAGTGATGAAAGCTTTCTTCTGAAACGGGACCGGCTCTACCCCCCCGGAGCCGGACCGATCAGGCGACCCCCGCTCTCCCCCCCGGCGGGGGTCGCCCTTTTTCTGCCCCAGGTCGTCCTGGGCCCACCGGTTGTCCACAGGCGCCACGTGCCCCCGCACCGGCCATCCCCAGAATCCCGTTCGCCCTCTCGCGACGTCCCTCCTCCCCAGCAGGGTTGACCTCCCACGCCCCCGCAAGAGGAGGACCCCGTGCACCGCCCCCTGGTCATCACCGAGGACCACGACCTCCTCGACGACCTGGTCCGCATCGCGGCCGCCGCCGGCGCCCAGCTCGACGTGGCCCACACCCCCGCCGGCGCGCGCCCTTACTGGAACCTCGCCCCCATGGTCGCCATCGGCCCCGACCAGGCCGACGCCGTCTCCGCCACCTCACCGCCCGCCCGCGACCAGGTGCTCCTGGTGACCCGCGCCCCCGACGACCCCGACACCTGGCGCAGATGCGTGGCGGTAGGCGCCCAGGCCGTCGTACGCCTCCCCGGCGACGAACGCCACCTCGTGGAACGCTTCGCCGACGCCATGGAGCCCGAACCCCGATCAGGCGCGGTGACCTGCGTGATCGGCGGCCACGGCGGGGCCGGCGCGAGCGTGGTCGCCGCCTGCCTTGCCCTGCGCGCCTCGGGCGACCGCCTCCGTACGCTGCTGATCGACGCCGACCCGCTGGGCGGCGGCATCGACGCGCTGCTCGGCCACGAGGAGGCGGCGGGCGCCCGCTGGGGCGACCTCGTGGCGAGGGAGGGAAGGATCAGCTCCAGCGCCCTGCAGGCGGCGCTCCCGTCGTTCGGCGACCTCGCGGTCCTGTCCTTCCACCGTGGCGCGGTGGCCGCGATCCCGCCCCAGGCCATGCGCTCGGTCCTGGAAGCGGGCCGGCGCGGCTTCGACCTGATCGTCGTCGACCTGCCGCGCCATCTCGACCCGGCCGCCGTGGAAGCCCTCACCAGGGCGACCACGACCCTGACGGTCACCACGGCAGACCTGCGCGGCATCCTGTCCACCGTCCAGGTCCTGGGCGAGCTCGGCAAACACACCTCCGACGTGCGTGCCGTCCTCCGCCCCGGCGTCCTCGACGAGGAGACGGCGGCGGCGTCCCTCGGCATCCCCGTCGCCGCCCGCCTGCCCGACCACCCGAGGCTCACCGCCACCCTCAACCGCGGCGAGCTGCCCAGGCTCGGCCCGCGCACGGTTCTCGGCAGTCTCTGCGCCGCTCTCCTCCGCGACCTGCTTCCGGCATGAGTGCCGCCGAGGAGGTCTCCCCGGAGCTCGTGGAGGCCGTACGCGTCCGCCTTGCGCGCGCCGGTGTGGAGCCGACGGCGGCCCAGGTGGCCGTGGCGCTCCGGGCCGAACGCTCGGTCTACGGAGACGCCGAGATCCTGGCGGTGGCCCGCGCCCTGTGCGCCGACCTGATCGGCGCCGGCCCGCTGGAGCCGCTCCTGGCCCGTCCCGACGTCACCGACGTCCTGGTCAACGGCCCACGCGAGGTGTGGATCGACGACGGCGCCGGCCTGCGCCGCACCTCCGTCACCTTCACCGACGACGGGGCGGTCCGCAGGCTGGCCCAGCGCCTCGCGGCCGCCGCCGGTCGCCGGCTCGACGACGCATCCCCTTACGTGGACGCGCGGCTGGCCGGCGGCGTCCGGCTGCACGCCGTCCTGCCGCCGATCGCGTCCGGTGGCACCTGCGTGTCGCTGCGCCTGCCGCCGCGCCGCACCTTCACCCTGTCCGACCTGGTGTCGGCCGGCACGATCGCCCCGGCGGCCGTCACGGTGCTGACGGCGATGGTCGACGCCCGGCTCGCCTTCCTCGTCACGGGCGGCACCGGCACGGGCAAGACCACGCTTCTGTCGGCCCTGCTGTCCCAGGCCGACCCGGCCGAACGCCTCCTGCTGGTGGAGGACTCCGCCGAGCTACGCCCTCTGCATCCCCACGTGGTCCGCCTGGAGACCCGCCCGGCCAACCTCGAAGGAGCGGGCGGGGTGGGCCTGCGCGACCTGGTGCGCCAGGCGCTGCGCATGCGTCCCGACCGTCTCGTGGTGGGCGAGGTCAGGGGAGCGGAGGTCGTCGACCTGCTCGCCGCCCTGAACACCGGCCACGAGGGCGGCTGCGGCACGCTGCACGCCAACGCCGCGGCCGACGTGCCACCCCGCCTGGAAGCCCTCGGCTGCGCGGCCGGCCTGACCAGGGAGGCCGTGCACAGCCAGCTGGCCGCGGCCCTCGACGTGGTCGTCCACCTGACCCGCACCCGCAGCGACGGCCGAAGGCGCGTAGCCGAGATCTGCCTGCTCTCCAGAACCCCGGCCGGCCTCGTCGAATCGCTCCCCGCCCTCACCTTCGCCCCGAACGGCTCCTCCCACACCGGCCCCGGCTACGAATCCCTCCTGCGCAGGACATCATGAAGGCCCCCGGACGATGACCGCCGCGCTCATCTCGGCCCTGTCCACAGCCTGTGCCGTCTGGCTGTGGACCGGCCCGGCGACGCCCGCCCTCCGCCTGCACGCGCTGCTGACCGCTCGCCACCGCCGTCTCCCATGGCAACACCTGCTCCGGGCCACCCTCAACCGCCCCGGCCCCGCCCGCCGCGCCGACTCCTGGCGCCGCGCCTCCATAGAGCTGTGCCAGTCGCTCTCGGCCGAGCTCGCCGCGGGCCGCACCCCTGGCGAAGCCCTGACCCGAGCCATCACGGCAGTCGACTTCCCCGACCCCGAAGCCCTGCGCCCCGCCCTGGCCGCCGCACGAGACGGCGGCGACGTCGCCGCGGCCCTCACGGCAGCGGCTCCGGCTCAGGGCGGCGAGGGCCTTCGCCGTCTCGCGGCCTGCTGGGACGTCAGCCTCACCGTGGGCGCCGGCATGTCCGCACTGGTCGAACGAGTCGGCGGCACGCTCCGCGCCGCCCAGACCCACCGCCAGGACGTCGCCGCCCAACTGGCCGGCCCCCGCACCACAGCCCGGATGCTCGCGGCCCTGCCGGTCCTCGGCCTGCTCATGGCGGGAGCGCTCAACATGCACCCGCTGAGCTTCCTGTTCGGCACCTTGCCCGGCCTGCTCTGCCTCATGGCCGGCGCCGCCCTCGACGCCTGCGGCCTGTGGTGGACCCACCGCATGGCCACCAAGGCCCAACCCTGACCCGCCACGCCCCCGACACCTGCAGGTCAGGACTCCCGCGAGACCTGTAGCTCAGCACTCATGCGACATCTGTCGGCCATCACTCCGGCGACTGGTCCTCTCCGGATCGTTCTCATCCCCGCCCGTCCGAGTCGTCCTCATCCCCGTTCACCCGAACCACTGGATCCGCCCGATGCTCCCCTTGCTGTCCGCCCTTTGCGCAGCCCTCGCCACCTGGTTGTGGTCAGCCCCACGCACCCCGGCAGACCGGCTCACCCGCCTCCTGCCCTCGCCCGACCCGCCGTCGAGCCCCGCCACGTCTCCCACGGACACCCCGGCCCAGCCCGACTGGCTCGACAAGCAGGACCCCCACCACCGCCGTCCGACCCGCAGAACCGTCACCACCGCCGCCATCACCGGCGTGATCACCGCCCTTCTGATCGGCGGCCTCGCAGGAATCGCGGTGGCCCTCCTGCTGACCCCGGTGACCGCCCTGATCCTGCACAGGAAGGAACCCCCGCGGTCCCGCCAGGAACGCGAGCAGATCACCGCCGATCTCCCCTTCGCCGCCGACCTGATGACCGCCTGCCTTCTCGCCGGACAACCGGTGACCGCCGCCACCGACCTGGCCGCGACCACGATCGGCGGCCCCCTCGGTCGGCGTCTGGCGTGGGTGGGCAGCCAACTCCGTCTGGGCGCCGACCCCGAGCCGACCTGGGCAACCCTGGCGAAGGACCCGGCCCTGAGCCAGCTGTCCAGAGCCATGAGCCGGGCCGCGCAGACCGGCGCCCCGCTGGCGGACGTGCTGACCCGCCTGGCCGACGACGCGAGGGACACAGCCAGAGCCGCCTCACTCGCCGCCGCCCGGACCGTGGGCGTGAAAGCGGTCGCCCCTCTGGGCCTGTGCTTCCTGCCGGCCTTCGTCCTCCTGGGCATCATCCCGGTGATCGCCGGCCTCGCCTCCACGATCGTTCTGCCGTGACCTCTGGCGGCTTTGTCCACAGCCTGAGGGCCGACCCGCGGACAATCCCCAGAACGCCATTCGGCCTGACGGCGGCTGTGCCTTCTCGGCGAACCTTGGACTCCCGCCGGACAAGACCCGGCTCCGACCACCTGGAGGCACGATGCAACGTCCCGCCACCATGCCAGGCACCCTCAGTCCCGCTCCAGCTCCTTCATCTCGGCCCGGTGTCTGCACCGAGCCGACCACCTCCGCGCTGCCACCTGCAATCGGCGCCCCCTCCAACGCCGAGGCAGAAGCCACCCACGCTTCCTCGGCCACCTCCGGTGGGCCCACCGGGCAGAGCTCACGCACCTCCCGCTGGTATCCCGGCAAGTGGATCACCTGCGCTGTCGCGAACCGAGAGCGCGGCATGTCCACAGCCGAATACGCAGTCGGCACCATCGCGGCCTGCGCCTTCGCCGCGCTCCTGTTCAAGGTGGTCAGCAGCCCGGAGGTTCAGGAGATGCTGAAGTCCCTCATAGATCGAGCGCTCAAGATGACCGGATGACCCTCCACCAGGCGCGGAACGCCACCGCCGGGCAACGGTCGGCATCGCGCGGCTCGGTGACGGCCGAGACCGCCGCCATGCTGCCCGCGCTCATGGTCGTCCTGGCAGCCGCGCTCTGGGCCATACAAGCGGTGAACGTCCAACTGGAATGTGTAGACGCAGTTCGAGCGGCAGTGCGCGCCGCAGCCCGAGGTGAGCCGCTGGACCAGGTCCGCGAGCTCGCCCGCTCGGCCACTCGCCCAGACGCACACGTAGAGATCGCCCGCGACGCAGAATTCACCCACGTAGAGATCGCAGTAGATGTACGACCAGCTTGGGGCGCTTCGCTGCCGGCCGTCCGCGTGTCGGCCTCGGCGACAGCGGCCACAGAACCGTGACGTCACGCAGGTACCTGCCGAAATGAGATCTGCCAGGAGGACATGAGCCCTCGTGTCCTCCTGGCAGTCGGGGGGCGAAATCTCCAACCCCTACGCCGTCTTCTACCCACAAGAAGAGACAACAACTCCGCGACATGGCACAGAGATCGTCAGCGTGCGAGAGGTGTAGAAGCGTCTCAAAGCTGAGCGAATCGACGACCTTTCACCGATCCATCACTCCGAGGACAAGGATGATCAAGCACAAGGAACGAGGGTCGGCGACCTTATGGGGAGTGGCCCTCATGGGGCTCCTGATGGCGATTGCCGGAGGGTTGGCCTCCGTGGGGGCGGTTCGTGTGGCTCGCCATCGGGTTGACAGCGCGGCAGATCTGAGCGCTCTGGCGGCGGCCAGGTCGGCGATCGTCGATCCCGCGGGCGCTTGCGGCAGGGCGTCCGCGCTGGCCAGAAGGAACGGTGTGCGGCTGGTGGCTTGTGAGATCGCGGGAGAGATCGCGGATGTCCGGACCTCCTTGTCGATCACCTTGCCGATCGCCGGAGCGCACACCCTGACAGGCAGGTCCCGCGCGGGGCCGGTCACGATGTCACCCGGGTAGCAGTTGGTTGCAGCAGTCGGTCGTCAGGCCACCGTCCTGGGCCTTGGGGACACAGACTGGCCGCGACACATGCGGGCCTCGGGTCGTGTCGCGCGAGTTCGGCCACCGGCTGTTCGGGCTGAGACGCGTGCCGGCACCGTGGTCCGGTCCGTGTGAAGCCTCACTGGCCGGCCGCTCCGACGTGATCCGGGCTGGCGGTGTCGGTTCAGAAGCGCTGATCGGGAGAAGGGGTGGCGCGAGCCGAGGTGGCCGACTCGCCTGCGCCGACCCCGGTGTTCACTCTGTCGTCAGCCCCTCGACAAGGCCGGTCGTCGGCCTGCCGAGGAGTCGAAAAAGATCGTCACCGACCCGGGCGAAAACCCCGGCGGCGATGGTTTCATCGAGACTTGCCAAGAAGCCGGCCAGTTCGCCGTCCATCCCCGAATTGATGAGCGCGACCTGCAACTCTTCGGGAGTGACAGGCCGGTAAGTGACCTCTCGCTCCAGCACGACCGACATCGCTTGGGCGATGTCGGCGTAGGTGAAGTTCGTGTCGCCGGAGAGGCTGTAAGTCACATTGTCGTGCCCATCTGTGGTGACGACGATGGCCAGTGCCTCGGCCAGGTCCTTCCGGCCGGCTGCGGCGACGACGGCGTCACCGGTCGCCGCGGCGAGAACGCCGGTGAAGCGGGGGCCTGCCAGCGCCTGGATGTAGTTCTCGATGTACCAGGTGTTCCGCAGGATCGTGTACGTCACGCCGGAAGCGGTAAGAGCGTCCTCCGTCGCTCTGTGGTCCGCGTTGATCTCGAACCGGTCGTCGTCGGCGCGAACTCCGCTGGTGTAGTAGACGTGTCGGGCATTCGCCTTCTTCGCCGCCTCGATGACCGACTCGTGCTGGGCAAGGCGGTTCGGGTCTCTGCCCGAGATCAACACGATGTCGGAGTGCCTGGCGACCAGCTCCGCGACGCGGGCTGAATCCGACAGGTCGACGGCGGCGGTGCTGAACCCGGCGGAGGCAAGTTCCCCGAGGCGTGCTTGGTTCCGACCGGCCGCGGTGATCGTTGCGGGGCTCGTTCCCCGGGCGACCAGCGCGTCCAGGGCGTGGCGACCGAGTGCCCCGGTAGCCCCGAAGACCAGGGTGCTCGCCTCAGGCGCGGTCATGGAGGGTGATCTGGTAGCCGTCGGGGTCGGCGAAGGTGAAGGTGCGGCCGAAGGGGCCGTCGATCGGTGCGGAGACGATGGTGTGACCGTCGGCGACGAGAGCGTCGTGGATGGCCTGGACGTCGGTGGCGTGAAGCCAGATCGCGGCACCGATGCCGGGCTGGGTAACGGATGCGAGATCGGTGCCGGGAACGACCTCGCGGAGTGCGAACGCGATCGGCTGCGTCTCGAAGACGACGGCGTGCGGGGGCCCGGCCTGTGAGCGGACGAGGCCGAGGTACTGCTCGTAGAACGCCTGCGAAGCGTCGAGGTCGCGCGCTTGCAGCGAGATGAAGTCGGGGCCGGTGACGGGCATGGTGGTGCTCCTTCTCTCCGTGTCAGTTTCCTGACACGCCTCAATGTATGTCAGAATACTGACATGAGTCAAAACGGTGCCGGCGTCGACCTGGACAAATCGCTGGGCTACCTGCTGAAAGAGGCTTCGAGTGCCCTGCGTGCGGCCATGGAGGAGGTGCTGCGGCCGCTCGGCATGAGCGTGACGCACTACTCCTGTCTGGAGTTGCTGGCTCAACGGCCGGGCTTGTCGAACTCCGAGCTGGCGCGTGGCGCGTTCGTGACCCGGCAGTCGATGAACGTGCTGCTCCAGACCCTGGAGCGAGACGGCTACGTGACCCGGCCCGCGGCGGCGCCCGTCGGAAAGGCGCTTCCCGCGCGGCTCACGCCTCGTGGCCGGCGGAGCCTGGAGAAGGCGAGCGCGGCGGTCCGGTCCGTCGAGGTCAGGATGCTGGGCGGCATGAACGAGGCCGAGCAGTCGGACGCGTTCCGGATTTTGCAGAGCATGATTCATTCGCTGCGCGATGGCGACGACGGGGCATAGCTCGTTCTTCGGCGCATGTTTCGCCGCGTCGAGACAGGGGGTGGCCGAGTGTGGAAATCCGTGCGGGTGACCTCGTAAAACTGGTCACCCTTTCTGTGGTGAGCCGATAAAGCTTCAGGTGAGCGAAATGAGTCAGAGCTTTGTGGCGCGGGCTGCTGGTCATCGGTGGTGGCGTGAGGTGCAGGGTGTGGCGGCTCGCGCGCTGGAGCTTTCCGCTCGACGGCATGCGCAGCAAGGCGCGAGGATCGCCGGGGATTGGTCGACGGTGGCTTGACGTGGAGCCCAGCGGAGCAGGCTGAAGCGCGGGTGCGGCGCAGAGCGGTGGGCGGCCGAGACAGCACATGGATAAGCGGTGGGACGCGCTGGGACGGCCCACAGGGCAGCGGTGTTCGTGTCGAGGTGAGGGGCGCCTCAGTGGCGTGCGTCTAGCGTGGGGGGCGGGCCTCCAGGGTGAAGCGCCACGGGGAGGTTCGCAGGGGCGTTCCAGCGCGACGTGGCGAGGGGGAGGCCCGAAGGGGCGTTCCGACGTGAAGTGTTGCGGGGAAGCCCGCAGGGCGTGCCGGCGTGAAGCGTTGCGGTGGAGGCTCTGCAGGAGCCTCCAGTGTGAGGCGGGGCGGGAGATCGTCGGGATTGTTCTCGCGTGAGGTTTGGCGCGAATGGCTGGGTCGAAGTTGTGTGGTGGATAGAAAGGCCGACCTTTCGGCTGGGGTTTATTGTTGGTTTTAGGCAATCCCCGTCAAACACGCGATATTTTCTGTGAGTTGCGAAGCAATGTCGCAATCGAGTCACGACTTCTTGGACGCGGTGTCCAAGAGTTCGCTACGTCACATAAGGTTCCGCTTACCCTCGGTTCATGCCATCTACGGCGCGCTTCCAGAACGTCGCCAACAGGACGAATTCGGGAGCGGTCGGTGACCGCATCGGCCGGGCGGACTGCACTTCCGGTCGTCGCGTGCACGCCCCCTGGACGGTCATGCGGCGCGAGGCTCTCTGTGGAGGGAATCGTCGTGACGGTGGTTGGCAGAGTGGTGGCCGCTGTGGCGGTCGTGGCGGGTTCGATCGTCCTTGGCGGGTCGGCGCAGGCGGCTGTGGTGACGCGGCAGGCCGAAGTCTCCGGGCAGATCACGTCGCCTTCCGACGGTCAGGTGGTCACGGGGTCGTCCGTGACGGTTTCCGCTCAGACCGGGCTGATGCAGCTCAAGATGGGTCTGTACGTCGAAGGTCCCTCCACGCCGAGCCGGAGGATCGCCGGAGGCGGAGCGAACCAGACGATCTCCGGTACGTTCGACGCCCGCAGCGCGCCCAACGGCACCTTCACCGTGACGCTCAAGGGAGACATCACGGGAGCCAGGTATGCCGGCAGCACGTTCAAACTGCGGCGACCTCCCGAGCCCCCGGGAATCGTGAACGCGCGCCTGGAGGGCACCACCAAGATCGAGGTGACCTGGAGCAAGGGCTCGGAGCCGGATCTCCAGTCCTACGAAGTCGCCACAAGTCAGTCCGGCGTCGTGGGCCGGCTGTCCGCGGACAACGCGTGTTCGGGCTCCGCGTGCAAGGCCGTGCTCGCGGTGCCCGCCAAGGCGGCGGGGCGGCGGGTGGGCATCACGGTCAAGGCGTTCCGCGGCGACGGGGACGGTGGTTCGGTCGGGTCCGGCAAATCGGGTGCCGCGTACGTCGCGGTTCCCGCGCCGGCCGCGTCCCAGCCCAAGAAGCAGACGACCAGGCAACAGACGAACAAGCAGCAGACCCCGAAGACGGACGGCAGGACGCGGGTCGATCCGCTGCCGACCCTCCCGGCCAAGAAGCACGTCAAGCCCACGACCGTACCCACCCGCAAGACGACGACCCGCAGGCGCACCTCCGCCCTGCCCGCGATGCCGGAAACCGACGACAAGGGCAACCACCCGACCCCGACCGCGGCCGCCACGGGCCGCCAGCAAGCGTCCGGGACGAACAAGAGCGCGGACGACGAAACCGAAGCGGCTGCGATCCAGGCGGGCGGCGTCCGGGCGCAGTCGGACGAGTCGCCGATGGGGAACATCGGGCAGTACGGGATGTATGTGACAGGCGGTCTGCTGCTTCTGCTGCTCGCGGCGCACGCCGGGGCATGGGCTCGGAGGCGCGCGCTGGCCGCCGGCGCTGGGAGTGGTGGGAGCGTCGCGGCTTCGGCCGGCCGTGCAGCCACATCAGCAGGAAGCGGGGCGGTTCAGCACAACACCGACGAGGTTCCGCGAGCCAGGACAGCGTCCCGACGTCCTGCCGTGGTGCTCGCCGTCGCCAGGACGCGCATGCCGGAACCTCCCCAGGCGCGCCCCCTGCCCCCGCTGCCCGACCCTGCGATCGGGCAAGGGCCCGGCGAACAGGCGAACGAGGCGGAGCGGCAGGCGCGTGAGACGTCCCAACGTGCTCCCGGAAGGGCTGCCACCACGCCCGATCCGCTTCTCGGACGCGAGGATCGAAGGGCGGCGGAGGCTCAGGAGGCGTCGCATGTGTCGGGCATGAGGGCGGCGGAGGCTCAGGGGACGTCGCGTGTGGAGGGTGTGAGAGCGGCAGAGGCTCGGGAGGCGTCGCGTGTGCAAGGGAAGGCGGCGGACGCTTCGGTGAGGGCGCAGATGCCGGGGGAGGCTCAGGGGGCGTACAACGCTCGGGGGTGGCGGGAGGCGGAGCCCAGGGTGGCTCAGATGCCGGGTGGGACGTCGGGGCAGGCGCCGCCGGTCGCTCTGCCGATCCATCTGAGCGTGCAGGACTTACGCGCGGCCCAGGAATCACGGGAGTCAGCCCGTCATGCGGCTCGGCGGGAAGCGGGCCGGGAAGCAGCGGGGGAGACAGGGCGGGATGCGCGTCAGGAGCCGCCGCGCACCGCATTGCCCGGTACGGCTGTCACGGACGTTCCCGAGCCCGACGCCGGCCCCGCCGTCCCACCTGCCACCCCTCTGGAGCAGCGTTGGGACGACTACCTGCCCCCGTCGCCCAGATGCATGGAGGACAGCGGCTTCTGGGAGCGTCCGCTGCCGGGTGCCGGCGACTTCTGGGCCTCCGACGACGACGAAGAGCGGGCGTATGCGGGGCGCCGGCCGGAGAAGGGCGACAGTTAGGACGGGCGGCCGGGGGTGAGGAGGATGTCCAGGAGCTGGAGCGCGCCGCGTTTGTGCAGGGGCTCGTTGCCGTTGCCGCACTTCGGGGACTGGATGCAGGACGGGCAGCCGCGCTCGCACTCGCAGGACGCGATCGCCTCACGCGTGGCCGTCAGCCAGTCGGTGGCCCGCGCGTAGCCGCGTTCGGCGAAGCCCGCGCCGCCTTCGTGGCCGTCGTACACGAAGACGGTGAGCAGGCCGGTGTCGGCGTGCAGTTCGGTGGAGACGCCGCCGATGTCCCATCTGTCGCAGGTGGCGAACAGGGGGAGCAGGCCGATCGAGGCGTGCTCGGCGGCGTGTGCGGCGCCGCCGAGGTCGATGTCCGCCGCCGCGAGCGGCGCTACCGCCGTGGCGGGCAGGGTCCACCAGACCGCGCGGGTGCGGAGGGTGCGGGGCGGCAGGTCGAGGGGTTCGTCGCCGAGCATCTCGCCTGACTGGAGGCGTCTTTTCAGGTACGAGACCACCTGCCTGGTCACCTCCACCTCGCCGAAGTGCAGCGTTCCCGGGCCGAGGGGGCGGGAGCGCTGGGCGGCGAGGATGGAGATGTCGGTGATGTCGCGGGCGAACGTGGAGTAGTCGGGATTGGCGGCCTCGACCAGGGCGACTCCGGCGTCCAGGTCGAGGGTCTCCACGAGGAAGGTCTCGCCCTGGTGGATGTAGACCGCGCCGGTGTGGACCGTGGTGTGGGCGGACGGCTCGTCCACGCTGCCGAGCAGGCGGCCGGTCGACGACTCGACCACCTGGATCGGGGCGCCTCCGCCGCCTCTGATGTCGGCGAGGTCGGTGGCGCGTTCGCGGCGGGTCCAGAACCAGCCCGCGGGACGGCGTCTCAGGAGGTTCCGGGCGACCAGGTCTTCCAGGACGTCGGGGGTGGTGGTGCCGAAGACGGGCAGGTCGTCGTCCGTCAGCGGGATCTCGGCGGCGGCGGCGCACAGGTGGGGGCCCAGGACGTACGGGTTGTCCGGGTCCAGGACGATCGCCTCCACCGGCCGGCCGAAGAGGGCCTGCGGATGGTGGACGAGGTAGGTGTCCAGGGGGTCGTCCCTGGCGATGAGCACGGCGAGTGCGTCCTGGCCGTCGCGTCCCGCCCGGCCGGCCTGCTGCCAGAGGGAGGCGCGGGTGCCGGGCCAGCCGGCGATCAGTACGGCGTCCAGGCCCGAGACGTCCACGCCGAGTTCGAGGGCGTTCGTGGTGGCCAGGCCCATGAGGGTGCCGGCGCGCAGGGCCTTCTCCAGGAGGCGGCGGTCCTCGGCGAGGTAGCCGGCGCGGTAGGCGGCGACCTTGTCGGGGAGGGCGGCCAGGTCTTGGGCGTCGTCGGGGATGGCCCAGGTGAGCGGGCTCGGGGGAGTGGAGTGGCGCGGGTCCCGGATCTCTCCGCCTGTCACGTTGGCTTCGGGGCCCGTGGCGTCGGGGGCGTCGTGCGGAGCCCAGGGGGCGGTGACGGAGAAGGCGACGTCGGCGAGTTTGGCGCGGGCGGACAGGGCGACCGTCTCCGCGCCGCGCCGCGAACGTACGAACGCGAGCGTCCGTACGTTCGCCAGGACCAGGTCCGCGAGGAGGTCAGCGGTCTCCGCGGTGGCCGTGCGGCGCACGGGAGCCCCTCCCTCGCCCCGCAGATCCGTCAGGGGCGGTTCCCAGAGGGCGATGGTCGTGGAACCCTTCGGCGAGGCGTCCGTGGTCACCTCGTCCATCTCAAGCCCCGTCAGCCTCATGGCGAACACGCCGGGCTCACTCGCCGTGGCCGAGGCGAGCACGAAGGTGGGGCGTGAGCCGTACCGGGCGCAGACCCGGCGCAGGCGGCGCAGGATCTGGGCCACGTGCGAGCCGAAGACGCCGCGGTATCCATGGCACTCGTCCACGACCACCATGCGCAGGCGGCGGAAGAACGACGACCACTGCGCGTGGCGAGGCAGGACGCCGCGGTGGAGCATGTCCGGATTGGTCAGGACGTAGTTGGCGTGCTGACGGACCCACGTACGTTCCTCGAAGGGGGTGTCGCCGTCGAAGCAGGCGGCGCGCACCTGCGTGATGCGCAGTTCGCGCAGGCCGCGGAGCTGGTCGGCGGCCAGGGCCTTGGTGGGCGTCAGGTACAGGACGGTGCCGCCGTCGAGGCAGGAGGCGACCGCCGGCGTGAGGTACGCCAGGGACTTGCCCGAGGCCGTTCCCGTACTGATGATCACGTTTCGGCCACGGAAAGCCAGGTCGGCGGCTTCGTGCTGGTGGGGCCAGAGTCCTGTGACTCCACGGTTCGCCAAGCGCGTAACCAGGACTTCCGGAGCCCAGTCCGGCCAACGGGCTTGACCCGCCTGACGTGCTGGAACATGCTCCACATGGGTGACACGCTCATGACGTGCGGGAACTCCGAGCAGGTGGGCGAGGAGTGGACCTGCCTGTTGTGGGGAGGATGCCGAGGAAGTCACTGTTTCCAGTCTTGCATCGATGGGCAAAGTCGCCGGGAATCGTGATTTCGTATAGACACAAGCCAGACGCGTGGTTGAATGCCGCGCGTCAGGGTCGGACAGTCTGGGGCCACGCTCCAGATTGCCAGGCCCGCAAGAGTACTTTCGCAGGCGAGGCGCTGGAGGATCTGTGGATCTGAAGTTGGATCACCGCACCGAAGACCGACTCACCATCGTGGAGGTCGAGGGTGAGATCGATGTCTACACGGCGCCGAGATTGCGTGAGCTCCTCATCGACCTGGTGAACAAGGGCAACTTCCACCTTCTGGTGAACATGGAGAAGGTCGACTTCCTCGACTCCACGGGGCTGGGAGTGCTCGTCGGAGGGCTCAAGAGGGTCCGGGCGCACGACGGCTCGCTTGAGCTGGTGTGCACCCAGGAGCGCATCCTCAAGATCTTCCGCATCACCGGTCTGACCAAGGTCTTCGGGATTTACGCTTCCGTCGACGAGGCCAAGGAAGCTCACGGCAAAGACAAGTAGCATGGCTACCGTCGAGCTGACGTTCAGCGCTCTCCCCGCGCATGTGCGGACCGCCCGGCTGGTGGCCACGGCGATCGCCCGTCGTACCGGCGTGGAGGAATCGCTGCTGGACGAAGTCAGGCTCGCCGTGGGTGAGGCATGCTCCCGGGCGGTCGAGGCGCATCGACTTCACTGCCCGGGCGAGCCCATCCGCATCGAGCTACGTGACGACTCCGGGCGTTTCGAGGTCACGGTCAGCGATCTGGCCCCCAGTGACGAGATCAAACAGGAGCAGCCGCTCGATCTGGGCATGCTCTCTGACTCGTTCATGTCAGGCTTCGGCATCGCCGTCATCACGGGTCTGGCCGATGACGTCGAGGTCTTCCCCAGCCCCAAGGGGACGAACATCCGGATGAGCTGGCCCGCCTCCAACGGGGTGGGTTCCTGACCTGACGGCGTTGGATCGGTCCCTTGTCTTCCAAGGGCCGTGTTCGAGCTGGTCGGGTGTGGTTGAGGGGCGATAGACGGGGATGAGGGGATGTCCGGTTGTGGCATGCCTTCCTCCCTGTCGAGTCGCACCACGTTTCCGCATGTCCTGACGAGGGTGGTGGGTGCCTCGTTCTGTCGGCATGCCCGGACGGCTTGCGCCGCTCTGCGAGAAGGTGCAGCGTGCGCGCGCCCGCCGGAGGCTCGGCCAAGAGGCTCGGCCAGGCTCGGTGCAGGGCTCGTCGAAGTTCGGCGCAGGGGTCCGGTGTGGCCCAGCGTGGCCCTGCTGCAGGGCTCTGGGCGATCCGGTGCGGGATCCGGCATGGCGTCGAACCAGTGCGAGGGCCGCGCGCCTCTGTGTCGCACGCCTCTACACCGCAGGCCTACGGAGCTTCAGCTTCAGAGCAGGCCAGAGCCCGCCTTCGCATGTTCAACCGCTGTGCCGTGCGGGGAGACGCCGGATTCCGATCGGGCAGTTGCTCAGGGTGACGGACTGCTGGCCAGCTGGGCAGGCTCTGCATGGCGCGGGGCAGTGACTGGGGTCGAAGGTCCAAGGCGGCGAAGGCCGAAGGTCAGTGCGACGAGAGCCTGAGCTGGGGTCTGAAAGCTCAGTACGCTCCGAAGGCTCCGCCTGGCAAGGGGCACGACTGAGAGCAGGAACGCCGGGGCGGCGAAGCAGGGCCTCGGCTGCCTGGCATGTTCTGGCGGAGTGATACGACTGCGCCATGGGGATCTTGCTCGCCGCAGTGATGTCTGTGGAAGGCGACGGGAGTTTTCCACAGGCTGTGGATGGGCGGGGGATAGTCGGCCGGGTCGTCAGATGGGCTCGCGCCGGCCGGTACGGGCATGGGGTTGAGGCGAGTGGCTGGCGGCGACCGGAGGAAGGCGTGGCGGCTGCACATGGGGCTGTCAGGACCGACCTTCAGGGGGCCGCGCGGGAGCCTCAGGCCGAGAGGGAGGCGTCGGGTTTGGTTGTTGAGCTGGCGCAGTTTCTCGGCCGCTGTAAAGGCTTTTGAGGCGGTGTAGGGCCTTTGAGGCGGTATAGGGCCTTTGAGGCCGATGCGAGAGCTCTGGCCGTCGTGGAGGTGGCCTGGAGAGGCGGGACAGTGTCGGCCACGGGCCCGAGCAGCGCCCGACCGAGAGGTCGGGGACGGCGCACGGCACTGGGAGACACTGGGCGGCCGTGTCACTGGGCCGCATCTGCCGGCCGTGTCACCGGGCCGCGAGCCGACGGGCCGCGTCTGCCCGGCCGTGCGCTGGATCGCGTCGGGCGGGCCGTGTCCGGCAGGCCAGCTCTGCCTGGCCCGCCGTGCCGCGTCCGCCGTGCCGCGTCCGCCGTGCCGTGTCCGCCGTGCCGTGTCCGCCGTGCCGTGTCCGCCGTGCCGTGTCCGCCGTGCCGTGTCCGCCGTGCCGTGTCCGCCGTGCCGTGTCCGCCGTGCC
>NZ_JBEXYK010000063.1:42868-61605 GCF_040630865.1 Nonomuraea sp. NPDC005730
CGCGTCCGCCGTGCCGCGTCCGCCGTGCCGCGTCCGGCGGTCGTGGCGTCCGGCCGCAGCACGCGGATGAGGCGCCCCGACGTGGCGCCTGGATGGGCCGCCAACGGGGTGGTGCCGAGGGTGGTGTTGGGGGCGGGGTGGCGGGTGGTGCTGCGGGGGTGGGGTGGGTCGGCGTGTCGTGGGGATTGAATCCTGGGTTTCGGGCGGTCCGATTTGTGATGTTGTCATGCCCGTAAACCTGAGGAAATTTCGCCTGTCAGATCGCAAACCGGCCCGCCGTCAGGGGATTACTGAACGCCCGCGCAAATAGCCGCCCCGAGAGCCTTCATATCCGTTCAGTGCCTGCGTAGACTCCCGGCACCGGCCAAGGTGATCCGGCGGAACCGCGGATTCAACCGGAAGCGGCACCCACAACCCGGATGGTGCCGCACCCGCCCGCCGAGAAATCCGCAGCACCGTTCGGGCAGGACGACCGGTCTTGCCGAGGAGAACGATGAGCAGGCACATGCTGGCATTGGCGCCAGCGCCCAATCTGTCCCTGAGCGGTAACAATCTCACCATAGTGATCGTGGTAGCCGCGGTCGCGCTGATCGCGCTAGCCGTCGCCGGCGGCCTCGTACGCGAGGTGCTGTCCGCCGGCCAGGGCACCGAACGCATGCAGAACATCGCGCGAGCCGTGCAGGAAGGCGCGGCTGCCTATCTCACGCGCCAATTCCGCACACTGGCGATCTTCGTGATCGTCATTCCCTTCCTGTTGCTCTTGCTACCGGGCGAAATGGACGTACGCGTCGGTCGCTCGATCTTCTTCGTGGTCGGTGCGGTGTTCTCCGCATTGACCGGATTCATGGGCATGTGGTTGGCGGTGCGCGGAAACGTGCGTGTCGCCGCCGCGGCCAACGAGTCGGGCGAGAAGCGCGCCATGCGCGTCGCCTTCCGCACCGGCGGCGTCGCCGGCATGTTCACCGTCGGCCTGGGGCTGTTCGGTGCGGCCGTGGTCGTCTTCATCTACCAGGGCGAGGCGCCCCACGTTCTCGAAGGCTTCGGGTTCGGGGCGGCGCTGCTGGCGATGTTCATGCGAGTCGGCGGCGGCATCTTCACCAAGGCCGCCGACGTCGGCGCCGACCTGGTGGGCAAGGTCGAGCAGGGCATCCCCGAGGACGACCCGCGCAACGCCGCGACGATCGCCGACAACGTCGGTGACAACGTCGGCGACTGCGCGGGCATGGCGGCCGACCTGTTCGAGTCGTACGCGGTCATGCTGGTCGCCAGCCTCATCCTGGGCAAGGTGGCCTTCGGCGAGCAGGGTCTGATCTTCCCGCTGATCGTGCCCATGATCGGCGTGCTGACGGCGATCATCGGCATCTTCGTCACCGGGCTGCGCGACCGCGACCGCAGCGGCATGGCGGCGATCAACCGCAGCTTCTTCATCTCGGCCGGGATCTCCGCGGTGCTGGTCGCCGCGGCGGCCTTCTGGTATCTGCCCAGCAGCTTCGGCGCCCTGTCGGGCTCGACCGTCACCTCCGACGCCGACCCGCGCCTGATCGCGGTGGGCGCGGTGCTGATCGGCCTGGTCCTGGCCAGCGCCATCCAGCTGCTGACCGGCTACTTCACCGAGACCAACCGCCGTCCGGTGCGCGAGATCGGCGAGAGCTCGGCCACCGGGCCGGCCACCGTCATCCTCGCCGGCATCAGCGTCGGCCTGGAGTCGGCCGTCTACTCGGCGCTGATCATCGGCGGCGCGGTCTACGGGGCGTTCCTGCTCGGGTTCGGGAACGTCACGATCGCGCTGTTCGCGGTGGCCCTGGCCGGCACCGGCCTGCTGACCACGGTCGGTGTCATCGTCTCCATGGACACCTTCGGCCCGGTCTCCGACAACGCCCAGGGCATCGCCGAGATGTCGGGCGACGTCGAGGGCGAGGGCGCGCGGGTGCTCACCAGCCTCGACGCCGTCGGCAACACCACCAAGGCCATCACCAAGGGCATCGCCATCGCCACGGCCGTGCTGGCGGCGACGGCGCTGTTCGGGGCGTTCCGTACGGCGGTGGAGGACCAGCTCTCCAAGGCCGGCCAGGACATCAAGGCGGCGCTGGGCGCCTTCTCCACCTTCAGCCTCAGCATCGACCAGCCCAACGTGCTCGTGGGGCTGATCGTCGGCGCCGCGGTGGTGTTCCTGTTCTCCGGACTGGCGATCTCGGCGGTCGGCCGCGCGGCCATGCGGGTGGTCTTCGAGGTACGCGACCAGTTCCGCAACAAGCCGGGCATCATGGACGGCACCGAGAAGCCCGAGTACGGCCGCGTCGTGGACATCTGCACCCGCGACTCGCTCCGTGAGCTGGCCACGCCCGGCCTGCTGGCGGTGATGACCCCGATCGCGGTCGGGTTCGCGCTCGGCTACGCGCCGCTCGGCGCGTTCCTGGCCGGCGCGATCGCCTGCGGCACTCTGATGGCCGTCTTCCTGGCCAACTCCGGTGGCGCCTGGGACAACGCCAAGAAGCTGGTCGAGGACGGGCACCACGGCGGCAAGGGCTCCGAGGCCCACGCCGCCACGGTCATCGGCGACACGGTCGGCGACCCGTTCAAGGACACCGCGGGCCCGGCCATCAACCCGCTGATCAAGGTGATGAACCTGGTGGCGCTGCTGGTCGCGCCGGCCGTCGTCCTGTACGCGGGCAACGCCGCGCTGCGGGTCGGCATCACGGTGGTGGCGGTGGCGGTGGTCGTGGCGGCCATCGTCGTCTCCAAGCGCAGGTCGGTGACGAGCCAGCCGGCCAACAACGACCGCGAGCACGAGCCAGTGGCCTCGTAACGACCGATCGACGAGACGCCCGTCCCGGCCAGGGGCGGGCGTCTTCGCATGCGGGTGGGTGGCGCGGGGACGGCGGGGGTGCGGTGGGAAACTGGGCGGGTGGAAGAGGACAACCGGCCCTCGGGCGGGAAGACGCTGGGCCTGATCCTGCTGGCGATGCTGGTCATCCTGGGCGTGATCATCGGGCTCGGGATCTGGGCGTCGAGGGGATGACGTGATGCGGACCCTGATACTGCTCCGCCATGCCAAGGCCGCGCAGGTGCCCGGTCTGGCCGACCGCGAACGTCCGCTGACCGAGCGCGGCGAGCGGGACGCCGGTCGGGCCGGCGACGAGATCAGGGCGGCCGGGCTGAGCCCCGACGCGGTGCTCTGCTCACCGGCGCTGCGGACCAGGCGCACCGCCGAGCTGGCCTTCCCGGGCATGGAGATCAGCTACGAACGCGACATCTACCAGGCATATCCCGAAGAACTGCTCGAACTGCTCCGCAGGACCGACGCGGACCTGGGCACGGTCGTGTTGTGCGGGCACAATCCCGCGGTGCACGAGCTGGCCCTGCAACTGGGCGGCGGCGACTACGGCTTCCGGCCGGGGGCGTTCGCGGTGATCCAGGTGGAGGCGGCGTGGGTAGACCTGTGGCCGGGGGAGGGACGCCTGGTCACGCACTGGGATCCCAAGGAGCACTGACCGGGGACGACGCCTATGCGGGGGGCCGCCAGAGCGCTGCGTGACGGCTTCTCGCTGCCCGCGCGTCCGCCCTGGGGGTACGGGCTGCTGTGCGGGCTCGCGGTGGCCGGGCCGCTGCTGGCCGGGGTACTGGGGGGCAGGCCGCAGTCGGGGGCGTTCCTGGCACTCGGGGCCTATCTGACGGCGTTCGGGGACACGTACGGGCAGCCGTACGCGGCGCGGGCGCGGTCCATGGCCATCAAGATCGTGCTGATCGCCGGCGGGTGCTGGCTGGGCCTGTACCTGGCGGACCGGCCCTGGTGGGCGGTGCTGGCGCTCGGGGCGGTCGCCGCGGCGGGCGGCAGGTGGCGCACGGTGGGGACGCCGCCCGCGTTCGCCCTGGTCACCGGGTTCTACCTGGCGGTGCCCGCGGGTTTCGGGCCGCCCGAGCTGATGGTGCTGGGCGGCCTCCTGTACGCCGTGCTCGCCCTGGCCCTGTGGCCGTTGCGCCGGTTCGACCCGCTGGCGACGGCGCTGGGCGAGGCCGTCCGCGCCGTGGCCGGCCTGCTCGACGGGCTCACCGGCGACGGCTGGGACGACCGCAGAGAACGCGCGTCCAAGGCCCTGGAGACCGCGGCCACGGCGTCGGCGGCGTTCGAGAGCATGGACGCGGCCGGCCGGTCCGCCGGCGCGTACGTCGAGGCGCTGGTCCGGATCTTCCACGAGACGGTGGCGCTGCGCGCCCTGCGCGCGGCGGCCCCGGACGAGCAGGACGGCATCGACGACGTGGCCACGACGCTGGCCGCGGACCTGCGGGAGGCCGCGGACGGGCGGCGGGCCGGGGTGGTGGAGGCGCTGGCCGTCACCGCCGACTACGCCGAGCGCCTGGACGCGCGCGAGCCCGGCGGCGACCCGGCGGCGCTGCGCAGCGGCGCGGTGCTCGGGCAGGCCCGGCGCTGCCTGGACCGGATCGCGGTGGGGGTGCGCACGGTCGGCCTCCTGGCCGCCCGGCACGTGCCGCCCGCGGGCCGCGGGCTGCTGCCCGGGCTGCCCGGGAAGCCGCCGGCGGGCCGCCGGCTGTTCCCCCGGCTGCCGTGGAAGCCGTCGCCGGGAGGCTCGGGGCCCGAGCACGCCGGGCGGCTGGGGCTCACCGCCGCCGTGGCGATGGCGCTGATGCTGGGGGTGCACGAGCAGTACGGCAAGTGGTTCGTGTTCACCGTGCTGCTGGCGGTCCGGCCCACCTACGGGGACACCGTCGAGCGGGTGGTGCTGCGGGTGGCCGGCACCGTGGCGGGGGCCGCCGGGGCGGCGCTGATCCTGGCGGCGGTGCCGGGGCCGTACACGATCGTGGGCACGGTGCTGGTGTTCGGCACGCTCGGGTTCGCCCTGCGCGAGGTGAGCTACGGCTACTGGTCGATCTTCGCGACGCCGCTGGCCATGATGCTCACCGACTTCTCGACCCGGCTCGACTGGGAGGCGGCGGGGATCAGGCTGGCGCTCACCGCGGGCGGCGGCGTGCTGGCGCTGGCGGCGGCCCGGCTGCTGTGGCCGCGCGGCCAGGCGGGACGGCTGCGCGGCCTGGCCGCCGAGCTGCTGCGCGAGCACGCCCACCTCGTCCGCGCGCTGGCCGAAGGCGACCTGGACCGGCTGCCCGACCGTACGGAGTCGGCCGGGACGGCGGCCGACCGGCTGCGCGAGTCGCTGGACAAGCTGGACAAGGAGCCGGGCGGCAGGGCGCCGGCCGAGCTGCGGGCCGCGCTGACGCTGGCCAGGAAGCTCAGGGACGACGCGATCCTGCTCGGCGCCGTGCTGCGCGGGGCCGAGCCCGGTTCGGACGCCACCGCCGGCGTGCTGGACGCGGTGGCCGACCGGCTGGACGCCGTGGGGCAGGCCGTGCGGGAGCGCGAGCCGCCGCCCGCCGCCGACGCGTTCGAGTCGCAGCTCGACGAGGTGGCGCGGGAGGTCAGCTCGCTGATGGAGGAGGCGGCGGCGGGTGAGGGCACGGCCGTGCGCAGGCGGCTGCGGCACGCGGTGACCGCCCATCCGGCGCTCAGGTCGCTCTGCAAGGACGCGCTCGACCTGGCCGCCGAGGTCACCGCCCGGTTCAGGACGTGAGCACGCCGTCCTCGGCGTCGGCGGCCTCGACCTCGTCCCTGGAGATGCCCAGGAGGTAGAGGATCGAGTCGAGGTAGGGCGTGTTGACCGCGGTGTCGGCCGCCTGCCGGACGACGGGCTTGGCGTTGAAGGCGATGCCCAGCCCGGCCGCGGCGATCATGTCGAGGTCGTTGGCGCCGTCGCCGATGGCCACCGTCTGGGAGATGGGCAGCCTGGCCTCTTTGGCGAACCGCTCCAGCGCGCGGGCCTTGCCCGGCCGGTCGACGATCTCGCCGACGACCCGGCCGGTGAGCTTCCCGTCGATGACCTCCAGGACGTTCGCCGCCGAGTAGTCGATGCCCAGCTCCTCGACCAGGGCGTCGGTGATCTGGGTGAAGCCGCCGCTGACGATGGCGAAGCGGTAGTCGAGGCGCTTGAGCGTACGGACGAGGGTGCGGGCGCCGGGGGTGAGCACGACCTCCTGGCGCACCTGCTCGAACACCTCGGCCGGCAGCCCCTTGAGCAGCGCGACCCGGCGGCGCAGCGACTCGGCGAAGTCGAGCTCGCCGCGCATGGCCTGCTCGGTGACCCGGGCGACCTCGTCGAGGCAGCCGGCGTGCGCGGCCAGCAGCTCGATGACCTCGCCCTGGATGAGGGTGGAGTCGACGTCCATGACGATGAGCCGCTTGGCCCGGCGGGACAGGCCGGTGCGCTGGACGGCGACGTCGACCTCCTGGGCGGCTGCCTCGGCGGCCAGCTCGACGCGCAGGGCGGTCGGGTTGGCGCCGGAGACCGACAGCTCGATGCAGGTGACGGGCCACTGGGCGAGGCGTTCGATGCGGTCGATGTTGGCGCCGGCGGCCGCGATGCGGCCGGCGATGCCCGCGATGGCGGCGGGCTGGAGGGTGGCGCCCAGCACGCTGACCGACAGGCGGCCGCGGCGGCGCTGTTCCTTGGCCTGGGAGCCGGTGGAGAGCTCGACCTCCATGCCGAGGTCTTCGGCCACCCGTTCGACGGCGGTCCACATCGCGCCGAGGGTGGTGCCCGTGCCGGTGGACGGGCCGCCGGCGTACGCGACGAGCACGCCGAGCGTGAGCCTGCCGCGGATGACGACCTGTTCGATGTCCGCGACCGTCACCGGGAACCCGGACAGCACGGAGAAGAGCCTGGAGGTGACACCGGGCCGGTCGGGGCCGGTCAGGGTGATCAGGAGGGTGCGCTGGTCCACATCCAGCCACGGTACTGCGCCCGGTCCGGTGCCCGCGCAGCAGGCTCGCCATTCGGACACGGGCGCAGCATGACTAGTGGACGATCCTGGTCCTGACGGTCTTGGCGTAGCCGTGCTCGGGAATGCCGAGATGCTCGAGCTCCTCCTGGGCCATCGCCCACGTGCCCTTCTCCTGGTCCCACATGCCCTGCTGGACGTCGTAGGAGACCACGCCGAGGGTCGCCTTCTGCGTGCCCATGGCGCTCTTCTTCAGCTTGGCGTAGAAGTCGAGGCGCACCCAGTCGTCCTTCTCCAGGACGTAGGGGACGCTGCAGTACAGGGCGCGGCCGTCGAGGGCGCAGACGGTGCCCTTGGGGGCGCGGTAGCGGATCTTCCGGAGGTCCACGCCCTTCGGGAACTGGCCGCCGACGAACCAGGCGTCGGCCGAGAACGGGCCGGTGTTGGTCGCCTTGAGGCTGTACTTGATCTGGCCGCCCGCCTTGGCGGTCTTCGACGCCTGCAGCTTGATGTCGAAGACCGCGAAGGGGTCGTCGGCGGCCTTGGCGGTGTGGGCGGCGGCGGTGGTCGTCGTGGCGGACGCGGGCACCGCCGGGACAATCAGCGCACCGGCCAGCAGAGCCAGCGAGGCGACCTTGGTGAGGGAGTTGCGCATCAACGTCTCCGGAGAGGAAGTGGCACGGGGACGCGCACGAACAAGCCCCCGTAAATGTCGGCTGTTCCTATCATGAGGGCAAAATCCGTGTAAAGCTTATTTATCCAGAATCAAGTGCGTGTCGCCAAACTCGTGCCACAGATATCCCTTCCGCAGCGCCTCTTCGTACGCGCGTGCCAGCGCCTTCTCGCCGGCGATCGCCGTCAGCATGAGCAGGTGGCTGGAGCGCGGTTCGTGCAGGCCGGTGATGAGCCCGGTGACCGCCCGTACGCCGGCGGCCGGGGTGACGACGTGGCCGGTCCAGCCGGAGGCGGCGCCGACCTGGCCGTCCGGGCCCACGGCGGTCTCCAGGGCGCGTACGACGGTCGTGCCCGCGGCGATCACCCGGCCGCCGTTCCGCCGGGTCAGGTTGACCAGCCGGGCGGTGGCGGCGGGCACCTCGTACCGCTCGGCGTAGGGCCGCTCGTCCTTCTCGGGCGAGGCCACGCCGGTGTGCAGCGTGACGGGCGCGATCGTCACCCCCCGCGAGACCAGCGCGGTGACCAGCTCAGGGGTGAACGGCCGGGCCGCGCTCGGCATCTCCGCGCTGCCCGGCACGGTGGCGAACACCGTCTGGTAGGCGTCGATGGGCCAGTCGGCCGGCACGTACGAGTAGCGGATCGGAGTGCCGTGCTCGCGCAGGTAGGGCAGCACGTCCCGGTCCAGCCGCGCCCGCCACAGCCGCGGCGTCTCCCGTTCGATCAGCCGCAGCGTGGCCCGGCCGGGCAGCGGCAGCCACTCGCCCGGCTCGCCGCCCCCGTACGGCTCGGACGCCTTGGCCGTCCTGCGGCGCAGCTCGACCAGCCAGGTGCCGTCCTCGCGGGGGGTCGAGAAGTGCACCGCGAGCCGGTCGAGCCGGACCGCCGCGGGCAGCGTCGCGGAGTTGTTGACCACGATCAGGTCGCCTGGGTCGAGCAGTCCGGGCAGGTCACCGAACCGGTGGTGGGCGGGCTCGGCCTCGCCGCGCGAGACCATCAGGCGCACCGCGTCCCTGGCCAGCCCGCGCGCCTCGGGCGGCTCGTGGGCCGACAGGTCGGCGGGCAGCGCGAAGTCCAGCAGCGCGGTCATTGCAGGCTCACCTTCCCGCCGGCCGGGCGGGACGTGACCAGGTCGCGCAGCGCCGCGGCCACCTTGGCGGGGTCGGTGGCCGACGACGCCTCCGCCACCCCGACGGCGTCGGCGAGCATGCGGGTGTTCATCTCGCCGGGATCGGCCCACCAGACCCGCAGGCCGGGCTCCTCGGCGGCCAGCACGTTCGACAGCTGCTCCAGGGCGGCCTTGGTCGCGCCGTAGCCGCCCCAGCCCTCGTAGGCGCCGGTGGCGGCGTCGGAGGTGATGTTGACCACGGCCCCGCCGGCCGCGCGCAGGGCGGGCAGCGTGGCCTGGATGAGCGCGAGCGGCGCGGTCACGTTCGTCTCCAGCAGGACCCGGAACGCCTCCAGCGGGTAGCCCGCCAGCGGCGGCAACGGGGTCACCCCGAGGTCGCCGGCGTTGTTGACCAGGAGGTCCAGCTCGGGCACGGCCTGTCCCAGCCGGGCGACGTGCTCGGGGTCGGTCACGTCGCCGGGGATCGCGGTGGCGCCCAGCTCGTCGGCGACCCGGCGCAGCTCGTCCGCGCCGCGGGCGGTGAGCACGAGGTTCCAGCCCGCCTCCGCCAGGGACCTCGCCAGGGCGAGGCCGAGGCCGCGGGAGGCGCCGGTGATGAGAGCGGTGTTCGTCATGACATCGACGCTAGGATCGGCGCGCCGCGCCGGCATCGGGCGCAGGGCCCGCTCCCGCCTGGGCACATCGTCCTAGGACTCCGCCTCCGGAGCGGGACCCTAGAGTGGGTCCGTGAGCTCATCCGACCGAGACGAGATCCTGCAGGCGGTGAGCTCCGCCGTGCTCGCGGTCACCCGCCACCTGTCGGTCCGCGAGGTGCTCCAGGTCATCGTACGGTCGGCGCAGCGCCTCCTCGACGCCCGCTACGCCGCCCTCGGCGTGCCCGACGACGACGGCTCGTTCGCCGAGTTCGTCGCCGAGGGCCTCACCGACAAGCAGTGGGCGGCCATCGGCCCGCTGCCCAGACAGCACGGCATGCTCGGCGCGATGCTCCGCGAAGGCACCCCGGCCCGGCTGCCCGACCTGCGGGAGGACCCGCGGTTCGAGTGGTGGCCGAAGGCCCACCCGGTGATGAAGGACTTCCTCGGCGTCCCGATCCGCGACGCCGACCAGGTGATCGGCATCATCTTCCTGGCCAACAAGCGCACCCCCGGCGGGTTCACGCAGGAGGACCAGGAGCTGCTGACGCTGTTCGCCGCGCACGCCGCCATCGCGCTCACCAACGCCAGGCTCTACGAGCGCGGGCGCGAGCTGGCCATGCTGGAGGAGCGCAACCGGGTGGCCCGCGAGCTGCACGACGCGGTCACCCAGAAGCTGTTCTCGCTCCGGCTGACCGCCCAGGCCGCCGCCACCATGCTGGACAAGGCCCCCGAGAAGGCGCACGCCGAGCTCGAACGCGTCCAGCGGCTGGCCGGGGAGGCGCTGTCGGAGCTGCGCGCGGTGATCGTCGAGCTGCGCCCGGCCGAGCTCGACCGCCACGGGCTCGCCGAGACGTTGCGCAAGCACGCGCGCATGCTCGACCGGCTCCATCCCTCGCTGGTCACCTTCGAGTGCGACGAGCTGCCGCCGCTCGACTCGGCGGTGGAGGTGGCCGTGCTGCGGGTGGCCCAGGAGGCGCTGCACAACGCGCTCAGGCACTCCGGGGCCTCGCGGGTGTCCGTACGCCTGGTCCTCGACGGCGGGCGGCTGGCGCTGACCGTCCACGACGACGGCGACGGCTTCGAGCAGGGGGCGTCGCACGGCCTGGGCCTGGTGTCGATGCGCGACCGGGCGGAGTCGGTCGGCGGGGTCATGACGGTCTCCTCGGCACCCGGCCAGGGGACCACCGTACGCGTGGAGGTGGGCGTGTGATCCGGGTGCTGATCGCCGACGATCATCCGGTGGTCCGGCAGGGGCTGCGGACGTTCCTCGACCTCCAGGACGACATCACCGTCGTCGGCGAGGCGGCCGACGGCGCGCAGGCCGTCGAGCTGGTCGGCGAGCTGACGCCCGACGTGCTGCTGCTCGACCTGAAGATGCCGGTGCTCGACGGGCTCGGCGCGCTGGAGCGGCTGGCCGGCTCGGCCACGCGGGTGGTGGTGCTGACGTCCGTGAGCGACCGGTCCGACGTCGGCCCGGCGATGCGGGCGGGGGCCGCGGGCTTCCTCTACAAGGACGTCGATCCGTCCGCGCTGGTCCAGGCCGTGCGCGCGGTGCACAACGGTCAGGTGCTGCTCGCGCCGGAGGCGGCCGAGGCGATGTTGTCCGCCCCGGCGCCCGTGGCCGCCGTGCCGGGGCCGGCGCCGCTGACCGAGCGCGAGCGCGAGGTGCTCGCCCTGATCGCGGCCGGGCGGTCCAACAGGGAGATCGCGCGGAGCCTCGCCGTCGCGGAGAAGACGGTCAAGACCCATGTGTCGAACGTGCTGATGAAGCTGGGCGTCCAGGACCGGACCCAGGCCGCGCTGTACGCCGTCCGGCACGGCCTGGCCTGACTCTCGGCCGGTCGGGGCCCGCAAGCCGCCTACGAGTGGCGTACCGGCTCGAAGATGGCGTGATGGGCGGCCACCAGGGCGCGGCGGACGGCCCGGTCGAGCTCACGCAGGGCCGCGGCCCTGGCCGCGACCTGGGTCGAGGTGAGCCCGCGGTCGTCGGCCAGGACGAGGACGGCGGCCAGCCGGGTGGCCAGCGTGGAGACGCGGTGGGCGCGGGCCGGGTAGCCGGGGGCCAGCTCGCCGCCACGCTGCGAGCGATCGGGCCGGGCCTGGGCCGGGCCGTCGACGCCGGTCAGCGCCTCGGTGGCGGCGCGCATGGCCGACGACAGCTCGTGCTCGGCCTCGGCCAGCGACGGCAGGTCCTGGCGTACGGGCCCGGCGTCGTGCACCTCCAGGCGGGTCCCCACGTACGAGGAGCCGCGCCGGTCGGGGACGGGCACCAGGCCGAGCCGCCGGTCGCGCAGCACGGCGACCGCGGCCTGCCCGGCCTCGACGGCGGAGGAGTTGAACGTCGCCGGCCCGGACAGCCCCAGCGGGTCGCCGGGCGCGGGAAGGGCGAGCCGGAACTCGTGCAGACCGTCGGACCGCAGGTTTGCGAGGTATTTACGCAGCGGCACGTCACCGGCGACGACGGGCCCCGCGACGGCTTCCACGTGGTCAGCCGCCTCGTCGAGGCCGACGTGGCCGGAGAGCCACGCGTTGCCCCAGGCGACGAGCGAGGGACAGACAGGTGATTCAGGGTGCACCGATCCACGATAAGCGCTCGCCCTGCAATAGGTTTGTCCCCAGGGTGACTCCAAAGGAGGGAACGGGGATGGGTGGTCAGGTGCTGCGGCTCCAGGACGTCGCCGTCAGGCGCGACGGGGCGGCCCTGCTGCGCGGCATCGACTGGACGGTCAACGAGGACGAGCGCTGGGTCGTCATCGGTCCCAACGGCGCGGGCAAGACCACGTTGTTGCAGGTCGCCGCGACGTTGCTCTATCCGACCGAGGGCGTGGTCGAGGTGCTGGGTGAGCGGCTGGGGCAGACCGACGTGTTCGACCTGCGGCCGCGCATCGGGCTGGCGAGCGCCGCGCTGGCCGAGCGCATCCCGCCGGAGGAGAAGGTCATCGACCTCGTCCTGACCGCCTCGTACGCCATCATGGGCCGCTGGACGGAGGAGTACGACTCCAACGACGTGACCAGGGCCGTCGAGCTGATCGACATGATGGGCGCGGCCCACCTGATCAGGCGGCGGTTCGGCACGCTGTCGGAGGGTGAGCGCAAGCGGGTGCAGATCGCCCGCGCGCTCATGCCCGACCCCGAGATGCTCCTGCTCGACGAGCCGGCCGCCGGCCTCGACCTGGGCGGCAGGGAAGACCTGGTGCGCCGGCTGTCGGCGCTGGCCGGCGACTACCGCTCGCCGACGCTGGTGCTGGTGACGCATCACGTCGAGGAGGTGCCGAGCGGGTTCACGCACGGCCTGCTGCTGCGGCACGGGTCCGTGGTGGCGCAGGGGCCGCTCGACCACGTGATGACGGCCGACAACCTGTCCCGTACGTTCGGGGTGCCGCTGACGCTCGACCGGAGTGCCGAGGGCCGCTGGTACGCCAGGGCACACTGACCTCACTGGATCACCATTTATGCGGATATCGGTCGCCTAAAGGTGAAACGAAATATCATGCACCGAGTCGGTCCCCTCGACTCCGGAGCTTCGCCATGTCGACCGAGCAGCTCATCGTCGCCCTCGTCGTGGTCGCGGCGATGGGATTCGTGGTCGCCCGCAGCATCCGCATCATCCCGCAGGCCACGGCCGCCATCATCGAACGGCTGGGCCGCTACCACCGCACGCTGACGCCCGGGCTCAACATGGTGGTCCCGTTCGTCGACCGCATCAAAGACCTGATCGACCTGCGGGAACAGGTGGTCTCGTTCCCGCCGCAGCCGGTGATCACGTCCGACAACCTGGTGGTGTCGATCGACACGGTCATCTACTTCCAGGTCACCAACCCCAAGGCGGCCACGTACGAGATCGCGAACTTCCTGATCGGCGTCGAGCAGCTGACCGTCACCACGCTGCGCAACGTGGTCGGCGGCATGGACCTGGAACGCACGCTGACCTCGCGCGAGGAGATCAACACCGAGCTGCGCGGCAGCCTCGACGAGGCCACCGGCAAGTGGGGCATCCGGGTCAACAGGGTCGAGCTGAAGGCCATCGACCCGCCCGTCTCCATCCAGGACTCGATGGAGAAGCAGATGCGCGCCGACCGGGACAAGCGCGCCGCCGTGCTCGCCGCCGAGGGACAGCGCCAGGCGGCGATCCTGGCCGCCGAGGGCGACAAGCAGGCGGCCGTGCTGCGCGCCAGGGGCGAGGCGGAGGCCGCCGTGCTGCGGGCCCAGGCGGACGCCGAGGCCCAGGCCATGCGCGCCAAGGGCCAGGCGGACGCGATCGGCATGGTGTTCAAGGCCATCCACGACGGGAAGCCCGACCAGCGACTGCTGGCCTACCAGTACCTCCAGACCCTGCCCGAGATCGCCAAGGGCGACGCCAACAAGGTCTGGATCGTGCCCTCGGAGATGGGCAAGGTGCTGGAAGGGCTGGGCGGGCTGTTCGCCCCGCCCGCGCCGAAGAATCCGGAAGGATAACTCAAACACATGTACGGATAAATACCGGACTAAGTGGGTATAAATCAGTACATGAAGGGTGATCGGGTGGAGATCGTCATCGACGCGGGCGGCTCCCCGCGAACCTACGAGGTCACGGCCACCCGCGCGGGCCGGCGTGTCGAGGTGGCCAACCGGCGCGGGCTGGTGGAGGTGAGCGAGGTCACCCGGAGCGGCACGCCGGTACGCACGGCCCGCTTCATGTCCAGCCGGATCCTCGCCCTCGTGGAGCATCCGGCCGACGAAGCCGCCGGGGACGACTAACGGAAGTCCGCCACGTGGTCCTCGGCCCACTGGCGGAAGCTCAGCGCGGGCCGGCCGAGCAGCCGCTCCACCGTGTCGGTCACCCGCTCCGGGTTGTGCACCGCCGCCCCCCAGCCCTTCAGCGCGCTCTCCACGAACCCGGGATCGCCCCAGGCGGCCGTCAGGTGCTTTCGGGCCTCGTCCAGCGGCTGCTCCTCCCAGCGCACCTCGTGCCCGGCCACCTCGCCGATGATCCGCACCTGCTCGGCCTGGGTGAGCTGCTCGGGGCCGGAGAGCACGTACTTGCCGCCCGTGTGGCCGGCCGAGGTGAGCACGTGCGCGGCCACCGCGGCGATGTCCTTCTCGTGGATCAGCGCCCTGACCGCCTGCCCGAACGGCCAGCGCACGACCCCCTGCCGGATCTGGCCGGCCCAGCCCAGCGTGTTGGCGGCGAAGCCGCCGGGCCGCAGGAACGTCCAGGCCAGCTCGGAGTGCCGGATCAGCCGCTCGACGCTCTGGTGGAACAGCGTCGGCTCCTCGTCGTCGGCCAGGTCCTCGACGTCGGCGGACAGGTAGACCACGCGGCGGGCGTGCCTGGCGATGGCCGTCACCGCGCCCGCGGTCGCCGCCTCGGAGTAGCCGGGCCACAGCAGGAAGACGCTCTCGACGTCGCGCAGCGCCGGTGCAAGGGTCTCGGGCACGGTCAGGTCGCCGCGCACCGCCTCCACGCCCTCGGGGAGCCGGGCCTTGTCAGGGTTCCTGACCAGCGCCCGCATGTCCAGGCCCGCCTCCGCGAGCTGGGAGACCACATGTTTGCCCACATTGCCGGTCGCGCCGGTCACCAGAATCTTGCTCATGGCCCCGACGGTAGGACCTCAAGTTAAGTTCAGGTCAACCCCGGGCGTACCTGGATCGTGCCGTCGCGGCGGATGCGGGTCTCGAACATGGGCGCGGGGGCGGTCGCGGGACCGTGCTTCACCGAGCCGTCGGTCAGCCGGAACGTGCTGCTGTGCCACGGGCAGACCACGCACGCCTCACCGTCCTCCATGACCAGCCGGCCCTGGTGCAGCGGGCCGGCCAGGTGCGGGCAGCGGTCGGCCAGCACGGTCACCCCGTCGCCCTGGCGCAGCACGAAGAGCTGGATGTAGCCGAGCCGGCGCGCGACCGGCCTGCCGTCGGGCAGGTCCTTGAGCGGGCACAGGTCGTGCCAGCCCAGCGGTACGAGATGGGTGACCTGCGGCGCGTGGTTGGCCCCCGCGGCCTGGCGGTAGGCCATGTGGCCGCCGAGGTAGCCGCCCAGCCCGCCCAGCCCGAGCCCCGCGTACGACAACATCCGCCCGGCCCGCTCGGCGCCGCGCAGCCGGGCCACCAGCGAGGCCGACATCAGGCCAAGGGCGGCCATG
The DNA here is from genome assembly GCF_040630865.1 of Nonomuraea sp. NPDC005730. NCBI lineage: Bacteria > Bacillati > Actinomycetota > Actinomycetes > Streptosporangiales > Streptosporangiaceae > Nonomuraea > Nonomuraea sp. NPDC005730. The sequence goes on from NZ_JBEXYK010000063.1 coordinate 58,213, forward strand.
TTGGCGGCCATGTGCACGAAGCCCACGCGCTGCTGCTCGCGGTGGAGCGAGGACCAGTCGGTCAGCCCGGCCGCCGCCGTGGGCAGCGCGTTGCCGATGCCCGTGGCCAGGAGCAGCCTGCTCGCCCTGGGGTCGGCGTGGGCCAGGTCGAGCACGGCGGCCGACAACCAGCAGCCGAGGGTGACCGTGGCCAGCGGCGGGTGCAGCGGTTTCCCCGTGGGCACGCCGTGCAGCAGGTCGCGCAGAGTGCCCTGACGCAGGCGCTCGCGTACGACCTTGGCCAGCCCCCGGATCGGTTTGTCCATCGCCTTCGACTTCTCGAGTCGATCGGCGAGGTCAACCGGACCGACGAAACCCCGCAATTGCCGACGTCCCGCTCGCACTGTCTCTTTCACGACAAGTCCCCTACCCCGGCCTTGACGGGATCACTCGGAGAGGTGTCCCCTGGCCACGGAGAGTTCTACCAGCTCCAGCGCGTACGCGCCGAGGGAGGCCGACCCTTCCTGGATGATTTGCACCTTCTCCCTGACCTCGCCGGCCGTCACCTTGAACAGCGGCCACGTGCCGCCCTCGGTGTGGTGGTTGGCCAGGATCGGGGCGAACCGGTCGAGCGCCTTGGCGAACCTGGCCTCCGGCGTCTGCCTGGCCTCGAACTCGTCCCAGAGCTCCCGCAGCCGGGCGCCCTGCTCGCCGGGGAGCAGGCCGAAGATGCGGTCGGCCGCGGCGGTCTCGGCGGCGGCCTGGGCGGCGACCGCCACGTGGTCGTAGACGAAGGTGTCGCCGGCGTCGATCTCGACCAGGTCGTGCACGAGTAACATCGCCACCACCCGCTGCAGGTCCGTTCCGGGCGGGGCGTGCTCGCCGAGGACCATCGCCAGCGTGCCCACGTACCAGGAGTGCTCGGCGGAGTTCTCCCGCCGCGACCCGTCGATCAGATGGTTGCGGCGGATGATCCGCTTCAACTTGTCGATCTCGACGGCGAACGCGATCTGGGCGTACAGGCGGTCCTCTTCTGGCGCGATAGTCACGCGCGACACCCTAATGTGCGGTGATCACCCCGGTTGGTGAAATCGTGACCGGAACTCCGTTGAACACTGCGTTACCACTTGGGATATCCAGGGCGGATTCGTCCGTCAGCACGTTCGTGTTGACACCGGCGTGTTGGGCCGCCACCTGCTGCGTGCTGCCCGCGTGCCCCCAGCCGTGCGGCAGGCTCACCACGCCCGGCATGATCGTGTCGGTGGGCTCCAGAGTCACCGTCAGGCTGCCGGTGGCCGAGGTGACCACGGCCTGGCCGGCCAGGCCGAGCCTGGCCACGTCGGCGGGGTTGATCTGCAGCGTGCAGGTGTTGGTGCCGCCGACCAGCGGGCCCACGTTGTGCAGCCAGCTGTTGTTGGAGCGCAGGTGCCGCCGCCCGATCAGCACGATGTCCGGCGGCTCCTCCGCCAGCCTGCCGCGCAGGCGCTCGACGTCCTCGACGAGTTGCGGCGGGGCCAGCTCGATCACGCCGGAGGCGGTCTTGAGCACCTCGGGCAGCCGGGATTCCAGCGCGCCGAGGTCCAGGCCGTGCGGGTGGTCGAGCAGCTTGCGCAGCGACAGGTCGCCCTTGCCGGCCCACTCGCCGTACGGGCCGAGCCTGAGCATGAGGTCCAGCCTGCGCTCGGCGCCCGTCTCGCCCTCCAGCGCGGCCCGCAGCCCGGCCACGTCGTGTCCCTCGACGCCGGAGCCGGGCGTCTGCACGGCCTTGCGCAGCGTCTCGCCGATCAGGAACTCGTCCAGGTCCGCTGCCGGCCCTTCCAGTCCGGCCGCGATCGCGGCCAGCCGGGCCAGGATCCGGGCCTCGCTGGGCCGCCCGTCCAGCGGCAGCGCGGGGCGCGAGTAACGGGCGTAGTTGCGTACGGCGAACCCGAGCAGCGCGAAGTCGTAGTGGCCCGACTGCAGCACGCGCGGCGGCGGCAGGATCACGTGCGCGTGCCGGGTGGTCTCGTTCAGGTACGGATCGACGCTCACCATGAAGTCGAGCCCGGCGAAGGCCGCCTCCAGCCGGTCGCCGTGCGGCGCGGACAACACCGGGTTGCCCGCCACCGTGACCAGCATCCTGACCTGGCCCTCGCCCGGCGTCTCGATCTCGTCGGCCAGCGTGGCCACGGGCAGCTCGCCGTTGGCCTCGGGCAGCCCCCGCACCCGGCTGCGCCACCGGCCCACCGTGTACGGCCGCCGCCGCGCCCCGAACTCGGTCGCCGGCTTGGGGAACATGGCCCCGCCGGGCCGGTCGAGGTTGCCGGTGAGGACGTTGAGCACGTCCACGAGCCACTGGGCCAGCGTGCCGAACTCCGTCGTGCACGTGCCGATCCTGGCGTACACGGCGGCCGTCCGCGCGCCGGCCAGCTCCCTGGCCAGCCGGACGATCGTCCTGACCGGTACGCCGGTACGCCGGGAGACCGCCTCCGGCGGGAAGTGCTTGGCCGCCTCGCGCACCTCGGCCAGCCCGTTGACCTCGTGCCACGGCCTGGCCAGGTCCTCGGCGAACAACGTGTGCACGATCCCGAACAGCAGGTACGCGTCCGAGCCCGGCCGGACGAAGACGTGCTCGTCGGCCAGCGCCGCCGTCCTGGTCCGGCGCGGGTCCACCACGACGAACCTGCCGCCGCGCCGGCGCAGGGCCTTCAACCGGCCGGGGAAGTCGGGGGCGGTGCACAGCGAGCCGTTCGACTCCAGCGGGTTGGCGCCCAGCATCAGCAGGAAGTCGGTCCGGTCCAGGTCGGGGACCGGGACGGCCAGCGGGTGGCCGAACATCAGGCCGCTGGCGACGTGCTTGGGCATCTGGTCGGCGGTGGCGGCGGTGAAGACGTTCCGGGTGCCGAGCGCCTTGATCAGCGGCCCGGCGTAGAGGGCGCCGGCCATCGTGTGGGCGTTGGGGTTGCCCAGGTAGACCGCCACCGACCGGCGTCCGTAGCGCTCGGTGACGCGCGCCAGGCCCTGTCCGACGGCCTCGAACGCCTCCTCCCAGCTCGCCTCGCGCCACTGGTCGCCCTCGCGGACCAGCGGCGTGCGCAGGCGGTCGGGGTCCTCGTCGAGGCGGCCCAGGCTCGCGCCCTTGGGGCAGATGAACCCCTTGCTGAAGGGGTCGTCCCTGTCGCCCCGGACGCCGGTGACATGGCCGCCGTCGTCGAGGGTGAGCGTCAGGCCGCAGACGGCCTCGCAGAGGGGACAGGTGCGGTGGACGGTCGAGGTCATCGCGACTCCTGAGTTCGCCAGGTGAACTCATCTTGGCCCGTCCCGTCCGCATGGGGAAGCCCCGGGAGCCCCCGGTGAAGTCAAGGGGTCGTCGCAACACTGATTGATCAACTGGCTGTTGCCAGGAGCTTGGTGAGACGCTCGGCTGGGGTTTCC
>NZ_JBEXYK010000064.1:0-59672 GCF_040630865.1 Nonomuraea sp. NPDC005730
ACACACCCGGTTCTACGCCGGTCCCCGCGCGGGGGTCCTCACGGACTGCCGGGGGGGCCGGCGCGCCTCCGGGGGCGGCGCGCGGGGCGGTCACCAGGCCAGGGGACCCTCGGCGTCGAAGTAGCCCCCGGTGGGGCCGTCCGGTCCCACCTGGGCCATGCGTACGATGATCTCGGCGCCCTGCTCGACGGTCTGCCGGCCGCTGTTGCCGTTCAGGTCGGTACGGGTGAAGCCGGGTTCGACCGCGTTGATCCGCATCTGCGGGAACGCCTTCGCGTACTGGACGGTGACCATGTTGACGGCCGCCTTCGACGCCGGGTAGGCGACGCCCGGGTAGGCGTGGCCGGGGCTGCCGGGCTCGGTCATCCGGGACAGCGAGGCCAGGCCGCTGCTGACGTTGACGACGACCGGCGCGCCGGATCGCCGCAGCAGCGGCAGGAACGCGTGGAGCACCCGCACCATGCCGAACACGTTCGTCTCGAACGTGCGCCGCATCATCTCGGCGGTCACCTCCGCCGCCCGCGTCCGGCGTCCCGGCCGGCGACGTAGACGGTGTGCCCCGCGGCGACGAGCCGCCGGGCGGTCTCGAACCCGAGCCCCTTGTTGGCCCCTGTGATCAGTGTCGTCGTCATGGGCGCGACGCTAGGGATTCGAGCGCGCTCGAAGTCAAAGTCAGCGTTTGAGGTAGGCCAGGACCGCCAGGACGCGGCGGTTGTCGTCGGCCGAGTGGGCGATGCGGAGCTTGGCGAAGATGTTCGCGGTGTGCTTGGCCACCGCGCTCTCGCTGAAGTGCAGGGCCGCGGCGATGGCGACGTTGGACCTGCCCTCGGCCATCATCTCCAGCACGTCGAGCTCGCGCGGGGTCAGGCTGCCGATCATGCCGCGGGCCTGGCTGCGGGACAGCAGCTTGGTGATGACCTGGGGGTCCATCACCGTGCCGCCCGCCGCGACCCGGCGTACCGCGTCGACGAACTGGGCGGTGTTGGTGACCCGGTCCTTCAGCAGGTAGCCCACCGCGCCGTCGCCGGTCGCCAGCAGCTCGTTGGCGTAGAGCTGGTCGACGTACTGCGACAGGACCAGGACGGGCAGGCCGGGACGCCGGCGGCGGGCCTCCAGCGCGGCCTGCAGCCCCTCGTCGGTGTACGTGGGCGGGAGCCGGACGTCCACCACGGCGACGTCCGGCTCGTCCTCCAGCAGCGCCCGCAGCAGGGACGGGCCGTTGTCGACCGACGCCACCACCTCGCAGCCGTGCTCGCGCAGGGTCCTGGTCAGCCCGTCCCTCAGCAGGAAGAGGTCTTCGGCGAGGACAACGCGCACGGGATCTCCAGGGTCGCAGTGGTCGGCCCGCCGGGCGGGCTGTGCAGGGTCAAGACGCCGTCGAAGGACTTCAGGCGGCGCCGGAGCCCGCGCAGCCCGGTGCCCTTGGCCGGGTCGGCGCCGCCACTGCCGTCGTCGGTGACGGTGGCGCGCAGACGCCGCCCGTCGTGGTCGAGGACGATGGCGACCTCCCGGGCGGCGGCGTGCTTGGCCGCGTTGGCGAGCAGCTCGCCGACCGCGAAGTAGGCCGCCGACTCGACCGGCGGGGGAAGCCGGCCGGCCAGCCGGGCCTCGACGTGGACGTCGAGGAAGCTGTCCAGCGCCAGCGACCTGACGGCGTCGCCGAGCCCCCGGTCGGCCAGCACCGGCGGCTGGATGCCGTGCACCAGGTTGCGCAGGTCCTCCAGGGCGCGGGCGGCGGTCTCGCCCACCTCCAGCAGCAGCGTGCGGGCGGCGGCCGGGTCGCTGTCGAGGAGCCGGGTGGCGCTGTCGAGGGTCAGGCCGAGGGAGACGAGCCGGGCCTGGGCGCCGTCGTGCAGGTCGCGCTCGATGCGCTGCAGCTCGGCCGCCTGCACGTCGAGCACCTGGGCCCGGGTGTCGGTCAGGTGGGCGATGCGCCGGGCCATCTCGGCACGGCGCGGCACCGACAGCAGCAGCCGGGTCCAGCGCGCGTGCAGGCGCAGGACCGGCGGGGCCAGCAGGAGCCCGGCAGCCATGAAGGCGACCCCGAGCACCACGGCCGCCAGCATCGTCGGAGTGTCGCTCACCGGGACGAACGCGTACCAGTTGCCCCCGCCGAGCAGCGGCCACATGAACGGCTGCACCAGCGCGCCGAACGCGCCGTACCAGAGGCAGGCGAGCGGGACCGCGACGAGGGCGCCGCCGATCCACGGCTCCAGCCAGGCCCAGGCCAGGTCCCGCCAGAACCCCTCGGCGGCCAGGATCGCCCCGGCCCGCCTGCGCCTGCTCCAGGACGGGTCGCCGGCGAACGGCTCGGCCGGGGCGACGCGCGTGCCCGTCCACCGGGCGGCGTGGTCGCGGGCGCGGTCGGACAGCGAACGCAGCGCCCTGGCCCCGGGCCCGAGCAGCCAGAAGCCGGCCCCGACCGGCAGCAGGACGAGAGCCAGGACGACGAACGCCCCCACCGCCGACACCGCCACGGCGAGCAGCCCCGCGAGCTGGCAGCGGGCCATGGCGGCCGGCCTCCCCTTCCCCCTCATCGAACGTGGATTCTAGCCGGTGCCCTCCACATCCAGAGCAGGGCCGCCAGCAGGCACGTCACGCCGAACAGCGCGATCGGCGCGAGCGCGCCCGCCTCCTCGTCCATGAACAGCAGCAGGCCGAGGTTGACCAGCGTGTGGAAGCCGCCGGCCAGCAGCAGCCGGTGGCCGCGCAGCCGTTCCAGGGCCAGCCCCATCACCACCGACATCGACACCGTCGCCAGCAGGAACGCGGCCGCGTACAGCGGCGGCCGGCCGAACACCGGCACGTGCCAGGCACCCCACAGCAGGCCCACCACGACCGACGCCGTCAGCGGGCCGGTACGGCGGCGCAGCAGCGGCTGGAGCAGGCACCGCCAGCCGATCTCCTCGGCGCACGCCCCGACCAGCTGCGCGACCACGATCAGCGCGAACGGGCTGCTCAACGCCCCCGGTGCGGTGAAGCGCGCGTCGCCGGTCAGCAGGCCGTACGCCCCGGCGCTGAGCCCGACGATCAGCAACGCCGTGCCCTGCAACGCCACCCCGGCGAGACCGGCCCGCCCCCGGGTCCCGGACAGCGCCGTCCCGCCGCCACGCCCCCGGGCCCCGGACGGCGCCGAACGGTCGCCACGGCCCACGGCCCCGGTCAGCGCCTCGCGGGCGATGCGCGGCCACAGCAGCGCGACGACCGCCACGGCCAGGGCCGGGCCGAACTGGGTCAGCTGGATGACCACGGGCGGGATCGGCGTGCCCGCCTGCGCCGTGCCCAGAACGCCCGACGCCACGAGCGCGACGGCGACGAACACCCCGACCGGCGCCAGCACGCCACGGGCCGTCCTGCTCTCTGTCTGCACCATGTGCTCTCACTTTTTCGTCGATCCGGTAGAACGAGGACGACGATGCCGCCCGCCGCGCGCCCGGTCACTGCACCTGTCCCCCGGGCCGGGGTGGACCCAGGTACACCCCCCGGCCCGCGCCGGAGCCGGTCGCGGTTGGCCCTGGCCGGACATCTCTGCCAAGATCACCGTGTTTCGCCCCGCCTTGACCGAGGAGCCCTGTGGACAGGAGACGTTTTCTCACCCTGACCGGTGTCGCCGGACTGGCGGCCGCCACAGTGCCGGCCATGGTGCCCGCCGGGCCCGCCTTCGCGGCGGCCTACCCGTCCGCGGACGCGGGGCTGACCGCCGAGGCGCACGCCAAGCTGGCCGAGCTGGCTCCCTACGGCGTCACGGCGCTGGCCTTCACGCCGTCCGGCGGCTGGGTCATGGTCACGCAGGACGGGCGGTACTTCGCCCGCGGCATCCCCGACGCCTGCTTCACGGAGCTGGGGGCGCTGGTCAAGGCCGGCCGGAAGGTCAACGCCATCGCCTTCCCGCCGGAGGGCGGCGACCGCTGGGTGATCACCACCGACAAGGGCGTGTCGTCCCGCGGCCTGCCCACGGCGTGCCTCAGCCGGATCAAGGCGTACTACACCGCCGGGCAGCAGGTCGTGGACGTGGCCTTCCCGCCCGCCGGCGGCGACCGCTGGGCGGTCGTCGCGTCCGGCGCCTTCCAGGCGAACGGCGTGGACGACGAGTGCTACCAGATGATGCGCAACCTGACCCAGGGCGGCCGCCGGCTGACCCGCGTCGCCTTCCCCGAGGCGGGCGGCTGGGCCCTGGTCGCGCAGGACGAGTTCCACGCCCGCGGCGTCGACGACGCCTGCTTCGCGAAGATGAGGTCCCTGGCCGGCGGCGGCTGGCAGCTGCACAACCTGGCCTTCGCGCCGGGCGGCGGCTGGGCGCTGTGCTCCAGGGGCAAGGCGCCCGCGCTGCCCGCCGACCGGGTGCGCCAGTTCGAGAACGCGGTCGGCGGCTCGACCATCTGGCAGCGGATGAGCGCGTACAAGACGCCGGGCGTGGCGGTCGCGGTGGTCGTCGGCAACAAGATCGCCTGGTCCACCGGCTACGGGCGGCTCGCCGCCGGCGGCGCGCCCGCCGCGCATCCGGAGAGCGCGCCCGCCGCGCATCCGGAGAGCGCGTTCCAGGCCGCCTCCATCAGCAAGGCCGTGACCGCGGTGGGCGTGCTGCGCCTGCTCCAGACGCGCAAGATCGCGCTCACCGCCGACGTCCGGCCGCATCTAGGCTGGACGCTGCCGGCCCGTTCGTGCGTGTCGCCGACGGCGGTACCGACCGTCGAGCAGCTTCTGACGCACCGGTCCGGGGTCGTCGGGCGCGGCTCCACCTCGCCCGCCGGGGCCTGCTCCGGTTTCGACGCCGGCGGCGGCGGCTTCGCCGGGTACGGCGCCGCCGCCACGGTCCCGTCACTGCTCCAGATCATGAACGGCGAGGGCAACTCCCCCAGGATCGAGCTGTCCACGGAGCCGGGCGCCGAGTACCACTACTCCGGCGCCGGGTACGTGCTGCTGCAGCGCATGGTGGAGGAGCTGACCGGCAGGTCGCTGGCCGACTACATGGGCCAGGAGGTGTTCGCCCCGCTGGGCATGGCGGGCAGCTCGTACGCGCTCTCCCCCGCCTTCGAGCTCGCCTCCGGCCACACCTCCACCGGGACGGTGATCCCGGGCGGCCACAACCGGTATCCCGAGTCCGCCGCCGCCGGCCTCTACACGAACGTGCTCGACCTGTGCCGCCTGGTGTCGTACCTCAACCGGGCCTGGACCGCCACCGGCGACATCGCCGGGCCGCTCACCCGCACGTCGGTGCGCACGCTGCTCACCGAGGGCCCGCAGCCCGGGATGGGACGCGGGCTGTTCGTCGCCGGCTCCGGCACCCGGAACTTCTCCTACACCCACGACGGCTCCAACTACGGCTTCAAGTCGGTGTTCAAGGGCTATCCGGAGCTCGGCGCGGGCTACGCCGTGCTGGCCAACGGCAACGACACGGCGCTGGTGAACGAGATCGCCGCGGCCGTCAGGTCGGTCTACGGCTGGGCGTAGGGCACGGCGGGGTCAGGCCGGCCCCTTCTCCAGCTCGGACAGGCGGCCGACCAGCTGGGCGGCGGTCGGCCGCAGGGCGGGGTCCTTGGCGAGGGCCTCGGTCAGCAGCGGGCGCAGCAGCGCAGGAGCCGCCTCCACGTCCGCCCTGCTCTCCACGATGTTGAAGAAGATCTTCTCGAACGAGCCCTCGCCGAAGGGGTTCCGGCCGGTGGCCGCGAAGAGCAGCGTGGCCCCCCAGGCGTGCACGTCGGCCGGCGCCCCCGCCTTCTCCCCCGAGATGATCTCTGGGGAGAGGTAGCCGGGAGTGCCGACGAACATGCCGGTCATGGTGAGCCTGGTGGAGTCGACGGCCTGGGCGATGCCCAGGTCGATCACGACGGGGTCGCCGTCCGCCAGCAGCACGTTGCTCGGCTTCAGGTCGCGGTGGACGACCCCCGCCGCGTGCATGGCGGCCAGCGCCTGCGCCATGCCCCGCCCCACGCGGATCAGGGCGGCGGCCTTCAGCGGCCCGTCCCGGCCGACCAGCTCGATCAGGGACGGGCCGGGCACGTACCGGGTCACGATGTAGGGCGGGTCGCCGGTCACGTCCACGTCGACGACCTCGGCCACGTGGTCGTCGCGGACCAGGCGCATCGCCTCGACCTCCCGGGCCAGGCGCCGCCGGGCGAGGGCGTCGCCGGCCACGTCGGGACGTAGCATCTTGATCGCCACCTGCCCGCCCCCCGGCTCGACGGCGAGGTGCACCACGCCGGTGCCGCCCTCGCCCAGCCTGCGGACCAGCCGGTAGGGGCCGAGACGTTCACCGCGCGGGCCGTCGGCCGGCGCGCCGGGATGCTCGTCCTCCAGGCGCATCCAGCGTGACCGGCCGAGGGTGACGGTGGTGCCGGGCCGGATCGTCACCGGCTCGTCCGGCGGGAGGTCCTGGGCCGCGGCCTCGCCGGGGATCCGCAGGCGGGTGCCGTGGGCCGAGCCCAGGTCGATCACGTTGACGTCCCAGCCGTCGAGCTTGACCCGCAGGTGGTGGCGGGAGACCGTGCTCTCGGGGTCGGCCAGCTTGACCGGGCGGGCCCTGCCCGCGACCACCTCGGGGGCCGTCTCCGGGGAGCGGCCGAACAGGTAGGTGGCGTCGAGACGGAGCGTCGTCCCGTCGTCGAGGACGAGCGTCCCGAGCGACGGCCGGGGGCCCTTGTGCGGCACGAGCGTGCGCTTGAGCGGGCGGCCGCACACCACGCAGTTGGCCACGCGGGGATCGTTGAAGTGCCCCTTCTTGCAGTCGACGCCGTACACCCGTACGTCGTCCTGGGCGACGTCCGGCAGCGGGACGGTCTCCTCAGCGGGCCGCCGGACGGGGCCGGGCGTGTCCGGCAGGCGGAGCGCCCGGCCCTCGGGGGTGCCGGCCAGGGCGGTCAGCAGGTCGGCGGGGTGCTGGAAGCGCTCGTCCGGCCGGCTCGCCGTCGCCCTGGCGATGATGTCCCGCAGGTGGGGCAGGCCGGTCAGGGCCGACAGGTCGACCCGCCCGCCCAGGATCGCCGCGATGACCGCGGGGATGCTGCTCTCGCCCGGGTACGGCGACTGCCCGGTCAGCGAGAAGTACAGGAGCACGCCGAGCGAGTAGAGGTCGGACCTGATGTCCACCGCCTCGTTCCGCACGGCCTCGGGCGACATGTACGCGGGCGTGCCGACGATGGCGTCACCGGGGCTGGTGATCTCGGCCGCTTCCCTGCTCTTGGCGATGCCGAAGTCGACGATGACGGCGTCCTTCGACGGTTTCATCATGATGTTCGACGGCTTGAGGTCGATGCGGGTGACCCGGCGGCCGTCCAGGTAGGTGAGCGCCTCGGCGAGCTGGGCGCCCAGGCGGACCGCGTCGGCGGGGCTCAGCGGGCCCTGCTGGCGCACGATCTCGCTGAGCGTACGCCCTTCGACCAGCTCCATCACCAGGATCGGCCGGCCCTCGTCGTCCAGGGCGACGTCGTAGGTGCGGACGATCCTCGGGTGGTCGAGCTGGATGGCGATGGCGGCCTCCCTGCGCAGCCGCGCCTCCCCGTCGGGGTTGCCGGAGGGGAAGCGGCGCGGCACCTTCACGGCCACGTCCCGGGACAGCACGATGTCCCGGCCCCGGTAGACGGTGCTCTGGCCGCCCTCGCCGATGAACTCGACCAGCTCGTACCGGGCGCCGACGGTACGCAGCACCGACTCGACCCCGGCCGCCCCCGGGCCCGGCTGCTTCGGGGGGACCACCGTGACGTCGCGAGCCGGGACGCGCAGGAACATGTCGAGCGCGGCCCGTTCGCCCTCGTTCCCGAGGGCGATGCCGAGCAGGGTGTGCTTCAGCCCGTCGGCGAGCTTGTACGACACCAGCCGCGCGTCGGGTTCGCCGCCGTAGTTCGTCGCGTCCGGCCTGCCGGGGTCGCGGGCCACGGTCAGCACGCCGTGCACCTCCAGGTGCAGCAGCAGCCGGTCGACGCCGGCCCTGCCGACGTGCAGCAGCGGATCGAGCTCGGGCTGCTCGGCCGAGCCGACGATGTCCAGCGCGGTGAACGTGTCGCCCTGCCTGCGCAGGATCCAGTCCACGATGTAGTAGCCGGTGAGCCGCCACCGGTCCTCGTCGATCGGCACCCGGAAGAGCCGGTCCTGGCCGCTCTGCCGGAAGAAGAGCTCCAGCAGCTCCTCCAGCCGGGCGTAGAACGCGACGCGCTGCTCGTCCTGGTCGCCGATGACCAGGAACGGCCGCTCGCCCTCCCACCTGACCAGCTCGCCGAACTCCTGGAGCAGCCGGCGGGGTATGCCGCGCGCCTTGAAACGCAGGTAGCGGGCCAGTTGCTCGAACTCGGCCGGCCGCTCGTCGAGCACCGCGTCCAGCAGGCGGTCGGGCGCCTCCCAGGAGCAGGGGACGTAACAGCGCCAGGCGAAGACGCTCTCGTAGACGCTGTTGCCCCGGCTGGTGTCCCTGACCACGTGGTCGTGCAGGTCGGGGCCGGCCACCACGAGGAAGTGCGCGCCCTGCGTGGTGAGCGTGTTCTTGAGGCTGCCCAGCAGCCGTTCGATCTCGTCGAGGCCGGAAGGGCTCGCGGTGAGCTTGTCCACCTCGTCCAGCACGATGATCAGATGCACCCGCCGCGGCCCGCGGGACCACCGCCGCCATCCGCGCCGCCGCGCCGGCTGCCTGGCCAGCAGGTTGATGATGCGCGCCAGGTCGTGCTCGACGTCGGTGTCGGAGTAGGTCAGGTACGAGGCCTCCAGCGCCAGCGAGCGGGTGCGTTTGCCGGACAGGCTGCCGCTGGGGCTCAGCCACCCGGCCGGCCCGGTCAGCTTCTTGGCCGCCGGGCCCATGCCGACGTTGAACGTCGCCGTGCGCTCGGAGGCGTCCGACTGCGTCTGCTTGAGCCCGAACGAGGTGCGCACGTGCGCGAGCAGCAACGCGCGCCGCGCGCCCGCGTCGAGGCGTTGCAGCACCCGCCGGTCGTGCAGGGTCTCGTAGGTCCGCCTGACCACGGCGAAGAGCAGCTGGTCGGGGGTCATGGGGCGGGCGACGTTCAGCGAGACGGGCACGACGAGCTCGTCGCGGGGACGGCCGGCGGCGATCTCCGCCACCGCGCGCATGACGACCGTGCTCTTGCCCACGCCGCGGAACCCGGTGACGAGGAACGTGCCGCCGCGCGACCAGTGGAGCCGCTGGTTCAGCTCGTCGACGAGCTCGGCGTTCCCCAGCAGCGGCATCGACTGCTCGTCGTGCCGCAGCGGCTCGTGGATGTAGCGGAAGGAGCCTTTGAGAGGAACCCTCAGCATTCTCACCCCTCGTTCGGCGGAGCAGATCCCCTGGGACAAACGAGGGCGCCGGATCATGGGTTCCCCCGCGAGTACCGTACGCGCCGGCGGCGCCGTTCGCCGCCGTATGCCGCCGCCGGATCATGGTCGGCGCACGCCCGCCGCACGCCCGCCGCACCGTCGCCGCGTCTGAGCTGCGAGGTCGCGGGTAGGGCCCCTGGCATGGACAACGAGCGCAGAACGGCGGGGGCCGTCATCGTCGTGGGGGCCGGGATGGCGGGACTGGCCTGCGCGGTGCGGCTGCACGAGGCCGGCGTGCCGGTACGGGTGCTGGAGGCGTCCGACGGGGTGGGCGGCCGGGTGCGCACCGACGTCGTGGACGGGTTCCGGCTGGACCGCGGCTTCCAGGTGTTCAACACCGCCTACCCCGAGGCCCGCCGGATGCTCGACCTGGACGCGCTCGACCTGCGCCCGTTCGCCTCGGGCATGATCGTCCAGGGGACGCGGGCCAGGGCCAGGGTGATGTTGCCGTGGCGGCATCCCCGGCACGCGCTGAGCGGGCTGCTGACCGGCCTCGGCACGCCGCGCGACGACGCCGTGCTCGCCGCCCTCACGGCACGCGACCTGCTCCTGCCCGCGTCCCGGCTGCGTGGCGGGCCCGACCGGCGCACCGACGACGAGCTGCGTGCCTGGGGCATGTCGGAGAAGATGATCGACTGCCTGATGCGTCCCTTCCTGGCCGGGGTGCTCCTGGAACGCGACCTGGAGACCTCCAGCCGGATCTTCCACCTGTTCTGGCGGTCGTTCGCGCGCGGCACCATCGCGCTGCCCGCCCTCGGCATGGGCGAGATCCCGCGCCGGCTCGCCGACCGGCTGCCGCCGGGCACGGTCACGTTCGGCGCCCGCGTCACCGAGGTGAGCCCCGGCGGCGTGCGGCTCGCCGACGGCGCCACGGTCGGGGGCCGGGCGGTGGTGGTGGCCGCCGACCCGCGGGCCGCGGGCCGGCTGCTGAGCGAGATCGAGACGCCGGAGATGCGTGCGGTGACCACCTTCTACCACGCCGCGCCCCGCTCCCCCATGCGCGAGCCGATCCAGATCGTGGACGCCACCGGCGCCGTCACCGACACCCTGGTGCTCACCGACGCGGCCCCCGGGTACTCCGCCGACGGGCGGGCGCTGGTGTCCACGTCGGTCCTGGGCCTGGCCGACGACGAACGCCCGGTCCGCCGGCGCCTGACCGACATCTACGGCGACACCTCCGGCTGGGAGCACGTGGCGACCTACCAGGTGCCGGCGGCGCTGCCGGCGATGCGGCCGCCGTACCCGCTGCGCAGGCCGGTGCGGCTGCGCGCCGGCCTGTACGTGTGCGGCGACCACCGCGACACCGGCTCGCTCCAGGGGGCGCTGGTGTCCGGCCGGCGCGCGGCCGACGCCGTGCTCGGCGACCTTCCGTCGCTGCGCGCGGACAGCCTGGCCGCCCTCGACCGGGCGGCGCTCTAGCGGCCCGCGCTCACAGCCCGTCCAGGGTGCTCCGGCGGCCCGGGGTCACAGCTCGCGCAGCGCCAGCATGGCGTCCCGCTCGATGCGCGCGAGGTCGTGCAGGACGGCCCCGGCCTGCTCCAGGTACGCCGCCTCGCGCCCCTCGCCGGCCTTGGCGACCAGGGCGGCCACCTCCGTCCACAGGGCGGCGGCCTCGGCGTACAGGCGGTGGCCGGCGCGCAGGCGGTCGTCGTCGACGAATCCGGCGCACTCGCCGAGGAAGTCCCGGTAGAGGGCGCGGAACAGGCCGCCGCCGGTGCCGCCCTTCTCCATGAGGAGGGCGGCCAGCGACAGGTCACGCGCGGGCTCCGCCACGCGGTCCAGCCACCCGGGCACCAGGCGGGCGGCCTTGTCGATGCCGCGGTGGCCCAGGTTGGCGATGGGCGCGGCGAGGAACGCCTCGGCGCACGCCCTGATCGCCGGGACGGCCCGCTCCCGCCAGGCGGGCGGGCCGCCCGGCAGGGTGAGGGTGAAGGAACGGTTCCTGGCGGTCATCGGGCCGCGTTCGGCCCGCGCCGCCGCCAGGCTGTCCCGGCTCGTCCGCACCGCGCCGCCCTGTTGCGCGGTGTCCACCAGGTACGCCTGCCGCTCGTCGTAGCCGTACATCGCGACGACGTGGCCGCCGAAATGCACCTTCGACCCGAAGTAGTCCAGGTGGTGGCTGTCGAGCTGGAGGCCGACCGGCAGGCCCTCGTCGATGCGGGCGGCCACGTTCTCCCAGGCCCTGCGGGCCGAGCCGGTCTCGGCCACGTCCAGGGTCAGCCCGAGCCTGGCGGCCAGGTTCCTGGTGAGCTCGAACGGCTTGACCCGGCCGCCCAGGAACGGGACGTCCATGCCCTTGGCGTCCCAGTAGACGAAGGACAGGCCCGAGCCGAGCCCGAACAGCATGGGCTCGGACAGGTCGAGCCCCTGGTGACGCAGCAGCACCCCCAGTGCCGTCGTCTCGCAGTGCTCCATGCCGCGAGCCTCGATGCCTTCCACGATGGTCATGCGTCGCTCTCCTCTGGCCGGTCCGATCATCGGGCGCGGGGCCGCCGGCCGGTCCGGCCCCGTCAAGCAGCCTGCCGCCTCCCACGGGGGGAGAGTCCATCGTCCCGCTCCCGCCGCGCGGCCCGGTGGGCGGTGAGGGCGCCGGTCGCGCAGAGGGCCGCGAAGCCGAACAGCACGTACCGGGCCGAGTCGAGCATGGAGGCGCCGCCGAGGTTGACCAGGATGCCGGCGACCGCCGTGCCGAACGCGATGGACAGGCTGGTCACGGTGGCGATCGCCGCGGCCGCCCGGCCGCCCTCGGCCGGGTCCGGCGTGCTGGTCAGCACGGCCACGGACAGGTGCGGGTAGGCGAGGCCGATCCCCGCGCCGGCCGCGAACAGCACCGGCACCCAGACCAGCACCAGCCATCCCGGCGGGTCCGTACGCTGCACCAGCCCCTGGACGAGCAGGCCGGCCGCGAGCAGCAGCGGACCGGCCACCCGCAGCCGCCGCACCACACGCCGCCCGGCCACGG
This sequence comes from Nonomuraea sp. NPDC005730, assembly GCF_040630865.1. Taxonomy (NCBI): domain Bacteria; kingdom Bacillati; phylum Actinomycetota; class Actinomycetes; order Streptosporangiales; family Streptosporangiaceae; genus Nonomuraea; species Nonomuraea sp. NPDC005730. Next base: position 12,263 of record NZ_JBEXYK010000064.1, read on the forward strand.
ACGAGCTGCCGATCTGGGTCGCCGACCAGCCGAACGAGACGGCCGCGGCGAAGAACCCGGCCACCAGCGGCGGCAGCCCGGCCAGCCGCTGCGCGAACAGCGGCAGGAACGACTCGACCGCGACCCCGAAGGTCAGCACCCCGATCGTCAGGTAGACCCACTTCAGCGACGAACCCCGCCGGTAGGTCTCCGCCGGGAGGACCCGGTGCTCGCTGCGCCGCTCGTGGACGACGAACCCCACGGCCGCCAGCAGCGCCACCGCGAGGACGGCGGTCTTGGCGAGCGTGCCGGTCACGACCGCCGCCACGCTCACCGCCCCCGCGACCGCCGTCACCAGCATCGACGAGCCCACCGGCACCCGCACCCGGCCGGCGCCGCCGCCGCGCGGCGCCTCGCCTCCGCCGCGCAGGGCACGCGGGACGATCAGGCCGCAGCCGGCCCCGATCACCGCCATCGCCGCGAACGCCGGCCGCCACGCCCCGAACTGCGCGAACAGCCCGCCGAGCGCCGGGCCGGCGAAGTTGCCGACGCCGTACATCGCCGACATGAGCGCGGTGCCGCGCGTCCAGAGCCGGGCCGGCAGGGCCGACCGGACGACGGCGAACCCGAGCCCCGACAGCAGCCCGGCGCCCAGCCCCTGCACCCCGCGCGACACCAGCAGCACCGCCATCGCCGGGCTCACCGCGCAGGCCAGCGAGCCCACGGTGAACGTGGCGAACCCGGCGAGGTAGGAGCCGACGGTCCCCCACACCGACAACGACCGGGCGGTGAGCATGGTGGCGATCACCATGGCGACCAGGTAGACCGTCATGTTCCAGGCGTAGAAGCTCGCCCCGCCGAGCTCGGCCACCGCGGTCGGCAGCAGCCCGGCCGCCAGGTAGATGTTGATCGCGCCGGCGAGCACTCCCCCGGCCGGCACGACGGCGGCCCCGAGATGCTCCCGTCCCAGCAGCTCCCGCCAGGTGGCGGGGACGTCCTGCGCGGGAACGCTCATCCCCGCACCTCCGCCGTGCGGGTGTGCGGGAACGGGGACGGGGACGGGACCGGTGTCCCGTGAACGAGCTCGGTTTCGGTTCTCATGACTTCAAGGCTGTCGTTGAACCGCTCCCGGAAGCTTTGCGCCGGCTGCCGCGGGCGGCGCTGGGCCACCGGGCGGCCGGCCCTCAACCGCCGGTAGAGCCCCGCCGGTCAGCTGTACGCGCGCATCGTCCGGACCAGCCACTCCGCGTACGCCGGCACGCTGGTGTACAGACCAGGACCTTCCGCACAGGACGGGCTCTTGGCACCGGGCCCCGAGGTGACCCCGATGAGCTCCCATCGGCCGTTCCTGCCCCGCTGCAGCTGCGGGGAGCCGGAGTCGCCGTTGCACGCCATGGCCTTGGGCACCCGGCTGACCGTGCACAGCCGGGTGCCGCTCGCGTATCCGGGCCCGCACTCGGACGGGGCGCCCATGCGCGTGTCGAGCTGGTTGAGCCGCGGGGACATCTTCCAGTCGGCCGGGTCGGGCTTGGACTCGGTGACGCCGAAGCCGATGATCCGGGTCGGGGTGCCGGGCCGTCCCGGCCGCGCGGCGATCGGGACGGCCTTCTGGTCGACGGGACGGTCCAGGCGGACCAGGGCGATGTCGTTCCTGTTGGGTGTGTTCTGGGAGTAGCGGGGGTGGAGCACGGCCTGGGCGATCTCGCGCACCTCCCCGCCGGACTTGCGCAGGTCGCTGCCGACCCGGACGGTTCCCTTCGGGATCGACCCGACCTCCATGTCCAGGCAGTGGGCGGCGGTCACCACCCACTGCGGCGCGATCAGCGCCGCTCCGCACACGCCGTCCTTCAGCCCCAGGGCCGGGGCCGAGATCGGGATCGAGGCCATGAACGGGTACGCCTCCGTGGCCTTCCCCCCGTTGACGATCGCGCCGGCGGCGCCGGCGGTGACGGCGAGACAGGCCGCGCCCGCCACGGCGACGACGGCGGAACGGCCCAGGACACGACTCAGCGATTTACTACTAAACAACGGATTTATCCATTTCAGTGCGTGATTACGATGAAAACACGCTATCTGCGAAGAATTCGCCCGCATCAGTACGCCAGCACGCCAACTCGCGGTAGGGACAACCCCCCTCACGACGCGCCGCGCGGGCGGCTGTGGTTTTCCGCAGCAGGACTGGGCGGAGCACCGCATTCCGCCGTACGGCCGATCTTCCTAACGTTGACCGCATGATGCAGACGATGATGAACGTGCTGGTGGCGGCGACGATGGCGGCGGGCGGCCAGGGCGCCGGAGTGGGCCAGGAGCTGAACAGGATCGTGGCGGGACAGGGCGCGACGGCGGCCCTCGCCCGGGTCACCGACGAGCGCGGCACCTGGTCGGGCTCGGCGGGCGTCCGCGACGTCGAGCGCGGCGGACGCCCCTCGCCGGGCGGCTACTTCCGGATCGGCAGCGTGACCAAGACCTTCGTCGCCACCGTGGTGCTCCAGCTCGTGGACGAGGGCAGGCTGAAGCTGGACGACCCGATCGGCGACCACCTGCCCGGCCTGGTCCCCGGCGGCGACCGGATCACGGTCCGCGGCCTCCTCGACCACACCAGCCACCTGTACGACTACATGAGCGAGCCCGGCTACTCCACCAACCGCTGGCGCGGCGAGGCCCGCTTCCGCTCCTACCGGCCGGGCGAGCTGCTCAAGGTGGCCTTCGCCAAGAAGCTCCCCGACGACGGCAAGTGGCACTACTCCAACACCAACTACGTGGTGCTCGGCCTGCTGGTGGAGAAGCTGACCGGCCGCACGTACGGCGAGGAGGTCGCCCGCCGGATCCTGCGCCCGCTGGGCCTGCGCCACACGCTGGTCCCCGGTGACCGGGCGGGCCTGCCGTCCCCCCACGCCAAGGGGTACGAGCCGATGCCCGCCCTCGTGGACGCCACCCGCATGAACCCCTCGCTGGACTGGGCCGCGGGAGAGATGATCTCGACCACCGCGGACCTGGAGCGGTTCATGTCCGCCCTGCTGGGCGGCAGGCTCACCAGCGCCGCCTCCCTGAGGGCCATGCGCACGACCGTCGAGACGGGCGCCGGGTTCCGCTACGGGCTCGGGCTGCAGGCGTACGCGCTGCCGTGCGGCACGGTGTGGGGGCACAGCGGGGAGCTGATCGGCTACCTGACGTTCGCGTTCCGCTCGGACTCGGGCAAGTCGCTGACCCTGTCGCTCAACCCCTCGACCAGGAACCCGTCCACGGCGGAGATCATGGGGATGGCCGTCAAGGTATTCTGCGGGACCGCGGGATGAGCAGGCCCCTGGGACCACGAGGAGGATCCGTGACGACTCCGACGAACGGCATGACGGGCGAGCCGCCGCTCGCGGGCGCCTTCCGGCTCCCGGACGGCGCCTGGATCCGCGGCCGGGGCCTGCGCCACCCGCTGCCGGACGGCCCGGCGCCCGGCTTCGGCCTCTACCTCGGGTCGGCGCGGCTGACCCGCCGCCACGAGGACGCGCTGCGCTGGCCGCACGCGTGGATCGAGTGGCCCGACTTCCTGCTGCCCCGCGACCGCGACGCGGCCGTGCAGCGGATCCGCGACCTGCACCGGCGGGCGCGGGAGGGGGAGGCGGTCGAGGTGGCGTGCGGGGGCGGCGTGGGCCGCACCGGCACGGTCGTCGCCTGCCTCGCCGTCCTGGCCGGCCTCGACCCGGCCGACGCCGTCGCCTGGACGCGCGAGCACCACCACCCCCGTGCGGTCGAGACCCCGTGGCAACGCCGCTGGATCCTGCGCTTCCCCGGCCCGGCGCGGCGCTAGGAGCGGATCTCCGGCGTGGGTGTCGGAGACCCGGTCGCTCGTCCGGACTCGGTCAGGAGGTTCTCGTCGAGGACCACGTCGAGCTGGAGCTCTCGGTATCCGGCGTCCTCGAACAGGACCGTCAGGCGGTCCTCGCCGCGCTGGATGACCTGGCCGGGCCCCCACGCGCGGTGCTCCACCCGGGCGTGCAGCGGGAAGGGGCCGCTCTCCCGGGGCGCCCGCTCGGCGGTCCCGGCGCGGCAGGTGTCGCAGTTGCCGCAGTTGTCGGCGAGCTCCTCGCCGAAGTAGCCGAGCAGGAAACGCCGGCGGCAGTCGGTGGTCTCGGCGTAGCGGCGCATCATCTCCAGCCGGCTGCGGTCGACGTCCCGGCGGCGCTCGGCCAGCTCCCTGGCGCGGCTCGCCGCCGCCCGGGGATCGAGGCCGGGCACGGGATCGACCTTGCGGGTGCCGAGCCGTACCGCGCCGGCTCTCTCCAGCAGGTCCAGCAGCGCCGTCAGGCGGCGCGCCGACAACCCGGCGCGTTCGGCCAGGGCCTTGCGGTCGCTGCCGGGGCCGGATTCGGCGACCGCCTCGGCGACCCGGGCCAGCCGCTCCTCGTCGGGCGTCCCGCCGGTGAAGAACCGCTGCACCCCCAGGTCCTCTGGCCGGTAGAAGAGCACGGCGTCGGCCGGCTCGCCGTCCCGGCCCGCCCGGCCGATCTCCTGGTAGTACGCGTCCGGCGAACCGGGGATCTCGGCGTGCAGGACGAAACGCACGTCCGGTTTGTCGATGCCCATGCCGAAGGCGTTGGTCGCGACCACGACGTCCAGGTCACCGGCCATGAAGCGGTCGTGCACCGCGTCCCGTTCGGCCCGGCGCAGCCCGGCGTGGTAGGCGGCGGCCCATACGCCGGCCTGCGCCAGCAGCCCGCTCAGGCGGCCGGTCTGCCTGCGCGAGGTCGTGTAGACGATGCCGGGCTGCTTCGCCGCCGCGACGGTCGTGACGATGTCGGCGGCGGGGTCGTCGAGCGCCCGGCGCACCTCCAGCGAGATGCTGGGCCGGTCGAACCCCTGGACGATCTCCACCGGCGCACGCATGCCCAGCCGCTCGGCGATCTCCGCCCGTACCGGCGGGGCGGCGGTCGCCGTCAGCGCCGCGACGACCGGACGGCCGAGCGCGTCGGCCACCGCGCCGAGCCGCAGGTAGTCGGGGCGGAAGTCGTGCCCCCAGGCCGAGACGCAGTGGGCCTCGTCCACCACCATGAGCGAGGGGGCCGCGGCGGCCAGCTCGCGCAGGACGTCGGGACGGGCGAGCTGCTCGGGCGCGCAGAACAGGAACTCAGTCTCCCCCGCCCGCAGCGCCTGGAACGTCTCCGCCCGCTCAACGGCCCGCGTTCCCGCGTCCAGGCTGACGGCCTCCTCGTCGCGGTCGCGCAGGGCCTCGACCTGGTCACGCTGCAGGGCGATGAGCGGCGAGACCACCAGGGTCGGGCCGCGCAGCAGCAGCGCCGGCACCTGGTAGATCGCCGACTTGCCGCTCCCGGTGGGCATCACCACCAGCGTGTCCCTGCCCTCGGCCAGGGCCGTCATCGCCCGGAGCTGGCCGGGCCGCAGGTCGGTCAGGCCCAGCGCCTGCCTGGCCACCCGCTCGCATGCCGCCGCCGTGTCGCCCATCCGGTCCTCTCTGGTCGGGGAAGACCGTCCTTCCTGCCCCGCCGGGCGGCCGGCATGTCAGCCGCCGCCCGTTTCCTGCGTCCCGTCCTGGGCACCGGGCTTCGCATGCGCAACCTCATGAAGGGCGCCGCGGGCGGCGCCGTGGCGACCGCGGCGATGAGCGTGGTGATGCTCGCCGGCAGCCGGGCGGGCCTGATGGAGGACCAGCCGCCGAAACGCATCGCGCGGGCGTTGCTGCCGGGCCACCGGCATCGCCCCAAACCGGGCGAGGGGGTCGTGGGGGCGCTGGCCCACCTGGGCTTCGGCGTCACCGCCGGAGCCCTGTTCGGCCTGCTGACCCGCGGGCGCCGCACCCCGTCCGCGCTGGGCGTCGGGTACGCGCTGACGATCTGGATCGCCAGTTACCAGGGCTGGATCCCGGGCCTGGACATCCTGCCGCCGGTCTCCCGCGACCGGCCAGGCCGCCCCGCGGTGATGGCCCTCGGCCACGTGGTCTACGGATCGGCCCTCGCGGCGACCCTGAACCGCCTCAACGCCCGTACGGACCCCCGATGAGCGGGCGTCATCGCGGCGGGAGCCGCAGCTCGAAGACGACCCGATCGACGCCGGGACCGTCGTAGTCCGGGACGGGCCCGGTGACCGTGAAGCCCATCGCGGCGTGGAAGGCGACGGACGCGCTGTTGGCCGGAGAGGTGATCGCCCTGACCCGCTCGCGCCCGTCGGCCGCGGCGAGCACGAAGAAGCGCCGGTAGAGGCGGCGGGCCGCAGCCGCGGCTCCCCGGCGTCGTTCTGGTCCATGATCACGTATCGTCGCGGCATCGCCGGGCGGCCGTCCAGCCGCCCGGGGGCGAGCGTTGATGTCGGTTTCCGAGCCACATGGTTCCGGCCTCCCGGCGTCCGGCGACGATCACAGATCCGACCTCACACCTGCTTCAGACATACATCCCCGGTAGATATCTGTCCACGGCCGCCCGTACCTCCGATGTCTCATCCAGGCCGAGTTAGTAAAGTTTCCTAAAGTTGGATCGTTCCAAGATCGACAACTTGTTGACGGGTGTGACTCCCTGTGGGAACACGATGAAAAGCCGCTCACCCCCCAGGAGCCACCCGATGAACTCGTGGAAGCCCCGGTTATGCGTCCTCGCGCTGGTCGCGGGCGCGCTGGCCGTGCCCGCCGGCCCCGCCGACGCCGCCCCCACCCGGTACGAGGCCGAGAACGCGACGCTCTCGCAGGGAGCCGTCGAGTCCAACCACACCGGCTACTCCGGCAGCGGCTTCGTGAACGGTGACAACGTCGCCGGCTCCTACACGGAGTGGACCGTCGACGCGCCCGGCGCCGGGACCGCCACGCTGGCCCTGCGCTACGCCAACGGCACCACCGGCGACCGACCCGCCGACCTGGCCGTCAACGGCTCGGTCGTGGCCGCCTCGCGCGCCTTCGCCCCCACCGCGAACTGGGACACCTGGGCCACGGTCACGCTGACCGCCCAGGTCAAGGCGGGCCCCAACACGATCAGGGCCACCGCCGCCACCGCCGGAGGCAACCCCAACTGGGACTATCTCGACGCCGACGTCCAGGTCAGCGGCTTCACCGACTACCAGGCCGAGACCGCCACGATCGCGCGGGGCGTCGTGGAGTCCAACCACGCCGGCTACACCGGCTCCGGCTTCGTCAACTACGACAACGCGACAGGCTCGTACGTCGAGTTCCAGGTCAGCGCGGCGGCCACCGGCCCGCAGAGCCTGACCTTCCGCTACGCCAACGGCACCACGATCGACCGGCCGATGAGCGTCTCGGTGAACGGCTCCGCGAGCACCCGTTCCTTCCCCGGCACCGGCGCCTGGACCACCTGGAACGAGGTCACGCTCAACGCCACCCTGAACGCGGGCGCCAACACCGTACGGGCCACCGCGACCACCGCGGACGGCGGCCCGAACCTCGACCGGCTGCGCGTCAGCGGACCGGCCGACACCCAGAAGCCGACCGCGCCCGGCCAGCCGGTGTGCTCCGAGATCACCCACAACAGCCTGAAGCTGGACTGGCCGCCCGCCACGGACGACATCGGCGTCGTGGCCTACGACATCTACCAGCAGGGCCAGCTCATCGCCACCGCCCCCACGCCGCCGGCCACGCTGACCGGGCTGACCCCGGACTTCGGCTACCAGCTGTCGGTGTTCGCCCGGGACGCCTCCGGCAACGTCTCGCTGAGCAGCCCCGAGGCGGCCTGCCACACGCTGCCCGCGCCGCCGGACGACCCGCCCTCGCCGCCGGGCCGGCCCGCGGTCAGCGGCGTGCAGCCCACCTCGGCGACCGTCACCTGGGCCGCCTCCACCGACGACGGCGGCGTGCGCGCCTACCTGGTCCGCGACCACGCCTCCGGCGCCGTGCTGGCCACCGTCGCCGGCGCACCGCCCGCCACGACCGCGAGCGTGCCGCTGGAGTGCGCGCGCACCTACCAGCTCGACGTCGTCGCCCGCGACACCGCCGGCCAGCTCTCCGCGCCGAGCCCGGCGTCGGCCTCGTTCACCACGGGCGGTTGCGGCACCGTGCCCCAGACGCCGACGTCCGTCGCGGGCGGCTGGGACGTGCCCTGGGACGCCTCCTGGACGCCGGACGGCTCGTTCGCGCTGGTCACCGAGCGGGACACGTTCAAGGTGTTCAAGGTGACACCTTCGGGCACGAAGACGCAGGTCGGGACCGTGCCGAACGTGCAGACCACCGACGGCGAGGGCGGCCTGATGGGCCTGGACCTCTCCCCCACCTGGAACGGCACGACCGACCAGGAGGTCTTCTTCATGCACACCGCCGCCGAGGGCAACCGCATCGCGCGGATGAACTTCAACGGCAGCACGCTCAGCGGCTACACCACGATCCTCCAGGGCATCGACAAGAACCGCTACCACAACGGTGGCCGCATCAGGTTCGGCCCCGACGGCTACCTGTACGCCACCACCGGCGACGCCCAGCAGTCGGGCAACGCGCCCAACCTGAACTCGCTCAACGGCAAGATCCTGCGCCTCACCAGGACCGGCGCCGCCGCGCCCGGCAACCCGTTCGGCACCCGCGTCTACAGCTACGGCCACCGCAACCCGCAGGGCCTGGCCTGGGACTCCGCCGGCCGCCTGTGGTCGTCGGAGCTGGGCAACTCCGCGCGCGACGAGCTCAACCTGATCCAGCCCGGCAAGAACTACGGCTGGCCCACCTGCGAGGGCACCTGCACCACCTCCGGCATGACCAACCCCAAGTACACCTGGGGCGTCGCCGAGGCCTCGCCGAGCGGCATCGCGATCGTCGGCAACACGGTCTTCATGGCGGCGCTGCGCGGGCAGCGGCTGTGGCGCATCGTCCTGAACGGCGAGAACGTCTCGACCGTCAACTCCTACTTCAACGGCACGTACGGCAGGCTGCGCGTGGTCGAGAAGGTGCCGGGCGCCGCCGCCATCTGGTTCGGCTCGACCAACTCCGACAACAACGGCGACGGCAGCGCCGACACCATCCGCCGCTCCGCCATCCAGTAGCCCCCGACGCCCCGAGGAAGAGAACCGTGCTCGTATCCCGCTTACGCAGCCTCGTCCCGGTCGCCGCCGCGTGCCTGGCCGTCTCCGCGCTCGTGGCGCTGCCCGCGCGCGCGGCGACCGTGCGCTACGAGGCCGAGAACGCCACCAACGTCCAGGGCGCCGTCGAGGCGAACCACGCCGGGTTCTCCGGCACCGGCTTCGTCAACAGCGCCAACACGGCCGGCCCGTACACGGAGTGGACCGTCGACGCCCCGGCGGCCGGCACCGCCACCCTGGCCATCAGGTACGCCAACGGCACCGGCTCGGCCCGCACCGCCGACGTCTCCGTCAACGGCACGGTCGTGTCCGCCGGGCGTTCGTTCGGCGCGACCGCGAACTGGGACACCTGGGCGACCTCCACCCTCACCGCCGCCCTGAACCGGGGCGACAACAAGATCCGTGTCACCGCGGCGTCCGCGGGCGGCAACCCCAACCTCGACTTCCTGGAGGCCACGACCGCCGCCGCCCCGGCCACCGAGTACCAGGCCGAGGCCGCGACGCTGACGGGGGCGAGCGTGGCCACCAACCACACCGGCTACACCGGCGCCGGTTTCGTCGACTACGTCAACGCCCCCGGCGGCTCCGTCGAATGGTCGGTCAACGTCGCCGAGGCCGGCAGCCACACGCTGACCTTCCGCTACGCCAACGGCACCGCCGCCGGCCGCCCGATGGACGTCGCCGTCAACGGCGTCACCGCGGTGACCGGCCTGGCCTTCCCCGGCACCGGCAGCTGGGACGCCTGGGCCGACGCCCGCGCCACGGTGACGCTGAACGCCGGCGTCAACACCGTGCGCGCGACCGGGACCGGCGCCGACGGCGGCCCGAACGTGGACCGGTTGTCGGTCAGCGGCTCCGGCGGCGCCGACGGCCAGGCGCCCACCGTGCCGGCGAGCCCGCGGGTGACCGGCGTCTCGGCCACCGGCATCTCGCTGGCCTGGACCGACTCCACCGACAACGTGGGCGTCACCGGCTACCGCGTCCATGAGGGCACGGCCGTGGTGGCGACCTCGCCCACCGCGAGCGCCACGGTGGCGGGGCTGGCCGCCGGGTCCACCCACACGTACACGATCACGGCGGTGGACGCGGCGGGCAACGAGTCCGGGCACAGCGCCGCGGTCACCGGCACCACGACCGGCGGCACCGGCGGGCCCACCGCCGACCAGCTCCTCGCCGAGCTCACCTCGTGCTCCCAGATCTCCAGCGGCAAGTACAAGACCGACTCCGACGTCTCCTCCGGGACCGTCGCGGTGTGCGGCAAGACCGGCGGCGTGTTCTGGAAGGGCGACCTGGACATCGACTGCGACGGCGTCCGGACCGCCCAGTGCAACGAGAGCACCGACTGCTGCTTCCAGGCCGAGACGTTCTGCCACACCACCTCGGACACGCCGCTCAACGCGGCGCAGCTCCCGTACGTGGTGGTGCCGAGCCCCAGCTCGATCTGGGACTACCGGACCAAGGGCATCGGCTGCGGGACGGTGGTGGCCGTCATCTACAACGGCCAGGTCGAGTACGCGGTCACGGGCGACACGGGCCCGTCGGGGATCATCGGCGAGGCCTCCTACCGCACCGCCGCCGACCTGGGCATCAACCCCGACCCGAGCAACGGCGGCACCGACTCCGGCGTCACGTACATCGCGTTCACCGGCTCCGGGACGAAGGTGGCGGCCATCGAGAACCACGACCAGGCCGTGACGCTGGGCCGGACCCTCGCCCAGCGGTTCGTCGACGACAACTGACCAACCCCCGCCATGCCCCGATTTGTCCAGGATAAAACGGCAGGTAGCTGGACAGGACAGGGGTTATGGCAAGATCTGCGCTGGTCGTCATCGACATGCTGAACCCGTACGAGCACCAGGACGCCGAGCGGCTCGCCCGGCAGGTGGAGCCGGTCGTCGAGCCGCTGGCGGACCTGGTGGCGCGGGCCGGCGAGCGGGACGACGTCGAGCTGGTGTACGTCAACGACAACTACGGCGACTTCGCCGCCGACCGGCGGGAGATCGAGGAGCGGGCGATGAAGGGCCGGCGGCCCGATCTGGTGCAGCCGGTCCTGCCGCCGCCGGGGTGCGCGTTCCTGCCCAAGGTGCGGCACAGCGCCTTCTTCGGCACGGCCCTGGAGTACCTGCTGTCGCGGAGCGGGGTCGAGCGGGTCGTCCTGGCCGGGCAGGTGACGGAGCAGTGCGTGTTGTACAGCGCGCTGGACGCGTACGTGCGGCACTACGAGCTGACCGTGCCGCCCGACTGCGTGGCGGCCATCCATGGTGATCTCGGGCAGGCGGCGCTGAAGATGATGGAACGCAACATGTCCGCCCGGCTCACCCCGTCCGGCGACTGCTTCACCCGATGAGCCGGGCCGTGCGGTCGGCGACGAGGTGCGGCTGCTCGGCCTGGACCAGATGGCCCGAGAAGACGTCCTCGTGGTGTCCGTCGGGCAGGCCGTCGGCGTAGCGGCGCTGGTGCTCGCGGTTGGCGGCGTGCTGGCGTTCCCGCCCCCGGGCGGCGCGGGTCACCGACAACACGATCGTCGGGCAGCGCGGAGGCCGCGGCGGTCGCGCCCGGAACTCCGGGATCGCGGCGGCCACGGCCCGGATCTCCTGCCGCGTCCGAGCGACCCCGGTGGGGGTGAAGTCCTCGGCGAGCATGGTCCGGTAGGTGTCGGCGGGGAACAGCCGCCGGACGTTCCCACTGAACAGCCGCGCCAGGGGACGGAACCGGCTGAGCGCCTGCGTCACCGCCATCATGCGGTCGACCCGCGCGGCGGTCCGGTCCCAGGTGTCGTACACCGGCGAGGTCTCCGGCAGGACGTCGGCCAGCAGCAGCCCCCGCAGCCGGGGCCCCAGCAGCTCGGCGGCACGGCGCGCGACCAGCCCGCCCATGCTGTGCGCGACCAGCACGAACTCCCCCGGCACGACGGCCTCGGTCATCGCGACCAGGTCGGCCGCCAGGTCGTCGATGCCGAGCGGCCCGGCGGCGGGGCCGCTGCGCGCGCGCCCGGCGCGGTCGTAGGTCACCAGCCGCGCCCTGCTCGCCAGCAGCGGCGTCACCGCGTCCCAGCAGGTGCGCCCGCATCCGCCGCCCGCCTCGAAGACCACCGGTAAGTGGCCTTCACCGGTCTCCTCGACATAGACGTGCCGCCCGTTCACCGGCACCGTCCGCCCCGGCACGTTCCGCATGCCGCCTCCTCCGCGAACCGAACGTTTTCATTTTGGATAACGGTATCTCATATGAAATCGTTGGGCCATGGACCCTGTCGAGCAGCTGCTGCACCCCGTACGGCTGCGCATCGTGCACGCCGTGGCCGCCGCGGGCACGATGACGATCGCGCAGCTCTGCGCCCGCATGCCCGAGGTTCCCAAGATCACGGTCTACCGCCAGGTGGCGCACCTGACCGAGGGCGGGTTCCTGGAGGTCGAGGGCGAGCAGCGCGTACGCGGCGCCACCGAGCGCCGCTACCGGCTGCGCCAGGACCGTCCCGCGATCGACGCGGGGGCCGCCGCCGCGATGTCGCTCGACGACCACCGCAGGGGGTTCGCCGCCGCCATGGCCGTCCTGATCGCCGAGTTCGACGCCTACCTGCGCCGCGAGGGCGCCGATCCGGTCGCCGACTCGGTCAACTACCGGCAGGGCACCGTGTGGCTCAGCCCCGGCGAGCTCGCCGCGATGCTGGCCGACCTGCTGGCGGTATTGGGCGACCGGCTGGGCAACGCCCCGGCCCCCGGCCGCGTCCCCTACCTGCTCAGCGCGATCCTGTTCCCCTCCGGCGACCCGCCCGCGCACGGGACCGGCCGGTAGCCCGCCGGGACGTCACGCCGTCCGGGCGGGCAGGGCCTCGATGTCGTGCCGCCTCCCCAGGCCGGGTTGCCCTCATCCTGGGGAGGCTCGGCACACCCCCGGAGGGCTTTCAGGGATTTTCCGGTCGAATGTCGTATCAGGGTGCTTAGGATTTGCTCACTGACGGATGAGTGGCTTCACTTCGCACTCCGCTCGTCGCGGCGGGGGGCCGGTACCGACCAACGGGATGAATCAGGCGGTGACCATGGGCGAGTCCTTCGGGCTGCACGTGCCGATCGGTACGAACCTGGCTCATCTGCGTGGCCTGGTAAGCGCTTTCGCCCTGGAGGCGGGGCTCGACAGGCAGCGGGTGGAACGGCTGGTGCTGGCGGTCAGCGAGGCGGCCGGCAACGTCCTGGAACACGCCCAGGCGCCCGGCACGGTGAGCGCCCGCAGCGACGAGGACGGCGTGACGGTGCACGTGATCGACGAGCGCGGCACCCTGACGCACGCCCACCTCGACCGCGTCCCGGCCTGGCCGCCGCAGCGCGGCATGGGCCTGTGGATGATGCAGCGCCTGTGCGACCGGGTGACGCTCGACCATCCGGACGGCCGCTCCCGGCTGGAGCTGTTCATGCGCCGCGCCCCCGCGGACGAGGACGGGCAGCGGTGAACCCCTACTAGTACGGTGGCCGGATGTATCCCGCGATCGAACCTTATGACCATGGCCTGCTCGACGTCGGCGACGGTCATCTCGTCTATTGGGAGGCGTGCGGCAACCCCGGCGGCAAGCCCGCGCTGGTCGTCCACGGCGGGCCGGGGTCGAACTGCACCCCGGGCCAGCGGCGCGTCTTCGACCCGGAGCGGTACCGGATCATCCTGTTCGACCAGCGCAACTGCGGGCGCAGCCGCCCGCACGCCGCCGACCCGGCCACCGACCTGTCGGCGAACACCACCCACCACCTGGTGGCCGACATGGAACGGCTGCGCGAGCACCTGGGCGTGGACCGCTGGCTGCTGTACGGCGGTTCGTGGGGTTCGACGCTGATCCTGGCCTACGCCGAGGCCCACCCCGAGCGGGTCTCGGAGATCGTGCTCACCGGGGTCACCACGACCCGCCGGTCGGAGATCGACTGGCTGTACGACGGCGTCGGCCGGTTCTTCCCCGAGCAGCGGCAGCGCTTCCGCGAGGGGGTGCCGGAGGGCTGCCGGGGCAGCCTGGCCGAGGTGCTGAGCGCCTATGCCGGGCTGATGGCCGACCCCGATCCGGCGGTCCGCGCCAAGGCCGCCCACGACTGGACGGCGTGGGAGGACACGGTCATCTCACTGGAGACCAACGGCAAGCCCAACGCCTACAGCGACCGGCCGGCGGACAGGCTGGCGGCGCTCGTCCGCATCTGCGCCCACTACTTCTCCAACGGCGCCTGGCTGGAGGAGGGCGTGCTGCTGCGGGAGGCGCACCGGCTGGCGGGCATCCCCGGCGTGCTCGTCCACGGCCGCTTCGACCTCGGCGCGCCCCTGGAGTACGCCTGGGAACTGGCTCAGGCGTGGCCCGAGGCCCGCCTGGTGATCGTGGAGGACTCCGGGCACACCGGAAGCGGCACCTTCCGCGACGAGATCCTGGAGGCCCTGGACGGCTTCGCCGATCACCCCGGAACGAACCGGACGAACGGTATGCGGCTGCCCACCTCGCGGTAGTCGTCCACGCCGCCGTCGACGGCGAAGCCCATGATCCGGCAGAGCCGGCGGGCGGCGGCCGGGTGGCGGGGGGCGTACCGGGCCATGATGTCCGCGCCTTCGCCCGGCTCCAGCGGCACCGCCGTGGCGCGCAGGCGGGAGCCGCCGACCTCCAGCGTCACCTGCGGGGTGGCCCTGACGTTGCGGTACCAGTCGGCCTTGGGGCCGAAGCCGGAGGCGGCCACGTAGCCCCGCTCGTCGCGCTGGACCACCTCGATGACGGCCCGGCGGGGCAGGCCCGAGACGCGTCCGGTGTGGGTGAGCAGCATGACGCGGCCGCCCAGCAGCGGCCCGAGACCAAGGCGGTACAGCAGGATGGGCAGCCGCCACAGCCTGCGGCGCAGCCCGGTCGGCGGGTCCGGTCTCCTGACGATCTCCATGGTCGGTCTCCTCCCGTGGTGGGTGGCGGGCCCCGGACGGCCCGGTCGAGGACTGCCTCAGTCAGCCGGGCGGCGCCCCCCGCGGACGCGGACCGCCCGACTCGCCCGCCTCCAGCAGGTCCTCCACCGCCGACAGCGCCTCGCCGACGGGGAGGGCGGGGTCGATCATGTGGTGCAGCATCAGCCCGTCGATCGCGGCGGTGACGAGCGTGGCGACGCCGTCGAGGCGGGCGGCCGGCCAGCCGGGGCGCAGCCGACCGAGACGGGCGGCGATCCGGCCGCGGGCCCGGCGGAGCTCGTCGCGCAGCACCACGCCCAGGGCCGGATCACGGGTGGCGCCCACGATCAGCTCGGCGGCCAGCCGGGGCATCGGCCCGTCGCCCGCCGCCTGGGCCGGCAGGCCGCGCATCAGGGCCAGCGCGGCGCGCTCGTCGTCGGCGGCCAGCAGCTCGGTGACCAGCGGGCCGACGACGAGGTCGGTGGCGCGGCGGAAGATCGCCTCGCGCAGGCCGGGCAGCCCGCCGAAGTGGTAGTGGATCAGGCCGGGGTTGGTGCCGGCCCGCTCGGCCACGGCCCGCGTGGTGACGCCGGGCCACCCGTGCTCGCCCAGCAGCGCGACCCCGGTCTCCACCAGCTGCTCACGACGGCGGTCGCCGCGCGCCGAATTTGGCCGATCGGCCAAGTTGGTCATACGGCCAAGTTAGCACGGGGAAATTCGCGTGCGCCACGGCGGCGGCCGGTGTTGCATGTCCGGATGATCGACGAACCGCTGGACCGCCTCCGCGCCGCCGCACGACGTACCCGCGAACTGGCCCTGGAACGGGGGGCCACCGGCGTGGGCCACGAGGACGCCGACGACGACGCCGGGACGATCGGCACCGACGGCGCCCTGGGCTTCGACCCGTTCCCCCTGCTCGAAGCCCTGCACCGGCATCGTGTCCGGGCCGTGGTGATCGGGCAGGTCGCCGGCATCATGCACGGGTCCGCCGAGCTGACCGGCGACCTGGACCTGCTCTGGGACGGCCGCCCCGGCCACGCCCCGGCCCTGGCCGCCGCCTTCGCCTCCGTCGGCGCCCGGTTCGCCGACGAGACGGGCGGCCCGCTGCCCGTGCACCCTGACTCGCTGCTGCGCCCGAAGACGTGCTTCACCTCGCCGGGGGCCGGCGGCGACTGCTGCACCCCGGCGCTCCCCTGGGGAGGGCTCCGGGTCGGCGAGTGCCTGGACCGCGCGGTGACCGCGACCGGCCCCGGCGGCCTGGAGGTCCACTACGTCTCCCGGGCGGACCTGATCCGGATGCGCCGCGCCCTGGGCCGGCCGAAGGACCTGCGCCGGGCGGCCGAACTGGAGGCGTGACCGGCGAACTGGCCGGGCACGCCGAGATCAAGCCGACGGGCACGCCACGGGCTCATCCACGCGCCGGTTCCCGCGGCGGCACCACCCGCGTGCTGACCCGCCGCCGTCCGCCGGTCACTCCACCGCGCCCGTCCGCGCGAGCAGGTCCTGGTACCAGGTGTCGTACGGATGGTTGGTCGCCGGGTAGTTCGCCGGCGGATCGGTCGCCTGGCCCGCCGAGTCGAAGTCCCACCCGCGGACGAGCCGGCCCGCCCGCCGCGCCTCGGTGATGAACGACGACTGCCCGGCGGGCGCCGCGTAGAACAGCGCGCCCTGCCGCAGCTCCGCGCTGTCCCCCTGCTGGAACTCGGCGAAGGCGACCTGCCGGTAGCGGATGCGGTCGCCGGTGAACGCGTCGGTGTCCACCCGCAGGGTCCGCGACGGGGTCGGGCCGTCGGCGCCGGTCCACACGTGCACGCGGGGCGCGCCGCCGTAGGAGGTGGTCCTGTCGTGGCGGGCGTCGGAGGTCCTGGCGTTGCCGCTCCACGCGACGCTCGCCGCGCCGGCGTCGAGCGCGCCGGACCACTCCCAGTTCTGACTGCTGCTCTGACTGCGGTGGATCTCCCGGAGCCGGGTCCCGCCCGCGTCGGTGAAGCGGACCGTCGGCAGGACGCCGTTGTCGTACTGGCGGCCGGCGGACCAGGTGATCTCGCCGGCGGCGTCCAGGCGTCCCACGCGGTACCAGAGCGTGGTGGCGTTCTGCGACTGGTGGACCTCGACCAGGTCTCCGTTGTCGTTGAGGGCGACGGCCGGGGTGACGCCGCTGTCGTACCTGCCGTGGCGCAGCCAGGTCACCCGGCCGTCGGCGCCGTACACACCTGTCCAGTACCACAGCGCTCCGGCGCCCGAGTCGTGCACCTCCACGACCTGGCCGCGGGTGTTGGCCGCGACGGCCGGATTCGAGCCGAGGTCGCGCTTGTACAGCGTGCGGGTGGTGCCGTCGCCGGAGATCACGGGGAGCACGCGGCCGCGCAGCGCGTCCACGGTGGGCGGGCCGGCCGGGTAGTCCTCGGCCCGCAGCAGCCGCGGCCCGAAGGCGGCGACGAGCTCGTCGTTCAGCGCGGCCGGGTTGCCCGCGGCGTAGGACGGGTTGTCGGTCAGGTCGTCCTTGAGGTCGAGGGCGACGACGATCGGCGCGGCCGTGGGATGCCCCGCCGACCAGTCGTCGATCACCGCGAGCCAGTCGCCGAGCAGGTTGGAGGCCGGGTTGCCCGCGTGGTCCACCTCGTCGCCGGGGGCGTCGTGGCCGACGGAGTAGTCGCGGGCGGTGGCGTACCCGTTGTCGTGGACGTCCAGCTCGACGAAGCGGACGCCGTGGTCGAGCTGGTAGGCGATCGAGTTCCTGGCGCCGTTGACGTTGCCCGAGTAGCTGTTGTGCGTGGCGCGGAAGACCGCCGAGGGTAACGGCACGTCCGCCGCCGCCTCGGCCGATCCGCCGGCCGCCAGGACCGAGGCCGCGGCGGCGAGGGCTGACAGGGCGGCTCTCGAACGGGGCATGCGCTGATCCTCACGTCGGGGGGTGATTGCTCCCAGACAATACGATCACGCCCCTCCGGCCAACCCCCGCCGGACGAACCCGGCGGGGGCGGCTCCGGCCGAGGTCAGCGGTCCTCGTGGACGCGGCCGAACTCGACCGCGGGCGCGCTGCCGGCGAAGTTGCGGTCCACCTCGGCCCGCTCGGCCCCGCTGGGGGTGGCGTTCGTGCAGCTCACGGGGGCGCTGGAGCCGGACATCAGGTCGCTGCAGAGCCCGGTGCGCCGGTCCGGCAGGCCGAGGATGTGGCCGATCTCGTGGGTGGCGATCCGCAGCGGGTTGTAGCCCTGGTTGACCGCCTGGCGGCCCATCCAGATCGTGCCGCGGCCGAGGCTGGTGGGCAGCGTCCTGGGCCAGTTGTTGTCGGCCAGGACGACGAAGCCGGCGGGCGTGCCCTGCATGAGCCGGACGTTCACCACGTTGGCGTTCCAGACCTGGGCGGCCTGGTTGACCACGTTGACGAACTCCGCCGACCGGGAGGCGTCGTACCGCAGCACCCGGACCAGCACGGCGGCCTGGGCCGGGGAGGTGACCAGCAGGAAGGAGAGGGCGAGGACGACGGAGAGCGTGACACGGAGAGACCTTGACACGGATCCTCCTCCAGAAGTTGGGGGGTCCTGTCACGGTAGGCGCGCAGTCAGGGGTCGGAAAAGTAGCTATTAGTGCATATTGCCGCGATATGCCGACGGCGGCCTGGGCTCGCCGCTTCGGCGGATACTGAGCGATTTGCACGAATAAGAGGAAGATTGTCCTGAGTTGATCAGGGCAGTGGGGCCGGGATGTCCACCCCCGATCTCGTCCTGGCCCTCGGCGGCGCGGCCGCGCTGCTCGCCGCCGTCCTGCCCGGCCTGCTCGCCCGCCGGGCCTTCTCCCCTCCCCTGGTCTACCTGCTCGGCGGCATGGGGTTGTACCTGCTGCCGATCGGGCTGCCCGAGCCCGATCCCGTCGCCCACCGGGCGGCCGTCGAGCACATCACCGAGATCTGCGTGCTGGTCTCGCTCATGGGCGCGGGGCTGGCGCTCAACCGGAGGATCGGGTTACGGAGCTGGTCGACGACCTGGCGGCTGCTCGGCTGGGCGATGCCGCTGACCGTCGCCGGGGTCGCGGCGGCGGCGTCCGGCGTGCTGGGCTGGCCCGTCGCCGCCGCGCTGCTGCTCGGGGCCGTGCTCGCGCCGACCGACCCGGTGCTCGCCTCCGACGTCAGCGTGGGCGAGCCCGCCGACGCCGAGAACGCCGACGACGAGGTCCGCTTCGCCCTCACCTCGGAAGCTGGTCTGAACGACGGGCTGGCCTTCCCCATCGTGTACGCCGCCATCGCCCTGGCCACCGCCGGCGGCCTGGGCTGGACGGGCGAGTGGGCGCTGACGGACGTGCTCTACCGGATCGTCGCCGGGGTCGTCTGCGGCCTGCTGATCGGCCGCCTGCTCGGCCGGCTGTTCTTCCACTCCCCCGCCGAGGAGCTGCGCCTGGCCGAGCGCCGCGACGGCTTCGTGGCCCTGGGCGCCACCCTGCTCGCCTACGGGGTCACCGAGCTGGTCAGCGGCTACGGCTTCATCGCCGTGTTCGTCGCCGCCTGCGCCATCCGCCGGGTCGAGCACGGGCACGGCTACAACAACGTCCTGCACGGCTTCGTCGAGCAGCTCGAACGGCTCTTCACCTCCTGGCTGCTGCTCCTGCTCGGCGGATTCGTCGCCGCCGGCGGCCTGGCCCCGCTCACCTGGCGCGGCGCCCTCGTCGGGGTACTACTGATCCTGGTCATCCGACCGGTGGCGGGCTGGCTCTCCCAGGTCAGGGGCCCGGCCGGCCCGCGCGAGCGCCGGATCATCTCGCTGTTCGGGATCCGGGGGGTGGGGTCGCTGTTCTACCTGGCGTACGCGCTGGGGCACGCCGACTTCGGCGTGCCGCCCGAGGAACTGTGGGCGGTGACGGCCTTCACCGTGATGCTCTCGGTCGTCCTGCACGGCATCACCGCGACGCCGGCCATGGCCCGCCTCGACGCCCTCCGCGAGCGCCTGGCGACGGGCGCCCGGGGGTAGGACGCGGCCTCGCGGAGAGGGGGTCGCGAGGCCGCGTCAGCACCTGGCTACCGCAGGACGGACGTCCACCCGGGACGGCCGGGCAGCGGGCTCGGGCTCGGGACCCGCCTGAGCGACAGCTCGCCCGGCGGGACGGCCGGGCACCGCGCGCCCCGGGCGGGCAGGTCACGGGAGAGCAGGTAGCGGTCGAAGGCGGCCGTCGGGCACTCGCCACGCCCGTAGATGCCGTGCCCCCACCCTTCGTAGGTCAGCAGCCGGGCCTGCCGGCCGGCCTGCAGCGCCGTGGAGGCCGCCCACACGTACGGCGTGGCCGGGTCGTGCAGGGCGTTGCCGAGCAGGAGCGTCGGCGAGCCGTCCACCCTGAGCCGGTGCTGCCGGTTGGGCGTGGCCGTGCCCTGGCAGGCCAGCGCGAGCGGGTGCGCCGCGGCGCTGACCAGCATGTCCGGCGCGACGGCCGCCGACCTGCGGAGCAGCCGGTCCCAGTCGCGGTAGCCGCGGACGGGCAGCGCGTAGTCCTGGCAGAAGACGAAGGTCGCGTCGTTGACGGTCTCCCCGGCGGCCCGGACGGGCGGCGCGAAGAGCGGGCTGACCGGGCCGGCGCCGCTCTCCATGGCGGCCAGCAGCTCGGCGAGCCGGCTCCAGGCCGGGCCGTAGAACGCGCCGAACGCCAGGCCGATGAGGTCGAGTCTGCGCAGCTTGACGTCCGGCTGCCCGGGGAAGGTCAGCTCGCCCCGGTCGGCCCTGGCCAGCAGCTCGTGCCACACCGCACGGACGTCCCGGCCGTGCAGCGCGCACGAGTCGGTCCGGCCGCACCAGGCCACGAACTCGTTGAAGGAGTCCTGGGAGGTCCATGCCTCGGTGTCCAGGAACGCCTCGGTGCCGAGGCTGTGGTCCATGTTGCTGTCCAGCGCGAGGGCGCGGACGCGGCGCGGGTAACGCTCGGCGTAGAGCTGGCCGATCAGGGTGCCGTACGAGACGCCGTAGTAGGTCAGCTTGTCGTCGCCGAGGGCGGCGCGCAGGGCGTCGAGGTCGCGGATCACGTACCCGGTGTGGACGTTGTCGAACAGCGGGCCGGTGCGCCGGCGGCAGTCCTCGCCGTAGCGCCGGTTGAAGGCGAGCAGGGCGTCCCAGCCGGCCTGGTCCTTGATCGACAGCGGGTCGGGCGCCTGCTGGGCGAGCTCCAGCGAGCAGGTGACGGGATGGCTGCGGCCCACGCCGCGCGGGTCGAAGCCGACCACGTCGAAGCGGCTGGTGATCTCGGGGGTGAAGCCGAGCCAGTCGTTCACCACGGCGTCCACGCCCGAGCCGCCGGGGCCACCGGGGTTGATCACCAGCGACCCGATGCGGGCGGCCGGGTCGCTCGCCCGGCGCCGGGCGAGGGCCAGCTCGAACGTCCCGGCGCGCGGGTCGTTCCAGTCGACCGGCACGGTCAGCGTCCCGCAGTCGACCGCGGCATTCTCCGCGCACGGCGCCCACCGCACGGCGGGGGCGGCGGTGGCACCGGTGGTGGCGGCGGCCGCGGAGACCGGCGCGAGCGGCGCCGCGAGGGCCGATAAGAGGGTGAGGATCAGGACTGGTCTTCGCATCGCGACTCCAATCGTCGGGGACCTGATCATCGATCAGTTCCTCCGACAAGACCATCCGACTGGAGGAGGAGACCGGAGTCATCCCTGAGTACCTTCCGCTCGGCCTCCCTCCCGCAGATAGCGCGTGGCGATCGTGACGATCTCCCCCTCCAGCTCCGCCGCGTCGAGGCCGGCCGGGTCGGCGGCGAACCGGTGGACGAGCGACTCGACCAGGGCCACGACGAACCGCGCCTGGCGTCCTGGATCGGCCGGGGACAGGCCGGGGTCGGCCCGCAGCAGCCTCTCCACGGCCGCCGCCGCCTCGCCCTCGACCTCGCGGAAGCGGGTGAGCAGCTCGGGCGGCCGGGGCGCCTGCTCGAACAGCACCCGGTGCAGCCGCGGGTCCTCGGCGTGCACGGCCACGAGCGCCCGGGTCAGCTCCGGCAGCCACTCGGCCAGGGGCCGCGGCTCGGCCAGCGCGTCCGCCACCGTGCGGGCCGTCTCCTCCAGGTGCCGCCGGGCCAGCACGACCAGGATCGCGTCCTTGTTGGGGAAGTACTGGTAGAGCGAACCGATCGACAGCCCGGCCTCCTCGGCGATGCGGTCCGTGGTGCCGGAGGCGTAGCCGTGGCGGCTGAAAACGCGAGCCGCCGCCTCCTCGATGCGCCGGCGGGTCTGCCAGGCACGCTGTTGCCGCGGCGTCTTCCTGGGGCGATGGGGGGAACGGGCGGGGGGCAACGGCGGCCTCCGGATGCGAGTGCAAAAACTGAGGAATTCCTCATATTCTAGCCGCTCGTTTCCAAACCCCCTGGAGGTATCACCGTGACCAGGTCCGGCGTACGCCAGATCGCCGCCCCGCCCACCGCCGGGGTGCTGCCGTTCCTGATGCCGTTCGGCGTCTACGTCCTGCACACCCTGGAGGAGCTGCCGGGCTTCGCCGCCTGGGCCACCCGGCACTTCGGGCCGGAGACCACGAGCGCCTTCGCCTCGTACCACGTCCCGCTGATGTTGCTGGTGCTGGCCTGTTCCTGGCGCGCCACGCAGCGGGACCGGCACGGCGTCTGGGTGGTGCTGGCCACCGCCCTCCAGTGGCAGTTCGCCGTCAACGCGCTCTTCCACCTGGGCACCTGGGTCGTCCTCGGCGAGTACTCGCCCGGCGCCGTCACCGCCGCCGTGGTCGCTCTCCCCGCCACCGCCTGGTACCTGGCCTGGATCCGCCGCGAGGACCGGGCGAGCGGCCGCGAGATCGCTGTGGCGCTGGTCGTCGGCACTCTCGTGGCGGCCGCCGCGATCGGCTTCCTCTTCCTGTGAGCCGTACGCGGGCCGCTCGTCAGGTCACCACGACCACATGCCGACGCGTACGTCCACGCCCGGGGAGGCGTGCAGGAGGGGAGGGCCGGCCGGGTCGGGCAGGCCGGCGGCCCGCAGCAGACCCTGGTCGAGGCCGGTGAGCTCGACGTGCTGCAACGGCCACGGCGGGTGCTCGACCTCGGCCGCGACCAGCCGGCCCGCCACCCGGGTGAACAGCCGGTGGCGGGCGGTCAGGAAGTGCGCGAGCTCGTCCTGCTCGTCCTCCCGCAGGACGCCGCCCACCTCCGCCTCGGCGTCGCACCGTACACCCGGCGTCCCCGGCCACCGCCGGCGGCAGCGGTACCGGCGGCGCCGCCGGTCGATCCGGACCGACATGTCGGACCAGTGGTAGGGCAGCCGGTAGCCGGAGCGCCCGCCGAGCGCGGCCAGCAGCCGTCCCGCGTCCAGGGACAGGAACCAGACGCCGGAACGGCCGCGCGCGTCCCGTACGTACGTGCGGCAGTTGGTCTCCGGGAACGCGGACAACCACGGCACGGCGGGCAGGCCGGGCACCCGTACGTCCTGCATGAGGAACGGCGTCACCCCCACCCACGCCGAGCCGTCCATGGTCTCGACGGCGAGCTCGTCCGGCACCAGCCCACGAACCACCTGGACGGGGTAACGCCAGTGCAGGAACGTGATGTGCGCCCACCGGTGGCACATCACCGGCAGCGCCACGCGCGGGGACGGCGGCGCCTTCACGTGCGGCGGTGCTCGGCGAGGACCCGGCCGTCGTGCCGGATCCGGGCGGCCCGGTAGGGCGGGACCGGGCGGGTGACGCACGCCCGCGCGGCCGACTCGGCCTCCGCCTGGTCGATCCCCCAGCCGATGGTGTGCCACCGGTCGTCCGCCGCGTCCAGGGCGGTGATCTCGTAGAGCTGGCGCGCCGGACGCGGGGTGCAGGGGGTGTGGCGGTGCTCCATCCAGGTCTCCTCACGACGGGGGCGGGCCGCCGCCTGCCCTACCCGGGGCGTCCCGGCCCAATCCCCCGCCGCCGGCGCGGATTCGCGAACGCGTGACGGGAAGGGCAGAGGCGAGAGAACCTGAGGGACGAGGACGCGAGAGGGATCGGTGCACATGCCTGAGTGGCTGGAAGCGGGGACATGGGGGCTGGTCGCCGGGGGCGCGCTGGTCCTCGGCGCGGCCGTGGCGATGCTGGTGCGGGTGCCGGCGCGGGCGATCGCCACCGTGATGGCCTTCGGCGCCGGGGTGCTCATCTCGGCGCTGTCCTTCGAGCTGCTGGACGAGGCCGAGCGGTCCGGCGGGCTGCTGCCCACCGCCGTCGGCTTCCTGGCGGGAGCCTGCGCGTACGTGGCGGCCAACGCGATCCTGGCGCGGCACGGCGCCCGGCACCGCAAACGCTCCGGCGACCAGCAGCCCAGCGAGGCGGACACGCAGGGCAGCGGCGCCGCCATCGCCGTCGGCGCGCTGCTCGACGGCATCCCCGAGTCGGTGGTGCTCGGCCTGTCCCTGCTGCACGGCGGCGAGATCGGCCTCGCCGTCGTGGCGGCGGTGTTCGTCTCCAACGTCCCCGAGGGCCTGTCCAGCGCCGCCGGCATGCGACGGGCCGGGCGCAGCCCCGCGTACGTGTTCGGCGTCTGGGGCGGCATCGCCGTGATCAGCGGCGTGGCGGCCATGACCGGCTACCTGACCCTCCGGTCGGCCTCCCCCGAGGCGATCGCGCTGATCACCGCGATCGCGGCCGGCGCCATCCTGGCCATGGTGGCCGACACCATGATCCCGGAGGCGTTCGAGCAGGCGCACGTCCTGACCGGGCTGATCACCACCGTGGGCTTCCTGTCCGCCTTCGCCATCGAGCGCCTGGCCTCCTGACGGCGAGCGCGGCTCACGGCCGGCCGGCCTCGGCCGAGCCGAGGGTCCAGGGTCCCGGAGGGAGGTGGACGGTCATGATCATGTCGCAGGTGCCGGCGCCCTCGCCCCGGTAGCCGTGCGGGGCGTCGCCGTCGAAGGTGGCGGTCTGGCCCGCCTCGACGGGATGCTCGACGCCGTCGAGGACGAGCGTCATCCGCCCGGAGACGACGCTGAGGGTCTCCACCACCCCGGCCTGGTGGGGTTGGCTGGGGTACTCCTCGCCGGGTTCCAGCTGCCAGCGCCAGACCTCGACCGGGGCCGGGCCGGTGGTGGTCAGCATGAGCCGGGCCCGGCCGCCGCGCGGCCCGGTCCACAAGGGGGTCACGGCGTCGGCGGCCACCACGCGCAGGCGGCCCTCCGGCGGCCCCTGCATCAGGGCCGAGACCGAGATGCCCAGGGTGTCGGCCAGCCGGACCAGGGTGGCCAGGTTGGGGTTGCCCTGCGCCTTCTCCAGCGCCACCAGGGCGCCCTTGCTGACCTGGGCGCGCCGGCCGAGCTCCTCCAGGGACAGGCCGGCGCGGGTGCGGGCGGCCTTGACGTTGTGGGCGACCGTTCGCAGGGCTTGGGCCGGCTCGGCCATCTGTTCACCTTCCTCGCGGGGCGGACCGGTGCAATGTACTGCGCGGTCGGTCCGTTGTCCTCCAGCGGTCATTCTAATGTACTCTTTGGTCGTTCCGCTGACTGTCCGGGAGGTGTCGTGATCGCTCTGCTGCTGGCTCTGGGCAGCTCGCTCGCCTACGGCTGCGCCGACTTCCTCGGCGGCCTGGGCGCCCGAAAGGCCCATGTGCTGCGTACCGTGATGGTCGCGGCCCCGGCCAGCCTGGTGGTCGAGCTGTTGTTGTGGCCGATGCTCGGCGCGTCGTTCAGCCCCGCCGCGCTCGGCTGGGGCGCGGCCTCGGGCGTCGCCTCGGCGGCCGTGTTCGCCCTGCTCTACCGCACGCTGGCGATCGGCCCGATGAACGTGCTGTCGCCGGTGACCGCGCTGGTGTCGGCCGCGCTGCCCGTCGCCGTGGGGCTGCTCCAGGGTGAGCACCTGTCGGCCGCCGGGCTGGTGGGGCTGCCGCTCGCGCTGGTGGCGGTCGTCCTGGTCAGCGCGGGGCACGGCGGAGGTTCGGCGCGCCCGTCGCGTACGGCGCTGCTGCTGGCGTTCGGCGCGGGTTCGGCGATCGCCCTCCAGCTCGTCTTCCTGCACCAGGCGCCGTCCGACAGCGGGGTGGCGCCGTTGATCGTGGGACGGGCGGTCTCCTCGGCCGTCACCCTGACCGCGGCCGGGCTGCTGCGCCGCCGGCTGGGCTCCGAGCGGCCCGCGTACGCGCTGTCGGCGACCGCGGGCGTGCTCGACTCCGTGGCGAACCTGCTGTTCCTGCTCGCGGCCCGCAGCGGTGACCTGGCCGTGGTGGCCGTGATCACCGCTCTCTACCCGGCCGGCACGGTGCTGCTCGCCCGCGGCGTGCTCGCCGAGCGCATCCACCGCGGCCAGCTCGTCGGCCTGGGCGCCGCGGCCCTGGCCGTCAGCCTCCTCGCCCTGCCCTGACCTCCTGCCCGCCGACGACGCCGGGCGCGGGCCTGCCCCCGGCCTGGCCGATCTCGACGCGCTCGTCGCGCGGACCAGGGCGGCGGGCCTGGAGGTGGAGCTGTCGGTCGACGGCGCCGTGGACGGCGAGATGGAGCCGACGGTCTACCGGATCGTCCAGGAGGCGCTGACCAACGTGCTCAAGCACGCCGGCGCCCGCACCCGCGTGCACCTGGTCATCGCCGCGTACGAGGCCCGCCTCGTGTGAGGTCCGCCGGTTCCGTCCGCATGACAGGCGCGACGCCGGGCGACGCACGGCGGGGTCGCAAGGGCCTGACGGTGTTCTTCGGCGCGGGGGTCGGGGCCCAGCAGGGGGCTCCGCGGTCCGCGCGGACGTGACCGGCGTTCGCTGACACCGCCTACACCCCGGCCGTCTACCGGTGAGCCGCCTGCTCCGGGCGGGGGGCGACCGGCTGTCTGAGCAGCGTCTTCGGGTCGGGGTCGGTGAAGTCGGTCAGGTAGATCTCGTGGTGCAGCCCGTTGGGCACCAGCCCGTGCTCGGCCATGAACGCCTCCATCACCTCCAGCGACCTCTTCTCCTCGCTGTAGGGCCCCTCGTGCAGCAGCTCCACGCACTCGCCCTCGGTGAAGGTGACGACCTGGACCCGGTCCACGGCCGCCCCTGACGGGCGGGCCCGCTCACGCGCCGCCTCGGCCGCCCCCGGCTCGGGCATCTCGGGCAACGGCAGCAGCAGGTGCCACCGCCACTGGTCGCGCGGGGTCTCCAGCGGCGGCAGCGTGGTGTCCTCCACCCACCACCGCCCCTCCAGCGGCCCGGCGGCGCCGCCCATGACGGAGGCCACGGCGTACAGGGCGCCGATGGCCGAGACGTGTTCGGCGCCGCCGGGCTCTCCCATGCCCGTGACGTTGAGACAGGTGACGGGATGGCAATGGATCAGTCGCGGGGTCATGGATCCTCCGGGTAGATCTGGGTGGAATCCCCATAGCGTGCGGTCTCCCCGCGGGGGAGAGTCCAATCAGCGTCACCGACGCCGTCCCGCGCGTGACCCGGGGGCGTCTGTACGCGGGCCCGGCCCGGTGCGCATAATGGGCAGCCGTCGGTCCGTCTCCTTGGAGCGTCCATGGATCGTCTGTTCGTGCGGCTGGTTCTTTACGTGGTCAGGTTCGCCGGGGCCGTCGCGGGGGTGTGGGGGGTCGCCTACGCCGTCAACGGCGCCACGCAGGCCGGCGGGGAGATCACCGTCCGCGTCGTCCCCCGGCTGGAAACCGCCGACCGGCTCGGGTTGAGCGGGGTGAAGCTGCCCCGCGGCCTCTCCCTGGGAGGCGGGGAGCTGACGCTGCGGGTCTGGGACTCGACGGCGGTCGAGCAGGTGCTCTTCCGGGCGGACGTGCTGGTGGGCGGCCTGTGCGCGCTCGTCGCCGCCCTCCTGGTCGGGGGGCTGCTGACGTCCGTGTTCGAGGGGGAGCCGTACCGCGTGGGCAACGCGGCGCGGGTCGGCTGGCTCGCCGTCCTCGCGCTCGTCTCGGGAGCGGCCCAGGCACTGCCCGCGCTCGCGGTGGCCGCGGTGCTCGACCGGGCCGGGGCGGGCGGGACGTTCGGGCCGCCGTCCGGGCTGTCGTGGCTGCCGTTCACGGGCGCGGCGCTGCTGGCGGCGCTGGCCCTGGCGCTGCGCGCCGGGCGCCGGGCCCGCGCCGACGTCACATCTGTCACATAGTGTCGCGATCATGACGATCGAACTGGCGTTCCTGACCCGGCTGATCGGCGACCAGGACAGCAGCGGCGAGTACCAGTGGTACGGCTGGCAGGCCCCCCACCGCCTGCGCCGCCTCTGGGACGAGAACGGGATCCTCGGCGAGGACGGCGGCCTGCTCGTGATCGCCTCCGGCGAGGACCGGGCGGGCCTCGTGTCGTGGCGCAGACAGCTCACCTCCCGGGTGTCGTACTGCTGGGAGATGGGCCTCATCGTGGCGCCCGGCTTCCGCGGCAGGGGGCACGGGACGCGGGCGCAGCGCCGGCGCGTGGCGTGACGGCGTGATGTACGGCATCGTCCGCGCCGACCTGGACAGGACCCAGGAGTCTCCCGCCCCGGGCGCCTGACCAGGGCCGCGCGGACGTCGGCGGAGATCAACGCGGGCTCAACGGATCCTCAACACGGGCGCCCCTACCTTGCGATCATCCGATTCCGCACCAAGGGGGAGCACATGCGTAACCTTCACGCTCTGGCGGTCGCCGCGGTGGTGGCCGGCGGCGTCCTGACCGTCGCCTCGCCCGCCGGCGCCTCCGCGCAGGACGCCCGGCAGGTGTCGCGGGCCGCCGGGCCGATCAACTACTCGTGCGGCGCGCGGCTGCGGGTGAGCCGGGACGTGCCCAGGAACACCTGGCACCGCATGGCGAAGGCGAAGGGCCGCCGCGGCATGGTCTACCTGTACGAGGCCGGCGGCGTCCACCGCGGCCGGGACGTGTGGTGGGCGTGGGGCACCAGCCTGCGCTCCGGCGACCGGATCTCCATCGACTGGACCGACGACGGGGGCCGCACCTACCACGCCTGCCACGCGGTGGTCAGGGGCGGCGGACGCCGCAGCGTCACGTCCTTCGCGGTGGACGCCCCGAACGGCCGCAAGTTCCGCGCCTGCGTGAAGGCCGCGGGCAAGTGGTCGTGCACCCACGGCTGGTGGGAGATCAGGTATTCCTGACCGGCCGGTCCGCCGGGCAGGGCGTGCGAGCTGCGGCGATACGACGGCGACTGCTTGACATACCGGACAACCGGCACATAGTGTCCCGTCAATCGGCAGGCACAGACGAAGAGATCCCTGTCAGTGGTCTTCGTCTGTGCCTTTGTCGTATCCGGACCGCTGGCAAGGGATCACACCCCCCTGAAAGGCGGCTGGGCATGAGCGACGCCCCCGTGCAGAACACCTCGGTCACGCGGATCCGCAACGCCGGAGACGCGGCCGACGTCATCAACACCCTGACGAGACTGGCCGGCCGGGCCAACTGGATCTGGTTCCTCGCCCTGGCGGGCCTGTTCCTGGACGCCTACTCCAACGCGGCCCTGGGCGCCGGCCTGTCCCCCATGGTCAAGCAGCTCGGCCTGTCGCCGGGCCAGGTGGGGGTGCTCACCGCCATGGCGCCGGCCATCGCCATCATCTCCAACCCGTTCGGCGGCTGGCTGGCCGCCCGGATCGGCCGGGTCAAGCCGCTGCTGCTGACCAAGGTGGTGTTCGCGCTCGGCGCGCTGCTCACCGCGGCCGGCTCCGACTTCCAGACCGTCTTCGCCGGCCGCGGCCTGGTCGGCATCGCGTACGGCATCGACTTCGCGGTGGCCATGGCGCTGCTGGCCGAGTACACCCCGTCCGCGCTCAAGGGCAGGCTCAACTTCTGGCAAGGCGTCTGGTACACCGCCACCACCACGAACCTGCTGCTCACGCTGGTGTTCTACCGTTTCGACGTGGGCGCGGACATCTGGCGCTGGTCGGTGGGCTCCTCGGCCGCCTTCGCCGTCGTGCTGCTGGTCCTGCAACTCGCGTTCCTGGTGGAGAGCCCGACGTGGCTGGCCGCCAAGGGACGGCTGCGCGAGTCCGCCGCGGCCCTGCGCCGCATGTACGGCTTCGCCGTCCAGGAGGACGGCCGAGAGGGCGGCGGCCCGGCCGAGCAGGGGCGGCAGGTGGGGTTCGGCGACGCGGGCGTGCTGTTCCGCAGGCCGTACCTGCCGCGCACGGTGTTGTCCACGGTCATCTCGCTCACCCAGGCCATGCAGTACTTCGCGGTCGGCTGGTACCTGCCGGTGATCAGCCTGGAGCTGTTCGGCAAGGAGTTCGAGAAGGCCACGATCGGGTCGATGGCGTTCAACGCGGTCGGCATCGTCGGCGGCTGCCTGGCGGCCTACACGGGCCGCCGCCTCGGCCTGCGGGTCAGCTCGATGGCCGGGTACGCGGTGGTGTTCGTGGCGCTGCTGGTGATGGGCGCGACGTTCAAGGAGCTGCCGGTCGCGCTGGCCGCGCTGCTGCCCGTGATGTTCATCTTCTTCCACTCCGCCGGGCCCGGCCCGAACGGCAAGTCGATCGCCGCCCTGTCCTACCGCAGCGACATCCGCACCCTGGGCACCGGCGTGACCGGCATGCTCGGCAGCCTCGGTTCGGTCGCCGGCCTGTACCTGTTCCCGCAGTTGCAGGCGGGCATCGGGGTCGGCGCCAGCCTCATGGTGCTGTCGGTGGTGCCGCTGGTGGGCCTGGTCACCTGCCTGCTGATCAAGTGGGACCCCACCCGCGTGGCGGTCAACCTGGAGGAGGAGGAGATCGCGCTGCGGAAGGGGGACGAGCGCCGATGACCGGCCGTACCCGACGGGGGATCCTCAGCGTCGACGAGGGCACCACGGGCACACGCGCGGCGGTCGTCCTGGACGACGGCTCCGCGGCCCCGCCCGCCTACCGGCCCATCTCGGTCCACTCCCCCGACCACCTGCGGGTCGAGCAGGACGCCATGGAGATCTGGGCGAAGACCGCCGAGGTCTGCGCGCAGGCCCTGGAGTGGGCGCGGGCGCACGAGGTCGAGGTCACCGGCGTGTCGATCGCCACCCAGCGCGCCACCGTGCTGCTGTGGGACACCGTCACCGGCGAGCCGCTCACCCCCGCCGTGGTCTGGCAGGACCGCCGCTACGCCGCCCGGCTGCGCGAATGGGAACCCGGCTGGGACGCCCGCCTGGTCGAGCGCACCGGCCGGCCGGTCGGCTCGCGCGCTCCGCTGCTGTGGGCCGCCGACGTGCTGCGCGACGACCCGGCCGTACGCCGGGCGCACGAGGCGGGACGGGTGGCGTTCGGATCGGTCGACACCTGGCTGGTGTGGCGGCTGACCGGCGGCGCGCGGCACGTCATGTCCGCCACCAACGCGGTCGCCGCCGGCGCCTACGACCTGCGCACCGGCGACTGGTACGAGCCGTGGCGGGACTTCCTCGGCTGCCCCCGCGACGTGCTGCCGCAGATCCTGGACGAGGACGGCGACTACGGCCACACCGACCCGTCCGTGCTCGGCGTGCGGCTGCCGGTGTTGTCGGTGATGGGCGACCAGCACGCCGCGATGATCGCGCTCGGCGCGCACCGGCCGGGCCAGGCGATGTGCGTGCACGGCACGGGAACGTTCCTGGACGCCGTGGCCGGCGACCGGCCGCCCGCGCATCGCCGGGCGGTGCCGGGGGTGCTGACCCTCGTCGGCTGGCGCTCGCGCGGCGCCGCGGTGTTCAGCCTGGAGGGCTACGCCGCCACGACCGGCTCGGCGGTGCGCTGGTTGTGCGAGGAGATCGGGCTGTTCGACTCGCCCGCCCAGCTGACCGCGCTGGCCCGCGAGCATCCAGGGCCGAGCCGGGTGCGTTTCCTGCCCGCGCTGGCCGGGATGCGCACCCCGGTCTGGTCGCCCGAGGCCACCGGCGCGCTGACCGGGCTCAGCCTGTCCACCACCCGGGCCGAGCTGGCCCGGGGCGTCCTGGAGGGCATCGCGCACTCGGTGTGCGACCTGCTGGACGGGGTGGAGCAGGCGCTCGGCGCGCCGGTCACCGATCTGTTCTGCGGCGGCGGCCTGGCCAGCAGCGACGTGCTGATGGCGAGCCAGGCCGACCTCGTCGGGCGGCCGGTCCGCCGCGCCCGTGCCAACGAGACGGCCAGCCTGCGCGGCGCCGCCTATCTCGGGGGCGTGCGGGCGGGGCTCTGGCCCGACCTGCCCGCCGCCCTCGCCGGGCTCGGCGACGTCCCCGTCTTCGAGCCCACGTTGCCCGACGCCGCCCGCGAGGAGGCCCGCGCCGCCTGGCGTGACCTGCTCACCCGGCACATCTCGTACCAACAGGAGGATTTCCCCTCGTGATCCGGCTTCCAGAACGCAAGCCCAGATCGGAGACCAGGAGCGCCATCCGGCGCACCCCGCTGCGGCTGGACCGTCAGGCGCAGATCGAGCGGCTGGCCGGAAGGCCGGTGGACGTGCTCGTCGTCGGCGGCGGCGTGACCGGCTGCTACGCCGCGCTGGACGCCGCGACCCGCGGTCTCAGCGTGGCGCTGGTGGAACGCGACGACTTCGCCTCGGGCACCTCCTCCAAGTCCTCCAAGATGGTCCACGGCGGCCTGCGCTACATCGAGCAGGGCAACCTGCCGCTGGTGCGCCGTTCGCTGCTGGAGCGCCAGCGCTTCCGCCGCAACGCGCCCCACCTGGTGCGGCGGCTGCCGTTCGTGCTGCCGATCCTCGCCCAGGACGGCGTCTTCGACGCCCGCATCGCCAAGGCCTTCGAGGGCCTGCTGTGGACCTACGACCTGGCGGGCGGCTGGCGCATCGGCCGCCTGCACCAGCGGCTGAGCGTGGCCGAGGTGCTGGCCAGGGCGCCGCGGCTGCGCGCCGACCGGCTCAAGGGCGGCCTGCTCTACTACGACAGCCGCACCGACGACGCCCGCCTGACCCTGACCATCGCCAGGACCGCCGCCCACTTCGGCGCCACCGTGCTGAACGGCGCCACCTGCCGCGAGCTGGTCAAGGAGGGCGGCCGGGTGCGCGGCGCCCGCGTCGAGGTGGACGGCCGCACGGTCGAGGTGCGCGCCGGGGTCGTCGTCAACGCCACCGGCGTGTGGACCGACACCCTGGACGCGCTGTCCGACCCGGGACACCGGCCGCGGGTGCGTCCGGCCAAGGGCGTGCACATCGTGGTGCCGTGGACGCGGCTGCCGGTGGACGGCACGGTAACCGTCCCGGTGCCCGGCCGGGCCCGCCGCGCCACCTGCACCCGCTGGGGCGACGTGGTCGTGGTCGGCACCACCGACACCGACTACGACGGCTCGCCCGACGAGGTGCTGTGCACCCGCGAGGAGATGCAGTACCTGCTCGACGGCGCCAACACCGCCTTCGACGCCGACCTCACCCCGGACGACGTGATCGGCTCGATCGCCGGGCTGCGCCCGCTGGTCGGCGAGAAGGAGGGCGCCACGCTCGACATGAGCCGCGACCACCGGATCATCACCGACGGCTTCGGCCTGGTCACGGTCACCGGCGGCAAGCTGACCACCAGCAGGCACATGGGCGAGCTGGCCGTGGACGAGGCGCTGAAGGTGCTCGGCCGCAAGGCCCGCTGCCGCACCGCGCGGCTGCCCCTGCTCGGCGGCGCGGGCTACGACGCCGAGGCGACCACCGCGACCGGCGGGCTCGGCGCCCACCTGGGCGAGCGGTACGGCACCGAGGCCAGGTTCGTCGCCGACCTGATCACCGAGGACCCGTCGCTGGCCGGGCCGGTCGTCGAGGGCAGCGAGTACCTGCGGGCCGAGGTGGTCTACGCGGCCCGCTGCGAGCTGGCCAGGAACGTGGACGACGTGTTGTCGCGGCGCACCCGGATGCGGGTCTTCGCCCGCGACCTGTCGGTCGAGGCGGCTCCCGAGGTGGGCCGGCTGCTCCAGCGCGAGCTGGGCCTCTCCGACGACGAGGTGGCCCGGCAGGTCGAGGACTACGTGCGCGGCGTGGACCGCGAGAAGAGCGTTCTGATGGAGGGACTTTCATGATCAGCAGGCAGACCGTCACCCACCCGTTCAACCGCGGCGACTACGTCGTGGGCGCGCCGACGCCGCCGCGCTGGGCCGCCGACTGCCCGCCGGGGAAGGGCCCGGCCAGCCTGCAGGGCCAGGTCGTGCCGGTCCCCGAGAGCGTGGTGGCGGAGCTGCGCGCGCTCGGCGCCGCCGTGCACACCGAGCGGGACGAGGTGGTCCTGCGCACCCGCGACTGGTGGGCGGGCACCTCCATCGGCGAGACCGACGGCCGCCCGGCCACGCCGGAGGCGGTCGTCGTCGAGGTGGACGAGGAGGAGCAGGTGGCCGCCGTGGTGCGGATCTGCCACGAGCACCGCATCCCGCTGACCGTCTCGGCCGGCCGCAGCAACGTGCTGGGCGCCGCGCTGCCCGTGCACGGCGGCGTCGTGCTGGACGTGTGCCGGCTCAACCGCATCCTGTCCTTCGACGCCGAGTCCATGATCGTCGAGGTGCAGGCGGGCATGTTCGGCGACCTGTTCGAGAAGGAGCTGCAGGAGACGCACGGCGCCACCACCGGCCACTGGCCGTCGGCGTTCGCCATCTCCACCGTCGGCGGCTGGGCCGCCTGCCGCGGCGCGGGCCAGCTCTCCACCCGCTACGGCAAGATCGAGGACATGGTGGTCGGGCTGGACGTGGTGCTGCCCGACGGCACCACCGCCAGCTACGGCACCTACCCGCGCGCGGCGGTGGGCCCCGACCTGCGGCAGCTGTTCATCGGCTCGGAGGGCACGCTCGGCGTCATCACCCGGCTGCGGCTGCGTACGCACCGGCTGCCCGACTACGCGGTGGGCATCGCCTACGGCTTCGACACCTTCGCCGCCGGGCTCGACGCGTGCCGGGAGATCCTGCAGCGCGGCGCCACCCCGGCCGCGCTGCGCCTGTACGACGCGCACGAGAGCGGCACCCACTTCGGCGAGCCGGGCACCAACCTGCTGCTCGTCGCCGACGAGGGCGACCCGGTGCTGGTCGACGCCGTCATGAAGATCGCCGACGAGGTCTGCGCCGAACGCGCGTCGGTGAAACTGGACGGCGCGGCCGTCTTCGCCCGCTGGCTGGACGAGCGCATGATCGTCGGCAAGGCCGCCGACGGCTTCGTCCGGGGGCCGGGGTTCGTCTCCGACACCTGCGAGATCGCCGGGCCGTGGGCCGCGCTGCCCGCCCTGTACGACGAGGTCGTGGCCGCCATCGAGGCCGTCCCCGGCACGCTGCGCGCCTCGGCCCACCAGTCGCACGCCTACACCGACGGCGCCTGCCTGTACTTCTCGCTGCGCGGCGACGTCGAACGCGACCACCGGCGCGCCTGGTACCGGGCCGCCTGGGACGCCGCCGCCGAGGTGCTCGTCAGGCACGGCGCGGCGATCAGCCACCACCACGGCGTCGGCCTGCTGCGCTCGCCGTACATGCGCGACGCGCTGGGCAGCGGCTATCCCACGCTGGTGGCGGTCAAGCAGGCGCTCGACCCGCGGGGCATCATGAACCCCGGCAAGCTGGGCCTGCCCGCGCCCTTCGAAAACACGGCGCACTAAGGTGGATGCGGTGAACTCTCGCCACAAGGGCCCGCTGGATCAGCGCCTGCTCGCCGCCCTGGCCGAGCATCCCGTCGCCGCGTCGCTGGTGGGGGTGGAGATGGTCGAGCGGTTCACCTCCTCCCCCACGCCGATCGGCATCCTGGCCTCGATCCCGCTCGGCGACCTGGCGGCCACGGTCAAGCGCACGGTGACCGCCCAGAAGATCGGATTCGTCAACATCGACTCGACCCCCGGCCTGGGGCACGATCCCGGGGCGCTGGCGTACCTGCAGAGCATCGGCGCGGTCGGGATCGTCTCCACCCGGCAGGCGATGATCGAGCGGGCCACCGGGCTCGGGCTGCTGACCATGCAGAAGGTGTTCGTCACCGACCGGTCGAACCTGCGGCGCAGCATGCAGTCCATCACCCGGTCGCGGCCCGACCTGGTGCAGCTCATGCCGGCCATGGTGTTGCGGCACGTCGAGCGGCAGGTGCGGGCGGTCGGCGTGCCGTGCCTGGCCGCGGGGTTCGTGCAGAGCGCGGACGACGTGGTGGAGGCGCTGCGGCACGGGGCCGTCGGCGTGTGCACCTCCGACGAGGAGCTGTGGGGGCTGCGCCGCTCGGCCCTGCGCGCCTCCTGATCCGTCTTCATCCGGAAGGACCTTGCGATGACGCCTGCCCGCGTGCGGGAGACCGCCGCCCCCACGGTGCCCGCCCGGCGCGCCGGGAGGCGGTGGCCGGTGGCGCCCGGGGTGTTCGTCGTCCTGTGGAGCAGCGCGTTCATCGCGGGCATCCCGGGGGTCAGGGCGGCGCCGCCGTTGTTGCTGATGTTCGGCAGGTTCGCCGTCGCCGGGGTGTTGCTGGGGGCGTACGCGCTGGTCAGGCGGGTGCCGTGGCCCCGGGGGCGGGACCTGGCGCACGTGGCCGTGGCCGGGCTGCTGATCCAGGCCGTGCAGTTCGGCGCCTTCTACAGCGCGCTCGGCGCGGGCCTGCCGGCCGCGGTCGTGTCCCTGGTGCAGGGGCTGAACCCGGTGGTCATCCTGCTGGTCGGCCGGGTGCTGGGCGAGCGGGTCGGCGCCGGGCAGTGGGCCGGGTTCGCGCTCGGCCTGGCCGGGGTGGTCCTGGCGGTGGCCGACCGGATCAGCCTGTCCGCGTCCGGGGTGGCGCTGTGCCTGCTGGGCCTGGCCGGGCTCAGCGCCGGCACCCTCTACCAGCAGCGGTACGCGCCCCGCATGGACGCGCTGAGCGGCACCGCGGTGCAACTGCTGGTCAGCGCCCCCGCCGCCGGGCTGGCCTGCCTGGTGCTCGGCCCGGTCCGGGTGTCGGACTGGACGGCGTTCGGGCTGTCCGTGGGCTGGATGGCGCTGGTCAACTCCATCGCGGCGTTCATCCTGCTCAACCGGATGTTGCTGCGCTCCCCGGCCAGCCGGGTGAGCACGGTGTTCTTCCTGACCCCGGCCGTGACCGCCGTCCTGGCCTGGTCGCTGGCCGGGCAGCCGCTGCCCCCGCTCGCCGTGGCCGGGCTCGTCCTGGGCGGCTGCGGGGTGCTGCTGGCCAACCTCTCGACACGAAGAAGGGCGAACTGATGCGCATTCGCGGCGCGGTCCTGGAGGAGATCGGCCGGTCCCGGCCCTACGCCGGGTCGCGGCCCCTGACGGTCTGCGACCTCGAACTCGATCCACCGGGGCCGGGCGAGCTGCTGGTGCGGGTGGAGGTGGCCGGCGTGTGCCACTCGGACCTGTCGGTGGTGGACGGCAACCGGGTGCGTCCCGTCCCCATGCTGCTCGGCCACGAGGCGGCGGGCGTGGTGGAGCGGACCGGCCCCGGCGTCGACGACCTCGCCCCCGGGCGGCGCGTCGTGATGACCTTCCTGCCCAGGTGCGGCGGCTGCGCCGGCTGTGCCACCGAGGGCGTGACGCCCTGCCTGCCCGGCAGCGCCGCCAACAACGACGGCACCCTGCTGAGCGGCGCGGTCCGCCAGCACAGGGACGGGGTCGCGGTGCTGCACCACCTCGGGGTGTCGGCGTTCGCCACGCACGTGGTGGTCGACCGGCGCTCGGTCGTCCCGGTCGATCCCGACGTGCCGGCCGAGGTCGCCGCCCTGCTCGGCTGCGCCGTGCTGACCGGCGGCGGCGCCGTGCTCAACGCCGGCCGGCCGCGCCCCGGGCAGACGGTCACGGTCGTCGGGCTCGGGGGCGTGGGCATGGCGGCGCTGCTCACCGCGCTGGCCCTCGACGACGTCCGGGTGATCGGCGTGGACGCCAACCCGGCCAAGCTCGCCACCGCCCGCGAGCTGGGCGCGCACGAGGTGTACGGCCCGGACGACCCGCCGGGCCAGGCGGACGTCGTGGTCGAGGCGGCGGGCAGCGCGCGGGCGTTCGAGACCGCGGTGACCGCCACGGCCCCCGGGGGCCGCACCGTCAGCGTGGGCCTGCCCGCGCCCGGCGCCCGCGCCTCGATCTCGCCGCTCGCGCTGGTGGCCGGCGGGCGCAGCATCATCGGCAGCTACCTGGGCTCGGCGCTGCCCGCCCGCGACATCCCGGTGTTCGCGCGGATGTGGCGCGAGGGCCGGCTGCCGGTGGAGCGGCTGGTCTCGGCCCGGATCGGCCTGGCGGCCGTCAACGAGGCGATGGACCAGCTCGCCGACGGCGCCGCCCTGCGCCAGCTGATCGTCTTCGACGGCTGACCGCCTGGGCCGGGCGCTACCCCGACGCGACGACCAGCGTCTGGGGGGCCGCCTGCTTCATCCGGCCGCGTGCCCACGTCATCTGGGTGGCGGTCTCCTCCTCGCAGCCGCGGACCGCCGCCAGCAGCGCCTCGTCGCGGGCGCCCTGCGCGGCCTGGCCGATCAGCGTCCAGCAGACGTCGCACTCGGCGGCCATGAGGTAGAGGTCGTGCAGGTCGCGCAGCAGGCCGAGGCCGCCGCCACGGGTGCCGGAGAAGAGCGTCGAGTGCAGCCGCTCCGGCTCGTCGGGGGCGTCCTCGGAGTAGCGTTCCACGAACGGCCGCAGCCGCCGTACGTGCTCGTCGCACTGCTCGGCGAGCCGTCGGCAGATGTGCACCACGTCCGGCTCGTCACCGTGGGCCGCGGCGGCCCGTTCGATCAGGGCCACGGGCACGTCGCAGATCTCCGCCGCCCGTTCCCGGCGGGCACTGCTCGACCACCCGCGGCCCGTACGGCGTGCGCGAACCCCACGGATCGGCGATGCGGTCAGGCCTTCCGGCGGCTCCTTCCGGGTGGGAGATCCGGACCGCATACCCTCACGTGCTCGTCCCATGCCTGCGCCGTGGGCCCGGCCGTCGAAAACGGGATGCGGCCGGCCCGCGTCCGGGGTGAGGATGGCCGAGCACGGCCGTCAGAGCCGTCCCCCCGGACGAGGAGCGTGCCATGAGCGCCGCCGGAACCGTTCACCCGCAGGTCACCGTGCGTACGGGCCGGCTGCGCGGCCGGATCGAGGGCGGCGTGGCCGTCTTCCGCGGCGTGCCGTACGCGCGCCCGCCGGTGGGCGGCCTGCGCCTGGCCGCCCCGGCGCCGCCCGAGGCGTGGGACGGCGTGCGCGAGGCCGCCGCGTTCGGCCCGCCGCCGCCGCAGTCCAGGCTGCTGGGCGCGTCCGGCGGCGCCGGCACGGACGGGAACTGGCTGACGGCCAACGTGTGGAGCCCCGACCTGGGCGCGGCCCGGCTGCCGGTGATGGTGTGGATCCACGGCGGGGGCTACATGTACGGCTGGTCCGGCGACCCGCTCTTCGACGGCGGCGTGCTCGCCCGGGACGGCGTCGTCGTGGTCACCGTCAACTACCGGGTCTCCGCCGAGGGCTTCGGGCACTTCCGCGGCGCGCCCGCCAACCGCGGGCTGCTGGACCAGGTGGCCGCCCTGCGCTGGGTGCGCGAGAACGCGGCGGCCTTCGGCGGCGATCCGGACCGGGTCACCGTCTTCGGCGAGTCCGCCGGAGCCGGGAGCATCGCGGCGCTGATGACGATGCCCGGCGCGGCCGGCCTGTTCCACCGGGCGATCGCGCAGAGCGTGCCGAGCCTGTTCTTCTCTCCCGAGCTGGCCGCCGATCTCGCCGCCGCGGTGGCCGCCGAGCTGGGAGCGGCCCCGCACGCGGAAGATCTGGCGCGCCTGTCGCCGGAACGGCTGATCGAGGCCGGTGACGCGGTGGCGGCCGGGATGGACGGCAGCTCGCACTGGGGTCTGGCCGCGCACGTCCGCACGCCGTTCGCGCCGGTCGTGGACGGCGAGGTGCTGCCCGCGACGCCCTGGCGGTCACCGGTGGGCGAGGTGGACCTGCTCGTGGGGCACAACCGCGACGAGTACCGGCTGTTCATGGCGCTCAACGGCGAGCTCGGCCAGGTCACCGCCGAGCAGGCGGCCGCCGCGCTGCGGACGCTGGCCCCCGACCCGGCGGCCTACCGGGCCGCCCACCCGGAGGCCGGCGACGAGCGGCTGTACGAGCTGGTCCACTCCGACTGGCTGTTCCGGATGCCGTCCGTACGGCTGGCCGAGGCCCACGGGCGGCACGGCCGGGCCCACCTGTACGAGCTGACCTGGCCGGCCCCCGGCATGGGCGGGATGCTCGGCGCCTGCCACGGGCTGGGCCTGCCGCTGACGTTCGGCAACCTGACCGCGGGCGTGGCCGGGCTGCTGCTCGGCCAGGAGCCGCCGCCGGAGGCCGCCGAGCTGTCGGCCCGGGTGCGGGCGGCGTGGACCGCCTTCGCCGCGACCGGCGACCCGGGCTGGCCGGCGTACGAGCCGCGCGAGCGGCTGACCTGGATCGTCGACACCGAGCCGGGCACGGCGGCGTACCCGGAGGAGGCGTCCCGTCGGTTGTGGGCCGGGCACGCCTTCGACCCGCTCCCGCTGCCGGCGTCCGCGCGGGCGTGAGCGCCGGTCTCCGCGGGCGGGCCGGGGTCAGTCGCAGGACTGGGTGCTGACCGGGTTCGTGGCCGTGGCGGCCTGGCGGGCGTCGGGCGCGACCTCGCCGGCGGTCAGCGCGTAGCCGGTCTCCACCTGGCCGGCGACGGCGGCGAAGATCACGCCCAGCACGCGGCCGTCCACGGCCAGCAGCGGGCCGCCGGAGTTGCCCTGCTGGATCTTGCCCCGGACCAGGTAGACGTCCCTGGTCACCTGCGAGGCCCGGTAGATGTCGGGGCTGCCGGCCCGCTGCCGGACGGCGACGCGGGCGGGCTCCGGCGTGAAGCCGCCGCCGTTCGGGTAGCCGGCGACCAGTGCGTCCTGGCCCTCCCTGGCCCGGGTGTCGAAGGAGAGCGGGGGCAGCCCGAGGCCGGGGACGTACAGGACCGCGACGTCCCGCCGCGGGTTGTACCAGACGACCTGCGCCGGGTGCGGCCGCTGCTGATGGTCGACCACCTGCAGATCCGTGTCCACCCCGGCCACGACGTGCGCGTTGGTCATGATGTGGTCGGGCGCGTACGTGAAGCCGGTGCCGGTGATGCGCTTGCCGCAGGAGGAGGCGGTCCCCTGGACCTGCAGGATGCCCGTCCTGGCCTGCCGCAGCGCCGGGCTGCGCAGCACGGCCACGTCCGGCGGCGGCACCCGGACGGGGCTCAGCCCGGCGATGGCGTCGAGCACCGGCGGGAAGTCGGACCGGTCGATGAACTGCTTGAAGGGCCGCTGCCAGTCCCGTGCCGCCTCGGGCGCCGCCTCGTCGAGCGTGGACAGCAACGCCGAGCCGCGGATCTGCTCCACCACGAGCGTCCACGGGCCGGACACCAGCAGGCTGCCCACGAGCCAGGCGACCAGCAGGACGAACGTGGCGTTGACCAGCCCGCCGCCCAGGGAGTCCAGGATCCGGGCCGGTTCGCCGCGCAGGTACGTGCGTAAGCGCACCCCCAGCGTGGACGCGGCGAACTGGCCGACCAGCGCGATCAGGAACACGATGACGACCGCGAGGGCCGTCTGCGGGACGTCGCCGGTCACGAGCGCGTTCGTCACGGCGGGGGCGACGGAGATGCCCAGCACGCATCCGGCGACGAACCCGATCGAGCTCGTCACTCCGACGACGAACCCCTGCCGGAACCCTGCGACGCCGAACCCGACCACCAGAACGACCAGGACGACGTCGAGCAGATCACCGGACACAAGCAAAGACAATCACCTTTTCCCCTACAAGGGAGGATCCGGTCCGGTACGCCGGATTTCCCTGATCGGCGGCCCGCTCAGAGGCCGGCCGTGACGTCGGGGACGTACCCCCCGGGGCGGCGCGGCGGACGCCGGTAGCCGGTGGCGGGCGGTCGCGGCGGAATCTCCAGCGGCGGCCGCTCGACCCGCCGGTAGGGGATCGTGGACAGCAGGTGCGCGATCATGTTGATCCTGGCCCGCCGTTTGTCCTCGCCCTGCACCTCGTACCAGGGCGCCTCGGGGATGTCGGTGTGCACCAGCATCTCGTCCTTGGCCCGGGAGTACTCCTCCCACCTGGTGATCGACTCCAGGTCCATCGGCGACAACTTCCACCGGCGCATCGGGTCCGCCAGCCGGTCGCGGAAGCGCCGCTCCTGCTCGGCGTCGCTCACCGAGAACCAGTACTTCCGCAGCAGGATCCCGTCCTCGACCAGCAGCCTCTCGAAGATCGGGCACTGGTGCAGGAAGCGCGTGTACTCCTCCTGCGTGCAGAACCCCATCACCCGCTCGACCCCGGCCCGGTTGTACCAGCTCCGGTCGAACAGCACGATCTCCCCGGCGGCCGGCAGGTGCTCGACGTACCGCTGGAAGTACCACTGCGACCGCTGCCGGTCGGTCGGGACGGGCAGCGCGGCGATCCTGGCCACCCGCGGGTTCAGGTACTCGGTGACCCGCTTGATCGTGCTGCCCTTGCCCGCGGCGTCGCGCCCCTCGAAGATCACCACGACGCGCCGCCCCTCGGCCCGCACCCATTCCTGCAACTCCACCAGCTCCGCCTGGAGGCGGAGCAGTTCCTTCTCGTACGGCTTGCGGCGCAGCCTGTCGGTCCCCATGCCTGCGGATTCTAGAAGGGCGCTGCGCTCATTCAAGGACGTCGGAGAGCGGGCGCCGGGGCGTGCCCTGCTCCTCGAAGGTGACCCCCAGCCGCATGATCATCTGCGGGTGCTCCCCCGAGAACAGCTCCAGCCGCAGGAACTCCCGCAACAGCTCCAGCTCCAGGGCCTGCGTGTGGAAGGCGGCACTGACCCCGTGCGCCGAGGCCTGCAGCAGAACCCGCTGCAGCGCCTGCCCCGTGGCCAGCCACTCCCGCCGGTCGTCCGCCCGCGTGGTCAGCACGGCGACCACCCCGACGGCCGTCTCGTCCTGGCCGCCCGGCGCGCCCCAGCCCTGCCGCCACGCGTAGTGACGCTGGGGGAAGACCGCCTCCGTCGGCGCGCCCTCCCGCGGGTGACTCCCGGCCGGCACACCGTCGCCCCGCGTGCTGCCCGGCGGTCTGGACCACCGCACGACCTCCAGGCCGAACCGCTGGTCCTGCTCCTGCACGCCCTGCGCCGCCCGGGTCAGCGCGGCCAGCACCTCCACCGCCTCCGCCGACCGGACGGGCGTCAACCGGCCCCCCTCGCTCATCGCCGCCCTCACCAGCGACTCCACGAACCGGTCAGGGACCGGGACGTCGGCGAAACCCGCCCGATGCGTGTGACGCCGCTCGATCTCGCCCCCGAGCACCCGCGTCACCTCGTCCGGCTCGCTCTCCCGGCCCGGCCTGACCGTCGCCAGCAACCCGGGCCGATCGGGATCCGGCAGCACCCGGACGACCGGCTCGAACCCCGCACATCGCATCACGACGCACATCGTGAACAGCGCCGCGCCACAACTGATCACCAGCTCCCGCCCGGCCACGTCACCGGCCTTGAGCTGCCTGCCGGTGTCGGCCTTCAACCCGATCTCCACGTCGGAGACGGAGAAGGTCCACGGCTGGGTGTTGTGCACGGAAGGGGCCCATCGACCGGCCTCGACCGCCGCGTCCATGGCCTGTCTCGGCGAGCGCGTGCTCATGGTCCGCCTCCAGAAGACGACCGCGTCGGGACGTCCGGTCTTCTCTGTCCGGCCTGCCCCACCAGGATGAGACCTCCCAGGCCGCCCGCCGCAGGGCCGCAGGACCCACGCCACCAGGGTCCAAGGACACTTCCGGGGCCGGAGCCGGAAGGCCACGGAGTTCAGGACGTCCGGCGGTGTCGTCCCGCGGTCGCGCGCGTCAGTCTGGGACCAGGATCGTTCACGGGAGAGAGATGATGATCATGGTCCCGATCCGTTCCCTCGTCGCCGTCGCCCTGGCGGTGACCGTCACCGGCGTGCCGGCCTTACCCGCGCGGGCCGCGCGGCAGGCCGCCGTCCCCGTCCTGGTCGGCATCCGGGCCGCGCATCTGCCCGGCCTGGACCGGCTGGTCTTCGAGTTCCGCGGCCCGGTCCCGGCCCGGCACGACGTGCGCTACGTGTCCCGGCTGATCGCCGACGGCTCCGGACGGACGGTCGGCGCGGTCGGCGACGCCCTGCTCCAGGTCCGCTTCGACCAGGCCGACGGCCACGACCGCCGGGGCCGGGTCACCTACGGCCCCACCCGCCGGACCTACGCGCTGCCCGGCGTCGTCCAGGTCGTCAACACCGGCGACTTCGAGGCCACGCTCACCTTCGGCGTCGGCCTGGCCAGACGCGTGCCTTACCAGGTCCGCACGCTCACCCGGCCCAGCCGGGTCGTCGTCGACCTCACCACGTCCTACCGGACCGTGGCCGTACGCGACCACTTCCTCGACAGCAGCGGCCGGAGCCCGCGCACGGCGGCGGTGACCCGCCCGGTGGCCCCGCCGGCGACCGCCTACGGCGCGCTGCAACGGCTGTTCGCCGGCCCGACCGAGGCCGAGCGGGCGCGCGGCCTGCGCTTCGTCAGCTCCAAGGCCACCGGCTTCGGCCGGCTGACCGTCGCGGACGGCATCGCCAGGGTCCACCTGACCGGCCCCGTCGACGGCGGCGGATCGGCCTTCACCATCGCCGACCAGATCAGGCCGACGCTCAAGCAGTTCCCGGGGATCCGGTGGGTCAAGATCTATGACGCGGCGGGGCGTACCGGGCATCCCACCGGGCCGTCGGACTCGATCCCCCGTTCGCTGGAGTCCGGCTGAGGCGGCCGGGGCGGTCTCTTGGCACGTCTTCCCAGGAGAACGGCCATGTTGATCTTCTTGGTTCGTTCATGATGGCGGGGTGACCACGCCTTGTCCTCCGTGATCCGAACGCCGGGCCGCCCGGTCCGTCCTGGCGGACTCGGGACGAAGGTCCTCCCGTCAAGAGCCGCCCGCCCCTGCCGTCCCCGCCGGGGCACCCGCACAGTGCTTCAAGGAGGTGTCCGTTGAAAGCGTTGATCGACCTTCTGGCCCGGCGCGTACGCCTGTACCGTCCCGACGGCAATCCCCTGCGCCGCCGTTCCGACCGGCTGGAGGCGCTCGCCGTGCTGGTGACCGGGCTCGTGGTGCTGGCGGGCGTCTGGCCCGCCGTCCTCGTGGGCCGGCTGGCCTACGAGAGCGCGCTCCACGAGGAGAGCGCGCACGCCGTGGGGCGGCACCAGGTCAGGGCGACGCTGCTGGCCGACGCGCCGGCCGCCCGCGTCGCCCTCACCGAGATGCCGGTGGGCGAGCAGCGGGCGATGGC
Organism: Nonomuraea sp. NPDC005730; assembly: GCF_040630865.1. Taxonomy (NCBI): domain Bacteria; kingdom Bacillati; phylum Actinomycetota; class Actinomycetes; order Streptosporangiales; family Streptosporangiaceae; genus Nonomuraea; species Nonomuraea sp. NPDC005730. The sequence continues at coordinate 57,096 of NZ_JBEXYK010000064.1, forward strand.
GAGCTGGACGACGTCCTCGGGCGCGGCGCGGAGCGGCCCGGTGCCGGTCCCCGGGGTGGCCAGGGCCGGCTCGACGGTGCCGTTGTGGATCGACGCCGCCGGCCGGCCCGTGCCGCCGCCCACCGCCCGTACGGTCCTGCGGACGAGGGGCGTGGTGACCGGCCTCCTGCTCATGTCCGTGATCACCCTGGCCGCCGCGGGCGGGTTCGCGGGATTCCGGTGGTGGACGGACCGGCGGCGGTACCGGGAGTGGGAGGTCCAGTGGGCACGGGCCGGCGAGGACTGGGGACGGCGGCGCAGCCCCTGATCGCGCCGGCCTCCCGTCACCACGGCTCGCGGGCCCTGATCGCGCCGGCCGTCCTTCACTCGGCTCGCGGCCCCCGATTCGCGCCGGCCGTCCTTCACCGCGGCTGGCGGCTCTCGGCGTCGTCGGCGGGACGGATCACCGCGACCGGGCAGTGCGCGTGGTGGAGCACCCCTCTGCTGACCGACCCGAGCAGCAGCGAGCCGAACGCGCCCCGGCCGCGGGAGCCGACCACCAGCAGGTCGCAGGGGGCGCCGGTGAGCGCCTCGACCGGGTGCGCGCTCTGCACGTCCTCCACGACCGTCACCTCGGGATGCCTCTCCCGCCATCCGGCCGTCCGGGTCCTGATCACCGCACGCTGGGCGGTCCGGACCTCCTCCACGTCGTAGGCGATCTCCGGCGCGAAGGCGTGCACCGGAATCTGCCAGGCGTGGATCAGGCGCAGCGTGGCGCCGCGCAGCCTGGCCTGCTCGAAGGCGTAGCCGATGGCCGGCTCGCAGACGCCGGAGTCGTCGATCCCGACGCCGACCTCGCCGACCCGCTCCGGCGGGTCCGCGCGCACCACCACCACGGGGCACCGCACCTGACCGGCCACCTGCGTGGTCACCGACCCGAGCAGCGCTCCGGCGAACCCGCCCAGCCCCCGGTTGCCGATGACCAGCTCGTCCGCCCGCCGCGCCTGATCCTGCAGGACGGCCGCGGGCGTCCCCTCCACGATCTCGGCGTGCACCGGCACGGACGGCTGCCGCGCCCGGACGGCCGCCTCGGCCCGCTCCAGCACCCTGGACGCCGCCAGCAGCAGGTTGTTCCACTGCCCGAAGTCGGGGAACCTGCCGACGCTGTACGGCTGCCGGTCCAGGGCGTGCACGATCTGCAACTCCGCGCCCGTACGCGCCGCGTCGTCGGCGGCCCAGCCCAACGCGGCGTCCGACGGCGCGGACCCGTCCACGCCGACCATGATCCGTCCCGGCATGATGCCTCCCGGCCGTAGATCTTCCTCGGCCCCCGCCTGCCCAAAGTCAGGAACCGGCGAAGAAACCCCAAGTTCGGGGGCCGGAAGCCGTCCGGGGCCGCCCGCGATCGCCCCCGCCGCCAGATTTCTCCAAGTTTTGGGGCTGGCGATCCTGTCCGCTCACCTCCCGGACGGCTGAATGAGTAGGGGAGGTATGAGCGATGTCTGAGCTGGTCGTGGTGGGTGTCGACGGATCGCCGTCCGGGTTCGACGCAGTGGCGTGGGCTGCCGACGACGCCTGCAGGGCGGGGGCCGCGCTGCGGATCGTGTCCGTGGTGGAGACCTGGCCGTACCAGGTTCCGCAGATCGCCGCCGTCGAGTGGGAGAGCTCGATGACCGAACGCGCGCGGGAGATCCTGGCCAAGGCGCAGGAGATCGTCCGCGAACGCCGGCCCACCGTCGAGGTGAGCACCCGGGTCATGGCCGGGAAGGCGTCGGTCGCCCTCCGGGAGCAGGCGGCCGAGGCCGCCGAGCTGGTGGTGGGGCGCAGGGGGGCGGGCGGCTTCGCCGGGGCCGTGCTCGGCTCGGTCAGCATGAGCGTGGCCGGTCAGGCGCCGGGCCCGGTGGTCGTCGTCCGCGACGGGGACGCCGCCTCCTACGACGAGGTCGTCGTCGGCGTCGACGGCTCCCCTGCCTGCGAGCCGGCCCTCGACCACGCCTTCCGGCAGGCCGAGCTGCGCGGCGCCAGTCTCCGGGCGGTGCACGCCTGGCCGTTGCCGTTCGCGCTGGCGCCCGACTTCTCCTGCGACATCGAGGCCCTGCGGGAGAGCCACCTGCGCATCACCAGGGAGCAGCTCACCCCGTGGCAGGAACGGCATCCCGACGTCAGGGTGATCGCGGACGTCCAGTGCGGCCATCCCGTCAAGACGCTCGTCGCCGCGGGCGACCGGGCCGACCTGCTGGTCCTCGGCTCGCAGGGCAGGAGCGGGCTGGGCTCGTTCGTGCTCGGCTCGGTCATGCGCGGCGTCCTGCACCACGCGCGCTGCACCGTCGCGGTGGTGCGCGAGCGCCCCTGAACCGGCGGCGGAGGACTCCCGGCCCGCCGTCCAGGGACCTACGCCCTATGGCCGGGCCGCCCCGCCGGATGGGATGGAGGCAGGACCGAGAACCCCCGAGGTGAACGATGAACCTGACCGTCGAGGACGTGATGACCCGCGACGACGTCCCTTGGGTTCTAGGGTTCGTTGCAACACCCCAGTCCAGGGGATGCGATGGACTTCGAGATCCGCAAGGTGCGCAAGGCGCAGGGTGCGAAGAAGCT